>CAMYIJ010000010.1:24625-109793 GCA_947258375.1 uncultured Acidimicrobiaceae bacterium
CCGCGTCGAGCACCTCTACGGCGGCCTGAGATCCCTCGAGGTCACCCGCCAGCACGAGGTGGGCGGCGATCTCGTCGTCACGATGACTCAGCAGATAGTCCGACGGCATCGCTGCCAAGTGCGCGGCCACCGCTTCCGTCGCATCCCCCGAGGCGGCGCTAATTTCTGCAACCCTCTCCTCGAAGCTGCTGCCCTCCGCGGCGGGATCGAGCAACGCGGCGAGGCGCACGTAGAGGTTCTTGAGGAGCGTGGCCTTCCAACTGCTCCACATGGTGCGCCCGGTGGCGCGAGCGTCCGCCACCGTCAGCAGATACAAAGCTTGCAGCGTCGGCAGATCCTCGCATGCGGCGGCCACTTCCTCGAGTACGCGCGGGTCCGTGGTGTCGCGTTTGGTGGCCGTGCTGGAGAGCAACAGGTGGATCCGGACCAGCTCGCCGATGGGAGCTGCCGAGGATTGATATCCGATCCTGCCGAGAAGGGCGGCCGCGAGCTCGGCGCCAACCTCAGAGTGATCGCCGGGAAGGGCCTTGCCGATGTCGTGAGCGAAAGCCGCCAGGAGCAGCCGCGGCCGGTCGTCGACCTCCGCAGCGATGGCGGCGTACCACTCATCGTTACCGTCAATGAGTGTCCGCATCTCGTCGACAGTGCGCCACAGATGGCTGGCGACGGGATGCTCGTGGAACGCCGCCAGCTGAGGAGCCGCGATCGTGTGAGCCAGCTCCGGCAGGTTGGCCTCGATCCAGCCGAGCCGATCGAGCCAGTCGAACGCGACGCGACCCGACGCGCCGAGGTCGAGCAACGCCATGAAGTCGGCGCGATCTTGCTCCGTCCAGCCTTGGGGCCCAGATTCCCGAACGGCCTCGCGCTCCGGGCCGCTCAATCCCCCTCCCGAACGGGACGCGGCCGCACGGGCGATCGCCAGCGGCCGAGACGTTTCCCCGACCGGCACCGAACGCCGCATCCGGCGGCGCAGCCGCGACCCGACGGTTCCTGTCCCCGGGAGGGTCAGGTCGGGCCAGCGTTCCATGGCTAGAAGCTCGGAGGCGCGTAACGAGTGCGTAACCCGCTCGCTCAGGTCCCAAACGTCCACCGCCAGCCAGCGGGCGGCACCTTCCCTGAGATCGGGCAGGAACGAGTCGCTCGTCCGGCCGGCGGTCGCGTGAAGGGCGTTGCGCACAGTCAGCAAGGCCCCGAGAGCCGCAGCTTCGTCTGCGGTTTCCGTGTGCGGGAGCGGGGTTCCGGTGAGCTCGGCGCGGCGCCGCTCCCACCAGAAGCTCTGCAGGGTGCGCAGACCACCCCTGCCCTCCTTGAGGTCGGCAGCCATGAGCGGGTAGGGATCACGGCTACGACGCTTCCGCTCGGCCGCAAGGAGGCGTGATGTCAGTGGGCGCCCTGCTAGGTATGCGCCCAGCGCTTCGTCCAAAGAGCCAACCAGTTCCTGGTTGCCCCAGATCAGCCGCGCCGACATCAATGCCGTGAGCGTCTCGAAGTTCTCTTTGGCCGCCACAACGCATTCGCCCACGGTGCGCACCGAATGGCCGACGCTCAGCCCCGCGTCCCACAGCGGGTAGAGGATCGGCCGGGTGGCGCCGTTGGGGTCGAGTCCCGAGTGGAGCAGCATGATGTCGACATCCGAATACAGGCAAAGCTCCCGCCTCCCGAATCCCCCGACGGCGACCACCGCCAGCCGGTCGGCCAGATCGTCCGGGCACGAGGTGGCGATGGCCATGTCTAGGGCGTCGCTCAGGCCCCGGCACGTATCGCGGCCCCCGTCACCGATGCGCTTGCGCCGCACCGTCGCGCGCAGTTCGACGAAACGCGCCAGGGGACCCCCGCTATCGGGGGTCCCCGGCGTCGCAGGCTGTCCACTCAGACGGCGTCGCTCCCGCGCTCGCCGGTGCGTATCCGCACCACTTGCTCGGCGTCCGTGACGATGATCTTTCCGTCGCCGATGTCGCCGGTGCGAGCGGTCTCCTCGATCGTGGTGACAATTGTGTCTGCGTCGCCGTCATCGACCACGACGTCGAGGCGCACCTTGGGCACGAAGTCCACCTGGTATTCCGCCCCGCGATACACCTCAGTCTGGCCGGACTGGCGGCCGAATCCGTTGACGTCGGCGACCGTCATACCCGACACCCCGGCCGCCTTGAGGGCGTCCTTGACGTCATCGAGCTTGAAGGGCTTGATGAATGCAGTGATCAGTTTCATAGGACAAGCTCCCTCTAGCGAGCGTCGAGCACGTAGCCGCGCTCTTCGTGGATGCTGATATCGAGGCCGTCGGCCTCCTCCTTGTCGGTGGCGCGCAGACCGACCGTAGCCTCGACCACACGGGCAATGACGTACGTGACGACGCCACTGAAGACGAGTACGGCGACCACCCCGACCAGCTGGTACCAGATCAGAGCAGCGTTGCCGAAGAGGGCACCGTCGGTGCCACCGACCCCTTCCTGCGCCAGCAGTCCCAGCAGCAGCGAGCCCACGATCCCACCGACGAGGTGCACGCCTACCACGTCCAGCGAGTCGTCGTAGCCGAAGCGGAACTTCAGCGACACCGCGTAGTAGCAGGCTACGCCGGCAACGATCCCGAAGGCGAACGCTGCCACCGGGCCGACGAACCCCGCCGCCGGAGTGATCGCAACCAAGCCGGCAATGGCGCCGGAAGCGGCGCCGAGCGTTGTCGGAGCTCCCGTTTTGCGCCATTCCGCAGCCACCCAACCGAGCGCTCCGAGAGCGGCACCGATCTGGGTGGTGACCATGGCGTTGACCGCCAGCCCGTCGGCGGCGATCGCCGAGCCGGCGTTGAACCCGAACCACCCGAACCAGAGCATGCCGGTGCCGATCAGCGTGAGCGGCAGCGAGTGGGGCCGGATCGCCTCGTCGCCGAAGCCCTTGCGTTTGCCCAGCAGCAGCACCAACACCAACGCGGCGACTCCGGCATTGATGTGGACAACGAGCCCGCCGGCAAAGTCGATGGCGCCCAGCTCGCCGAGCCATCCCGCCCACGCCCAATGGGCGACGACCGGATACACCAGCAACGCCCAGAGCGAGACGAACACCACCCACGCCGAGAACTTCATCCGATCGGCTACGGCACCGGATATCAGCGCCGGCGTGATGATCGCGAACGTCATCTGGAACATGGCAAACAGCAGGCCATCGCCTTCGAGATCTTGGAACATCCAGTACTTGAAGTCACCGATGATGCTGTTGTCGCCGCCGAACGCAATCGAGTAGCCGACCGCCACCCAGATGACGGTGACGATCGATATCGTGAAGAAGTTCATCATCAGCATGTTGAGGACGTTCTTCGCCCGCACCATGCCTCCATAAAACAAAGCCAGGCCTGGTGTCATGAACAGCACAAGCGCGCTGCTCATGAGAATCCAGGCAGTGTCACCCGAGTCCATATAGTTCCTTTGCCGTCGTCTTTTGGATCGTGCGGGCAGGGTGTCAGAGCTTCGTTTCAGGACTGTTTCGACACGGTGAACGGCGCGCAACCATCGTGTGTCCGACGCGTTGCGGATCTGGCCGCTCGAACAGGCGGATGGCTCGCCGCCATCAACTTCCCCATCGCGCCGTGACGCTTGTACAATCGGCGTCCCTTCGGGCCCATAGCTCAGCTCGGTTAGAGCGCATCCCTGATAAGGATGAGGTCCCTGGTTCAAATCCAGGTGGGCCCACAAACCTGAGCATCGTCGAGGGCGCGGCTACATCTCGCCACCGGAAATGGACCGAAGACGCCGCAGGGCGCCGGTTGCCCGGCTCGCACCTAGAGCTCTAGCCGGCCGGGCATATGGGCCGTGGCTGCCTACCCTCGCCCCATGCGTCACGTGCGAATGTTCTGGGTGGTCCTCGCTGTCGGGGTTGTGATCGCAGCGTGTACCGATGCCACGCCGAGCTCCGCGCCTCCCAGCGTGGATCCCAGCACGCCCAGCTCTGCGCCTCCAACTGCGGAGCCCAGCCTTCCAACGTCGCGTGGCACACCGGCGCCTCGATGGCCGCTCGAGGACTTGTTGGGCACTTGGTCCCTTTCGTCGACTCTGACGCTGGACCCGGACGGCACTTACGAGATTGTCAGCGTCCACGGAGCTGACAGCGGCCGCTGGGTCTATTTCTTCGATGAAGACGCCCTCCGCCTGACCACTGGGGATGGAAGCGACATGTGCGAACCGTTCGAACGGACTCGGATGTCGATTGAGGTAACCGAAGACACCGACGGGTCCGGCCGCCTCGCGCTGGATCGGTTGCGGGAGAACTGCTTCATCCGCAATCGTCTCGGCACCAGGTACGAGACGCCGAGCCTAAATGACGATCTCAGCGGCACATGGAGCAGCGAAGCGCGCATCACGATCGAGACCGACTCGTACACGATCGAGACGCCAGACGGGCTCGACACCGGAGTGTTCGAGTACTTCGAGGGCGACTGGACGCTTGAGCTCGAGACGACGGGCGGAGAGCTCTGCCCAGGCGGAAGCCGCACAAGTTTGCGTGCGGTGCTCAACGGGGACGCCACCATTGAAATCTATGTCGTAGAGGGTGGTGACTGCGCAATTCTCGAGGGCTTGTCTGGCGTATACGTCGACTGACTTGGGCGGTGTCCACGCCCAGATTTCGTCAACATCGCCACAGAACTCCATCACGCCGGCGGCGATCTCACTCGGCGTCGAGCGTGGATCCCGACGATGGAGAGCTTCGCGGAGTGGTTCGGCCTGGGCCGTGACGCACCCGACCTGTACGCCAGGTACTGGGACTGGAACCTACAGATGTTGCGGTCACTCGTAGACCCGTGGCCCGCAGGCTGGCCGGACAGCTTGCACGATCTCAACGCCGCCGCTGTCGAAGCCGGAGTTGAGATTCCACCCATGCAGGCGAACCACCTCGCCCCACGTCCACGCCGTTTGGAACAGAGACCTGTTCGAGCTGACCATTCAGTCCCGGCAAAGCTGAGCGGCGTCGCAGCACTGCAGAACCCGCTCCGATAAACGTTGAATCAAAGAAGGCGTAGGTATTCTGTGCCCAGGGGTCGCCCTACCACCGAGCAGCTTCTCGCCCGCGTCGATAGCGAGGTCGGTGTTCTCCGCGATCGTTTCGGAGGGCTGCCGCACAGCCTCGAACTCGACCACGTGCTACGCGAAATCTGGCTGCTGGAGACGCACCACTCGACGGCAATCGAAGGCAGCTCGCTCAGTGAGCAGGATGTCGTGGCGGTCGTCGAACGCGACGAAGCACGCGGCAGTCTCTTGGAGGCGCTGGAGGTGAAGGCATACGCCGACGCCGCCGGTTGGGTCTACGAGACTGCACCAGAGACCGGGATCGACCTGGCGACCGTCCGGGGGGTGCACCGCCGTGCGGTTGGACCTGTCTGGGCGACGTTTCCGCCCGCCACCAGGGATGACCCTGGCGCTTTCCGGACGACCGGAGTGACCGTCGGAGGGGGCAGGCGTGTCCAGTTGTCGCCGGCAACGGCGGTCCAGGCCGACATGACCGCCTGGGTGGCCGCCAACAGTGCTGATTCTCCGAGGCACGTGATCGAGCGGATCGCACAATGCCATGCCTGGTTCGAGCGGATCCACCCGTTCACCGACGGCAACGGGCGCGTCGGAAGGCTGCTGGCCAACTGGGACCTCGTTCACGCCGACTACCCGCCGATGGTCATCCGATCTCAGCAACGGGATCGCTACCTGCGAGCGCTCGAGCGTGCCGACCGCGGCGATACCGGCGGCCTCGTCGAGCTCTTCGCCCGGGCCGTCAGCGAATCGATCAACAGGTTCATCCTCCCTCGCCTTGCCGGTGACGCCCGACTCGTTCCGCTCCGGGCACTTGCAGAGGGAAGCCCATACTCGGCGGACTACCTCCGCCAGCTCGCCCTCTCGGGTCGGCTCCGCGCGGTTCGACACCGATCACTGTGGCTCAGCTCGCGCGCCGCCCTCCAGGAGTACATGGCCGGCCGCAGTCCCCGCGGCCGGCGGTGACTCGCGTGCACACCGCGTTGCACTTCACATTGCGCGGCGTTCCCGCACATCCGAATTCCGGCCAGAGGACACTGAACGCTTCGCGGCTAGACCCACAAGGGTTGGGATAGACGAAAGACATCCAGAATCTCGAACTGGCCATCCGTTGGGGAGACTCAACCGAAGGTCGGTTTGCAGCCTTACAGCCCGGCTTCGTCCACCCCGTAGGTGGCCTGTTCGGTAGTGAACCCCTCGTACTCCAGTTGGTCGATGAGACCGGACCTAGAGAAGGCGGAGTAGTCGAGATACTGCTCGGCCGATAGCGCCGCCTGCTCGAACCAATCCGCGTTGACATAGTCAGCGCCACTGGTGGCTTCAGCGTTGGTGAATCCCTCGTACTCCAATTGGCTTATAAGGCCCGAACGTGAGAATGCCGTGTATTCGAGATACTGCTCGGCCGATAGCGCCGCCTGCTCGAACCAATCCGGGTTGACGGTGTCAACTGCCATGGTGGCTTCAGCGTTGGTGAATCCCTCATATTCCAATTGGCCGACAAGGCCCGAACGCGAGAACGCCGTGTATTCGAGATACGACCTAGCCGACCTGATGGCGTTCTGCTCTGAGCGGGTGAACTGAGCCTCGGCGGTCGTGGTTGTCGGCGCTCTGGTCGTGGTTGTCGGCGGCCTGGTCGTGTTCGGTGTCGCTGTGGTGACCGCTGTTGTTGTCGGCGCAACGGTGGTGGATACCTCAGCTGCCGCAATAGGTGCGGGTTCATTTGCTGGCTCCGCCGATTCCTGACCAGCAGATGCGGCAGCACCCACCAGGAGAACACCGGCAGCAATAGCTGTGCGGCCCTTCCACGTCCGGTCGAGCCACAAGGCTTCGATTAGTTTCCTCATAGAACCGTCGCTCACTCCCTTGTCGTCGCGCAGCGTGTCATGGTCCCCACTCATCGCGTCTTTCCATGTGTTTGGTAGATCTCGGCATTCGGGACCTACACGCTTAGCGCTTTGGCGGTTCGCCGTGCCTCACCGGGGCACTCAGTTCGTCCGAAGCTGTGCATCAAGCAAGAGAGCCTTCATCTCTGCTAACCGTCAGGCTCCTGCCCGACCGGTCGATCAAGGGCTTCGTCGCCCAGCTCCCGCCGGACAGACCTCGGGACCGTCAAGGTCAGCCCGATACAGAGACGCGTTGGCACGAAAGAGTACGAGTGTCCGGCACCGACGGTCGCGTTCAGCCGTGCTGCGGGGCGTTCGCGAGGCGTTGAGACGTGAAACCCTCTGCGCCATTAGGGCTTCACCGGATCGTCACGTTCGCTCTACAGCGTCCGTTTGTGGAAGTGTCCGGATTGCATGATCACGGCCAGATGGGCTCCCTGGTCGGTTAGAAGCCGCAAGTCGGATAGCGGATCCCCGTCGACCAGGAGCAGGTCCGCCATCGCGCCGGGTTCGATGATCCCCAGCACGCCCTCCCGTTCGACGATGCGGGCGCCGACGAGGGTGGCTTGGCGGATGATCTCGATCGGGGTCAGCACCTCGGCACGATGGAGAAACTCCAGGCTCTGATCCTCCTGAAGCGGACCCAGCAGATCGGAGCCGAAGCCGACCTCGACACCCGCCGCCTTGCAGATCTCGAGCGACCGGAGGGCTCCTTCCAGAACGATGTCGTTCTTGGCGAGCATCTCGTCACTCATGCCGAAGCCTGCCGCCCGCTCTTTCATCGAGAAGTACGTCACCAGATTGGCCACCAGGAACATGCCTTCCCGGGCCATCAGCTCGGCAGCCGGGCTATCGATGAGATTGCCGTGCTCGATCGTACGCACCCCGGCGTTGGCCGCCCGCGTGATCGCTTCTGGCGTGTAGGCGTGAGCGAGCACATACCTCCCGAACGCCGTCGCCTCCTCGACGGCCGCAGTGATCTCGGGAAGCGAGAACTGCAGGCTGTCCAGTGGATCGAACGGTGAAGACACTCCGCCCGAGCACATGATCTTGATCTGGTTCGCCCCCTGGCGCAGCTGCTCGCGGACAACCCGCCGCACCCCGTCGGCACCATCGGCAACCGCCGCGGTGAACCGCAGAGCGCTGCTACACGAACAGCCCTCGCCCCCGTCGGTGCGGCGCCGCGAATCGTTGTGGCCACCGGTCGGCCCGATGGACTGGCCGGACACGAACAGCCGGGGTCCGGCAAACAAGCCCGTGGCGACGGCCTTCTGGATCCCCCAATCGGCGCCGCCCGTGTCGCGCACCGTCGTGAAGCCGCGGTCGATCATGTCGCGCAGGGACTTGCCGGCGCGGGCCGTCATGAGCGTTACCGGCATCGCCTCCATGGCTCCGAGATTCAGTTCGGTGAGCGTGACGTGGACGTGACAATCGATCAAGCCCGGCATGAGTGTGCGACCGCCGCAGTCGACGACTTCAGCGGAGTCGGACCGGATGGGTCCGTCGACCACCTCCCGGATCGTATCGCCCTCGACCAGAACCTCGTACCCGGGACGCGCCTCGTCCCAGCGCGGGTCGAGCAGATTGAGATTGCGGAAAAGGATGGGCGGCATGACGTCCTCTCGATGGACAGGATTCCGATGCAAGCAGCGTAGGGTGGGAATCCTTCGGATTCCTTGGGAGTTGCTACGCAACTCCACCCCGCGGAGAGCGGGAACGCCTACGGGTTCGGCGAGTGCGGGGCAGTCGATGGTCCTCGCCTCCCCCGCTACGAGCTTCAAGGCGAACTGCCAGCAACCGGGCAGATGGCACTCCTTACAGTTGGTCCCGGGCAGCAGCCGGTAGACCTCCATTGGGGTGGGTCGGGGCAGCGTGGCGACGCTGGGGACGATCTCCTTGCGTCGATCCCAGGTGTCGTTGACCAGCTGCACGAAGTGGTCCATGACCTGCTCGGCGTCGTCGCGGCCGGTTACCTCGGCGACCGCGATCTCGTGGGAATGAAAAGCAACCACGTGGCTGTCGTCTTCCCAGATCAGCGCCCGCGCCTCCGGCAAGTAGTTGGCTCCCGGCAGGATGGCGTTGAGGTAGGGAAGGACCCGGGCGATGTCATCCACAAATGCCACCTTCGCCACCAGGCGCGGCGAACCGGGGTCGCAAGCCGGCGTGAGGATCTCCAGGTCGTACTCGCCAATCATTCGTTCGTTCCTCTCCACACCACTTCAGGATTGACCGACGTCGGCCATCTCAGATTCGTACTCCTCGACGAGGTCGCCCAGGGGATCCTTCCCCACCCGGACATCCATGTCGGCCGATTCGACGTTGAGGCGTACCTTCTCGGGGCCCCGGAGCAGGGTGATTCCGCTTCGGGTCACTCGCCATGCAATGACCGTTGTGGCGATCGCCGCCAGCGCGAACAGCACAACGATGACAACCCGGCGAGCCGCCAGACCAATCTCGTCGAGGGCGTCGTCTGCCGAGGTCTCGAGCGTGCCTACCGCGTCTTCCAGTGCCGATTCGATTCCGGACAGATCGAGGTCATCCGCGGAGTCGGCACGCCCGAAGGCACGGCCCTCCTCGGGAACCTCGACGTCGCCCTCGACTTTGGCCCTGACTCCGCTGTCGTCCTCGATGTCGAGGCGCACGACATACTCGCCGGGACCCTCGTAGGAGTGCTCCACGACCCGCCCGCGGGCTTCGCTCCCGTCACCGAGATCCCACGTCCAGGATGTGATCGCAGCGTCGCCCGGCTCAGACCGATCCTCGAATCTCACCTGATAGGTGGCCATCGGTGGCTCACCCTGGCCCTCACCCTCGCCCTCGTCGCCGCCCTCGCCCTCGCCTGCTTCCCCGCCCTCTTCCGGCGGCTCGTCGATCACTGCCTCAGCCGTGAACCGGAACGCCGCCGTCGGCTCTTCCGCTGTTTCCTCCTCGGGCACATCCTGAGCTGCCGGCTCGTCCGTCTCGGGGAACCAGTCGTCGTACGTTCCGACCGGGTCCGTCAACACCGGAAAGACTGCCAGGAACACGACAATGAAGAGAACCAGTCCGATGAAGACCAGGACTCCACCCAGAGCCTCCGGAGACGGGGCTTTCAGCCAGCTGGGGCGCTCGGCCATGATTCAGATCCTTTCGGCCATGGCAGCGCGCACCACCAGTATCCCAGATGGTTATTCAGTCGTGGGTTCTCGCTACAGGGCTACTCGATGAATCCCGCAGTAATTGTGTCCTCGACAACATTTGCCCACCCGTCAACCCTACCGATCGCGCCTCCGCCGAAGGAGGCCTAGAGTCCGAAACATGGCACGATCAATTGCCGAAGACCGCCGGGTGGATCGCGAGGAGATGTTGCGCTTCGTGCGGCCCCGCCATCATGGGATTCTGGCCACCACGCGGCGCGACGGAACTCCGCAGATGTCGCCGGTCACGATGGGCCTGGACGACGCCGACCGGATAGTGGTGTCGACCTACCCGGAACGAGCCAAAGCGCACAACGTGCGGCACAGTCCAGCCGCCTCGATGTGCGTGCTCTCAGATGACTTCGGCGGGGAGTGGATCCAGGTGTACGGCCGGGCCGAGGTACTCGATCTGCCCGATGCCCTCGAAGGGTTCGTCGAGTACTACCGCAACATCGCCGGCGAGCACCCTGATTGGGATGAATACCGGCAGGCGATGGTGGATCAGGGCAAGGTTCTCATCCGGATCGAGATCGAGACCTGGGGACCGATCTCGCGAGGCGGCTTCCCGGCCCGGCTCGTCACCGACGATTAGCGGAGCCCGCTGCGCGGGCTGCTCAGCCAACCACCGAGATCAGAGGGCCGCCGGCTTCGAAGACGAGGCATCTGTCGACCGCCACGCCGAATTCTGTTCCCTTGGGCAGATCAAGCAGCTTCATTGCAACGAGGCCGTCGCCGAGCCGCGCCCGGGTCACCGGGGTTCCGGTCTCGAACGACGTGGAGTCGACGGTGGCCCGGAGGCGGGAATCGGGAAGCAGCCGCAGGCTCTCCGGCCGGATTCCAACGCGGACCCGCTCATTGATGTACTGCGCCAGCTTCGGTGGCCACGCCCGAATCCGGAAGCCGTCGCCGACCAGCCAGAATCCCTGACCCGCCGGCTCCACCGAGGCATCGAGGAAGCTCACCGGGCCGGTCAGCCATGCGATATGGACGTTCGCCGGCGCTGCGTAGAGCTCCCCTGGTTCCCCGATCTGCTGTATCGATCCCTTCTCGAGGGCGACCATTCGATCGGCCATGAAGACGGCTTCGGCCGGATCGTTGGTTGCGTAGATCGTGGTGACGCCGTAGCCGCGCTGCAGCTCGCGAAGCTCCCGCCGCAGGCGGACCCGGTTCGGGGCGTCGAGGTGAGCCATCGGTTCGTCGAGGAGCAGAACCCGCGGGACTCTGACCATGGCACGCGCGATCTGCGCCAGCTGGGCGTGACCGGCCGAGAGCTCGCTCGGCCACCTCTCGAGTACTTCTTCGATGCCAAGGGATCGGGCTTCTGCGGTGACTCTGGTGTCGATGAGATCCCGTCGCATCGACCTGATCTTCAACGGGAAGGAGATGTTGCGCCGCACGTTGTGTCTGGGAAACAGTGTGTTGGTCTGGAACACGATCCCGACGTCTCGTTTCGCCACCTCGACCTCGGTGACATCTTCCTCATCGAAGAACACTGCGCCGGAATCGAGCTTGTCGAGCCCGGCAACCGCCCGGATCAACGATGTCTTGCCCGCTCCGGACGGCCCAACGAGCACAACCAACTCTCCCTGAGCCACGTGGAGCGACACGTCGTCGAGCAAAGTCGCGTCGGCGACCACTCGAGATACGGACGTAAGGGTTATCGCTGCCACGACTGCTCCCTGAGCACTCCTGCTACCCGAAGTCTGCCACGCCACTGGGTATGGGATCGCAGGCGCATTGAGCCGGAACCGCGCGACGTGTAATCATGCCGCCGTGTCAGTTGCCCCCCCACCAGATCCAAAGGTGCCGGCGCTCGAGGTTCTGCTCGGCCCCGACGCCCCCGAGGTGCTGAGCGCAGTCCTATCCCCAACCGGCGCCGCGGTAGACGAGGTTCGTCCCTCGCAGGTGCGATACGTGCCGGGGAAGTCGGTGACTGTGCAGTACCGGGTAGCGGTCCGCGATGCCGACGGGAATAGGACCAGGGGGACGATGGTGGCCGCCTCCGGCGTGGCCACCCCGGCAGGAACCACGCTCCTCGAGTCCGGCGACACCCGGATCGCCGTGTGGCGATTCCCAGACGACCCGTTCCTGCCCGGCCTGGCGCCGGCGAGCGACCCACCCCGCGCCGCCGACCTGCTCACGCGGCTCGGCATCCCCACGGACTCCGTGAAGATCCGGACTCGTGCCTACCGGGCCGGGCGCCGCGCCGTTCTTCAGTTAGGTGGCGACGCAGGGACCATCTACATAAAGGTGCTGCGACCCCGCAGAATCGCCGCCCTCCAACGCCTCCATGTCGACCTGGCGCCCCATCTGCCGATACCGCAGAGCCTGGGGTGGTCGAAGCAGCTCGGCATCGTTGCGATGCAGGCGCTCGGCGGAAGCACGCTTCGGCACTCGCTCGAGAACGGCGTCATGGAACTGCCCTCCCCGGCGGCTCTCATAGGGTTGCTCGACCAGTTCCCCGAACCCTTCCCGGGTGCCAAGAAGGTTACCGGCGCCTATCAGCGCGCCTCCGAGCATGCCCGGTTGCTCGGCGCAGTTATTCCTACGGCATCGAGTCAACTCGGCGAGATAGTTGCCGGAGTCTCGCTGGCGCGAAACGACGATCCCCCGGTTGCGGTCCATGGTGATTTCCACGCCTCCCAGGTGCTTATCGACTCCGGACGCATTGTCGGCCTGGTGGATGTGGACACCGCCGGAATCGGCCAACGCATCGACGACCTGGCAAACATTCTCGGCCAGCTGGCCACAGTGTCCTCGGTCGCAGAGAACCCGGCGCCCGTCGACGAATACCGGGCACTCCTGCTTGACGACTTCGAACGCCACACCGACCCGGCAGTGCTACGAAAGCGGGTGGCCGGGGTCATACTCGGCCTGGCCACAGGGCCCTTCCGGGTGCAGCTCCCCGACTGGCCGGAAGCAACCCTACGGCGCCTCGCGCTGGCGCAGATGTGGCTCGAATAGGCGATTCCGAGAAAATCTCGGATTGACCCGTAACCCAAATTGGGGCTGTTGCGGTTACAAGGCCGTAGGCAGGTGCGGGGCGATTGTGGCCTCTTGGGTGGCTTACCGCTTGCTTAGCGCTCGGATAACCGACGCTGTGAGACGGTGGCCAGGACCAGGACCCAAGAGGCCACAACTTTGAGAGGAATCAACAATGACCATCAGGAAGCCGTGGAAAGTCATCGGTGGCACCATGGCTGCGGCAGTAGCCCTCGGCAGCACCGCGGCCATCGCCCAAACCGGAAACGACATGCCCGCACCCATCGATCTCGACGATGTCGTGACGATCGATGAGGTCACCGAGGCCACGATCGCCTCGCTGTTCTCCGACAACCCGACCATCACACTCGACGACTCGATTGCCTCGGTGTCGGACAGCGCTGATGACGAGAGTCTCGACACCACTGATGACGAGGAGTCGACCGACTCGACCGACAGTCCTTCCCCGGACTCCGCCGACAGCACCGACGACTCGGCCGACTCACCGGACTCCGCCGACAGTCCTTCCCCGGACTCCGCCGACAGCACCGCGGACTCCGCCGACAGCACCGACGACTCGATCGACTCACCGGACTCCGCCGACAGCAACTAGGCGAGGACTGAACCTCGAGTTCCTCTCCAGTGAGGCGTCACTCCCGGCACCCCTTCGCCGGGAGTGATGCGCGTCCGACACCCATAGTTACCGATCGCTTAGCGCTGGGATAACCGAAGGCGCGAGACGATGGCGGCGCCCACCCAATCCCGGGCCCCCACGCGAGGGCTGACTCTCGAGTCCTCGTATCGCGGCATCACTCCCGGCACTCCCTGCCGGGAGTGATGCGCGTCCGGGGCCTCAAATCCGTTCGTTGTGCTTAGACCGTTGAAATAACGCAGTCCTAAGCACAACGAACGCGGCTATGGGTCCACGATCTGCGCGGCGATGCGAGCGCAGCCGAGCATCAGCACGGCGGCGGCCACCCATACACCGTCGAGGCCGAGTCCGGCCGTCAGGACGACGGCTCCGACGAGTGGGCCCAGTAGCCCGGCCATCGGGGCCGATGCGTTGTAGATGCCGAAGAACCGGGCTGCCTCCTCGAGGGTCGCCACTTCGAAGAAGTACGCCTCGGTGAGAGGTTCGATCAATGCGGCTCCGACGTTCACCGCGGCAAACATGAATAGCAGCAACCCGGGACTGAATCCCAGAAGCGGGAATGAAGCGGCTCCCACGCCCAGAACGAGGAACCCGGCGATCAGATAGTTTCGGGTGCCGCGAGCCTGCGCCTGCCGGCCAACCCACACCTCGAGCAGAACCAGGGGAATCACGCCTCCGGTGACGACCCAGCCGACGATGTCGGGCCCGTAGCCCAAATCGATCACCGCCAGCGGGATGTAGATCGATGAGACCACCCACCACACCTCGAGGCCGACCGCCAGCACGAATACGCGGCGCAGGCGCGGTCGCTTCAGATAGTCGATCAACCCCGTAATCGCTTCGTGGCCGCGCTCGACTTCGCCATCTGCGGTGAAGGCCGGATGACCGTCGAAGTGAAGCCGCCACAGGTAGGCAAGGGCGATAGCAAACAGCCCGGAGATCACCAGGAACACGGCTTCCAGACTGATGAACCGGGCCACATAACCGGCCACCAAAGGGCCAATCAGCCATCCGAGGTTGATAAACAGATAGCGCCGGCCCTCTTTGATGGCGATGTTGGCGGCAGTGGCAAGGTCGCGCACGAGGAGTCCCAGAACGATCGTGAGCAGCAGGTACGCCACAGAGCGAGGTAGATCGAAAACCGCCAGCACCCAGATGTTGCCGGCGAAGCTCATGCCGACCAGCAACACGACTACCAGCGCTAGGGACGCCGTCCCGATCACGATCTTGCGATGTCGGCGGAAGGCCGCGGAGCTCGCCACGGCGGCGACCGTGCCGAGGAGGGCGACGGCCGCGAAGTAGAACCCGACCGGGCCGTCACCGCCCGCGAGGACCGAGAGCTGAATCGGTAGAACAGTCCAGAAGGCGGCGTCGCCGATGTTGACGAGTAGCGACAGCCGCGCCAGCTTGGCGCCGTCGGCATGCTGGTGATGCAGGGCGGGGCGCCGCGGGTGGTACTTCAGCATCGGGCGACCTTAACGAGATGCCTGCGCCGGCCGCGTGGCTACTCCTGAACCGGCCCATCGCCTGTTTGCACCGCGATCGGGCCCTCGAGGTAGGTCCGTACAGTCGGGTACGCCAGGTCGATTCCGTCCTCGGCGGCGAATGCCTCCAGCACCCTACGCCACACCCGCTGCTCGACGGATCGCCGTGCCCGGACGTCGCTCATGAAGCGGGCCGTCAGCAGGATCCCGCTATCTCTGACCGTGAGATAGACGATGGGGGTCAGCACCCCGAGCTTGATCTGGTAATTCCGGGCCGCCTCGCGGATGCGGGCGCCGGCCCGCGCTTCGATGTTCGGGGCGATGTCGCGCGCGATGCCGAGCAGGATCTCCTCTGCCCGTTTCCAGTCGCTCTCGAAAGTCACCAGGACCGGGATCTCGTGCCAGATGAACTCGAACCCTTCGGTGTAGTTCGCCACCTGCTCGGCGAAGAGGACACCGTTGGGAATGTGGATGAGCCGCCCTGTTGCCTGCTCCGCCGCAACCCAGTTGCCGACCTCAGCCACGGTGAACCGGAAGATCCGCACATCAAGCACGTCACCCTTGGTCCCCCCTATCTCGATCCGGTCGCCGACCCGGAACGGGCGCCGCACCACGATGTATCCCCAGCCGGCAACGTTCTTCAGAACGTCGGCCAGAGCGATGGCGAGACCGGCCGAGACCACGGCAATGTAGGTGCCGACGGACGAGAAGGCGGAGAACCAGATCCATCCGAGGGTAAGGCCCACCACGACGGTGGTGGTGTACGTCGCCAGCTTCCCGGACCGATACAGCACGTCGGTTTCATCGACCCGCTTGTGCACGGCCCGCAGGATCAGCGCCCGGGCGACAAGGGCGACCGCGACCACCACGAGCGACGCCAGGATCTTGCCCTGCGTCCTCTCACTCATGCCGAACTCGTTCGCTATCCAATCCATCGCGCGGTGCCACCTCCCCGGGGGCGTCGAATCCACTCCGGGATCCACCGGGACGATACCGCCGCGTCCCCGCAGAACGGGTGCACATCCAACCCGGCGTTCTCACGGCCGTAGAGTTCGGGGATGATTCGTGTCACGATCACCGGCAGCGGGACCCCCATCATGGTTTCCGGGCGGGCCGGCCCCGGAGTGCTTGTTGCGGTCGACGAAGACGTCAAACTCCAATTCGACGCCGGCCGGGCCACAACATTGCGCCTCACCGAGGCCGGAGTCGCGCTCCCCGAGCTGACGGCGCTCTTCATCACCCACCACCACAGCGATCATCTCGTCGGACTGAGCGATCTCGCCATGAGCTGGTGGCTGGAGCATCCGGCAACGGCCGCGCGGCCACTGCCGGTCGTGGCCCCGGACGGTGAAGCGGCCAATATCGCCGAGCACCTGCTCGATGTGTGGCAGACCGAGATGAGGATGCGCGCCGACCACACAGGACGTCCCGGCCCGGCCACGATCAGCGTGCAGCGCTTTGCGGCGCCCCAGACGCCACAGGAGATCTTCACTGTTCGAGACGTTCGCGTCTCCGCCGTGCAGGTCCGTCACGAACCCGTGACGCCCGCGGTGGCCTATCGGGTCGATGCCGCCGACGGCTCCGTGGTGATATCCGGCGACACCGCCGTATGCCCCGGTCTCGAAGAGATTGCTACCGGCGCCACGGTGCTCGTGCAGGAGGCGTTTCGCCCCGACGCCGTGCCCGCCGGGCTTCTGTCCGACCCGGAGGCGCTCGCCGCCTACCACTCCGAGGTCGGAGCCGTCGGGGAGATGGCGGTGCGAGCCGGCGTGGGGGCGCTCATGCTGACCCATCTCATCCCCCCACCCGTATCCGAGGAGGAGAAGGCAGGCTTCGTCGATGACGTCCGGGCCGCCGGATATCAGGGGCCGGTGGTCGTCGCCGACGATCTCAATTTCGTGGAGGTCGCCACCCGACGGCCGGAAGAGGCGGCCACCTAAGATCGGCCCGGCGCACCTGCCCCTCGCAGAGGAGTCGACATGACGGATGCAACCCAGCCGGATTACCAGTCCGGCTTCGGTAACGAGTTTGCCTCGGAAGCGCTGCCCGGCGCCCTGCCCGTCGGCCAGAACAACCCCCAGAAGCCACCCCTCGGGCTCTACACCGAGCAGCTGAGCGGTACCGCCTTCACGGTGCCGAACGCCCGCAACCGGCGCAACTGGCACTACCGGATCCGGCCCTCCGTGCGCCATGCCTGGCAGTTCGTCGAGACCGAGAACCACCACATCCGTACGGCGCCGTGTCGCGAGGGGCAGCCGCCGATCGGCCAGATCCGCTGGGACCCACCGCCGTTTCCCGACGGCGCCACCAACTTCCTCACCGGGATGCGAACGGTGTGCACCAACGGCGACGCCCACATGCAGGCAGGAATGGCCGCGCACATCTACATGGCGAACGAGTCGATGACGAACACCTACTTCTACAACGCCGATGGCGAGATGATGGTGGTGCCCCAGGAGGGCCGGCTCAGGTTCGCCACCGAGTGCGGCGTGCTGGTGGTCTCCCCAGGCGAGATCTGCGTGATACCGCGGGGAATGAAGTTCCGGGTCGAACTGCTCGACGGCCCGTCACGCGGGTACGTCTGTGAGAACTACGGCGTCTACCTCGAAATCCCCGAGCGAGGCCCGATTGGCGCCAACGGCCTCGCCAACCCCCGGGACTTCCTCTATCCGGTCGCCGCCTTCGAGGACACCGAAGCGGCCGGTGAGTTGTATGTGAAGTTCGACGGGCGGCTCTTCATGGTGGAACTCGACTACTCGCCGCTCGATGTCGTCGGGTGGCACGGCAATCACGCCCCGTACAAGTACGACCTCACCAACTACAACGTGATGGGGTCGATCAGCTTCGATCACCCCGACCCCTCGATCTTCACGGTGCTCACGTCACCATCGGACACTTCGGGCATGGCCAACATCGACTTCGCGATCTTTGCCGACCGCTGGCTGGTCGGCGAGCACACCTTCCGGCCGCCCTGGTATCACATGAACATCATGAGCGAGTTCATGGGAATCCTGTACGGCGTATACGACGCCAAAGAAGAAGGCTTCGAGCCGGGCGGGATGAGCCTGCACAACATGTACTTCCCGCACGGCCCCGACCACGATGCCTGGCTCAAAGCGACAACGTCGGACCTGGCGCCCGAAAAGCTGGCAGGCACGATGGCCTTCATGTTCGAGACGCGCTATCCGCTGATACCGACGGAGTATGCCTCATCGATCCCGGCTCTTCAGGACGACTACCCCAGCGTATGGCACAGCCTGGAGAAGCACTTCGAATTCTAGAGAAGTATCCAGTACTCAGTAATCAGTACCGCGCGTTGATGGGCGCTCGCATTCAGAATCGTTGCGCACGCCCGCGAAGCCCGTTCACAAGACGCGCGACCACGGTGTTATCGATACTGAGTACTGAGTACTGAATACTGAGTACTGAATACTGAGCACTTGCCTTCTAGACCGTCAGAAACTGCTCGATTTTGGACTGGGCGGCCTCCATGACCTGGTTGGTCAGCCCGCTGAGGGCGCGAGCAACGGCCAGCTCCTCACCGACAACCGGCATCGGCCGGTCATGGGGATTGCGCTTTGCCCTTCCGGTTGATTCGAAGTGCTCGCCACGCAGATTCAGTTCGAGAAACGCCAACGTCTGATCTGTGTCCTCGTCGATATGGACATGGATATCAAGCTCTTGCTGCATCAACACCTCCTTCTCACTCCAATAATGCCGGACGGAGGTGGCCAGGTGAAGGGCCGATCGGACTTATCGGGTATTTGTGCTCAGGATTCCCCGTTGGCCGGAATCGGATCGGGGCCCCAGTCGGGCCACGGGGCATAGACCACGGGACGGGCGCCGGCGTGGACCAACTCCCAGTCACGCGGCCAGGCGTTGCCGACGCAGCCTTTGAGGCCGCCGGTCTGGGGCTCCATCACTCCCGCCGGACGCCCGGGAATCGGGCAGCGGGGAGTCGGGTGGCGCTGCCCGATGAGGTGCCCCACCTCGTGGGTGACCAGGTAGCCGCGGTACAGCGTCAGGTCGCCGTCCCAGTGGTCGACGGCATTGCGCCAGCGCTGGGCGTTCAGGGCAACGACGGGCCCGTTCTGGCAGCTGGCGAACCCCTTCGTCTGCAGCGGGAGGCACAACTCGTCGACCTCAGCCGGCTCCGCGAGCACCACCAGGTACTCGCTATCGGGTTCTTCAACGAAAGTGAAGCCGGCCTGAATCCATCCGCGAGGATCGGTGAGGATTCCCATCGCCTCCGCAGCGAACTCGGCGTCGCCGACGTCGGCGACGCGGGATTCAAAGCGCAGTTCCACGACCTGCTCAAACGGACCGGGGGCCACAGTCGTCGTAGTAGTCGTCGGCGTCGTAGTCGTGGTGGTGGTGGTGGTGGTCGGCGTCGTAGTCGTGGTGGTGGTGGTCGGCGGTGTAGTCGTGGTGGTTGTGGTTGTTGACGTCGTGCTTGTGATTGTCGGCAGTTCGGTGGATGTCGTCGCCGCCGGGGTGGACCCGGTTGAGGCAGGGGACACAGGGGTGGTCAGGTTCGGCAGCAAAGTGGTCGTCGTAGTGACCTGCGCTGGTGGTGGTTCGCCCGCCGCGCAGCCCGCCGCCAGTCCGGCGGCAAGCAGCGCCGCCAGCATCAGCCGCTGTAGCCCGGAGATTCTCACACCCCCATCTTCGCTCATCTGTGGGAGCGGGTAGAACCGCCTGCCGTTTACCCATCGAGATCGCACTTCCCGCTCGTTGTCTTGCGGCTAGCGCTTCACACTTCGATGATGTGGTTGGGTTCGGACGGCGGTCCGGTGGCGTCCGGCCGATTTCACGTCTGGCGCGGCACGTACGGCTCGTAGTGATGTTCGGTCTCGGTGATCGCCGCGTTCCACTCGAGAAGTTCACTGCACAGCAGCCGGTCCCCATCGCGGTCGGCGAAAGTGAGCTTGAGGACACCCTCTGCCTCGACCCAGTACCCCGGCTCGCGCAGCTCGGCATCTGCCCACCAGCGAGCGAACGCCTGATTGCCCTTGACCGCCCACAGCTCATAGCCACCGTCGAGGAAGCGGCTCAGCTCTACAGTGACCCAATGCCAGTACTCGGCGATCTGCCGGCGACCGCGCATCCGCTTCCCCTCCGGCCACGGTTTCTCGAAAGGCGTCTCCACGTAGGCGGCGTCGTCGGTGAAGAGTCGAGCAGCCGCCTCAGCGTCGGCAGCCCGCCAAGCCGCGTAGTAGTCATCGAGCCAGCGGGTTACCTCCCCTTCGGTCACCGTCAGCATCTGGACCCTTCCCCGCTCACGCCGTGAAGCTGTCGCCCCAGTCGAGCGGCACGACTTCGATGCCGTCCTGGGCGAGGACGCTTTTCGCCAACCCAACGACAAAGCTGCGGCCGGCCTCCGTCAGATAGAAGTCGTGAATCGGCACGACCTGTTGCGGAGCCAGATGACGGGCGAACTCGACAGAGCGGGTGGTCGAGCCCCACGGAATCATCAGAGGAAGCGCCAATACCGGGGCCGTGGTGGTCGGCTGATAACTGTCGCCGGGGTGGGTGATGACGTCCTCAATGGTGTAGGAGCGATTGGGCGGCTGCGCCCCGGTTGGGATCATCTCGTGGAGGACATCCTCCGAAGACACCCCGGGAGGATGATCGACAGATGCTGCAATTTCGTGTTCTCCCAGAAGGTCGACGACAGCCTGGTTGGAGAACACCTCGACGTCGGTGCCGCGGTCGATCAGCCACTGCACAAACTCGGGGCTGACGTGGTCGGCGTGCTCATGGGTGATCAACACCCGCTGCACCTCACCGACCGTCGATAGGTCGAACTCGGCAAACGTGAAGAACCCCGGGTCGAAGAGAGTGGTGCCGGCGTCATTGGTGACGCTGAGGCAGGAATTGGTCAGGCGCCTGATCTTGCTCATAACCCAACGCTACTCCGATGGAGCCCGGCGGCGCCGGGCTCACGGGCCGATGGCGTCGCCGGGGAGCGGCCCGTCGGGGTGCAGGGCGCTCTGGAAACGCCTCATGCCGGCGAGCCAGCGGTCGATGTCCGTCGCCTTGCGCACGACGTAGTCGGCCACCGCCGGATGCGGCAGCACCCAGAACCGCTCCTCCCCTATGGCCTCGAGACATTGCCGGGCAACATCGTCGGGCTCGACGACACCGTCCTGCCCGGCGACGCTCCCGTCGAGTCCATCCCAGATGCTGGTGTCCGGACTGTTCTCCAGAATGTTGGTGCGGACCGCCTGGGGACACAGCACCGATACCCGGATCCCCTGGTGATGGTGGGTAATGGCGAGCCACTCGGCCAGAGATATGGCGGCATGTTTGGTGACCGAATAGGACAGCGACCCGATCTGCGTCAACAGCCCGGCCGCGGAAGCCGTGTTCAGCAGGTACCCGCTGCCGTTGGCGATCATCTGCGGAAGCACCGCCCGCGCCGCATAGATGTGAGACATCACGTGGACCTCCCACATTGCCTGGATACGGTCGTTGCTGTCTTCGAGGCCTCCGGTCGTGACGTACCCGGCATTGGAAGCAAAGAGGCCGATGGGGCCGTGAACGTCCTCCGTCGAGTCCACCACAGCTTTGATGGCAGCTTCGTCGCGGACGTCGATCCCGGCGGCAGTTCCCCCGACGGCGGCGGCCACCCGTCCGGCCTGTTCGGCGTCGATGTCGGCGACGACAACATGCGCGGCGCCTGCGGCGGCCACCGCCACGGCCAGGGCTTCACCGATGCCCGACCCGCCGCCCGTGATCACTGCGACTCGTCCTTGGAGGTCCATGGCGATCAAGATAGCCAAGCGGACGGACGACCGACCGGTCGTGCCGGTGACCTAGCCTGGCGTGGTGGAGATTCCTTCCGAACTACCAGCCCCGCTGCGCGGCAACGAGCCCGGCACGTTCACTCATCACTCGGTCGCCGTGAGGCTGCCTGAAATCGCGACCCGGGTGATCGAGGAGAACGACCTCGATCCGGCAGCTCGTTCGGCCATGGCCGGGCTCATCGATGAAGTCGCCGGCGGCGTCATCACACAGCTCGGCGGGCAAGGGCCCGATCCCGCCGCCTGGGACTCCTACGTGGCTCCGCACCTGGGCCGGGGCTGGCTGGACGTCCCCTGGTTCTTCGCTGAGTACTACTTCTACCGGCGAGTTCTCGATGCCGTCGGCTACTGGGACACCGGCAGCGATCCGTATCGTGCCCAGAAACGGCTCGGCCTCGAGCAGGCCATCGAACCCGCGCGTGAGACGATTGCCGCGGTCGATGCCGAATACGCGCAATGGGTCTCGACGGACGTTCTGCTGATTCAGCTCACCGATGCCGCGCTGTGGGGCAATCAGGTGGACCTCAGCCTGTGGCCGGCAGTCGATGGAGAGCGCAGCACACCAACCCTCGACCCCTCTCGCTTCCTCCTCGACGATCGGCCGCGGGCCATCCGCACCCTCGGCGAGCGGATCCCGCCGACCGTTGACATCGTTCTCGATAACGTTGGTTCGGAGCTCATCGCCGACCTGCTCGTGGCCGACATGTTGCTGCGCAGCGACCTCGCCGCCAAGGTTCGGCTGCACGTCAAGCAGTACCCGGTCTTTGTATCCGACGCCACGTCTCGCGATGTGGCCGAGACGGTGCAACGGATGGCGGCCGACTCCAACCGGCACCTTCGCGGGGCCGGAGAGCGCCTCCGGGTCGAATTCGACGTCAACCGCCTGGAAGCAACGGTGCACCCCTACTGGGTGTCACCACTCGGTTGGCGGCAGCGGCCGGACGACCTCGAGGAGATGCTGAACGAGTCGGGCCTGATCCTCGTGAAAGGTGACGCCAACTACCGGCGCCTCGTCGACGATCGGCATTGGGACTTCAGCACGCCCTTCGCCACCGCGGTCGGTCCCAGCCCGGCGCCACTGCTGGCGCTGCGCACCGTGAAGTCGGAGGTCGCAGCCGGGCTGGGAACCACCTCTGTGGAAGCCGCGGCAGCCGCCGATCCCGAGTGGCTGCAGAACGGGCGCTGGGCCATTGCCGCGTTTCTCCCGGGGCCGGACACCCGTGAGAACGGCACCGACTTGGGCTGAAGTCGGGTCCGGCGACTACCGATACACCAGGAACCACTTACCATTCATGGATCAATGACGACACCCCCTTCCCCCGACCAACCAGAGCAGCAGTACTACCCGGCGCCGGCGCCGCACCCGGCCACGCCGGAGCGATCTAAGGATTCGTACTACCCGGCTCCCGAGTCCCAGCCGGCCTCGCCGTTCGACCCGGAGGAGCCTGATCCATACCAGGCCGCAATCATCGCCGGAGTCGGCACCGCAATCGTGGTGCTGGTGCTGCTCGCTTACTGGATCTTCTCCAACCGTCCGGAGCCCGTGGCGGCCCCTCCGGCCACAACCCAGCGACCCCAGGTAACCACCGTCGCACCCACCACCACGGCCGCGCCTACCGGCGCCCTGCCCGGATACACGCCTGAGTTCCTCACCGCCCGATGCGAGTTCTTTCTCGACACCGATGTCGAGTACGAGTGCGGCTGGCTCACCGTTCCCGAGGATCGGCAGAACCCCGACAACGGCAGCGAGGTGCAGATCCATGTGGCGATGTTCGAGAGCACCAATCCCGACGCCCCCGACGACCCGATCATCTACCTCGACGGAGGCCCCGGTGGTTCGACGCTCGATCCGCTCGAGTTCAGCTTCAGCCAGGCTTGGCAGCCGCTCCTGGACGACCGGGATCTGATTCTCTTCGATCAGCGCGGCGTGGGATTCTCGACGCCGTCGCTCGACTGCCCCGAGGAACGGGATTGGGCATTCAGCGTTCTCAGTATCGAGATGACGCCAGAAGAGGAAAGAGCTTCCGAGCTGGCGGCAATTGAGGAATGCCGGGATCGTCTGGTCGAAGAGGGTGTCGACCTCGCCCAGTACAACTCGGCGGAGAACGCCGCCGACGTCTCCGATCTGCGAATCGCCCTCGGCCTCGACGAAGTCAACCTGCTCGGCATCTCCTACGGAACACGTCTGGCGCAGACCATCGTGCGGGACCACCCAACCGGAATTCGTAGCGTCGTCCTCGATTCCGCCTACACGCCTGAGGCGAACGTCATCTCGGAAGGTCCGGCCAACTTCGATCGGGCGCTACGAGAGCTCTGGGAGGGGTGTCAGCTCGACAGTGACTGCGACGCCCACTACGGCAACATCGAGGAGCGCCTCTTCGCACTCGTCGACCAGTACGAAGCCGAGCCGACTATTGCGTCGGTCCCGGATTTCCTCGGCGGCGGATCGTGGAGCGTGCTCTTTGACGGCGAGTGGGTGCTGGGCACCGTCTTCCAGGGGCTGTACTCGGATCAGAGGATCCAACTGCTTCCCCAACTAATCGAGGAGCTGGAGGCGGGCGAGATGTCGACTCTGACGCTGCTCACGTCCAACACGCTCGCCAACTCCGAGTTCTTCTCTCTCGGGATGCACCTGTCCGTCCAATGCAACGAAGAGGTCACGTTCACGACCCAGGCCGACATCGACGCCGGCCTCGCGGGCTTCGACAAGATCGCAGCGTCGTTCGAAGGCTCCTCCAACCTCGGAGACTTCATGCTCGCCGCCTGTGACCTCTGGCAGGCAGGATCGGCAAGCGCGATCGAGAACGAGCCGGTGATGTCTGACATTCCGACTCTCGTCTTGGCCGGCGAATACGATCCGATAACGCCCCCCGCCTGGGGTGCCGCGGCCGCCGAGAACATCGACGGGGCGACATTCGTCGAGTTCCCCGGCCTGGGCCACGGCGCCAGCATCGCCGGTGACTGCCCGCTGAGCATCGTCTTCGAGTTCTACAACGAGCCGGATGAGGAACCCGACACCGACTGCGTCGCCGGGATGTCGCGTGTCGACTTCACGATCGCCGGTGAGCCCCCTCCCCCGTTGGCACTGGTTCCTTTCACCGAAGAGCTACTGGGCACAACCGTCAGCGGAGTGGTGCCGGAAGGCTGGACGCCCTTGACCGACGGGACCTACATTCGCGGCGCATCCGCCGTCGACCAGACGGCGATCCTGCAGCAGGTCCTCCCGCTCGTCGGCCCGGACGAGCTCGTGGATCTCTTCGCCGACCAGTTCGACATGAGCCAGGGCCCGGACAAGACAAGCACCCGCGAAAGCGAGCTTGGCACCTGGCAGCTCTATCGCGGGGAGGCCGAGAGCTTCTCTATCGATATCGCCACCGCGAGGGTCGGCAAGTCGACAGCCCTCATCCTGGTCATCTCGGACGCATCCGAACGTGACCAGCTTCTCGGCGAACTGCTCATTCCGGCAATCGACGCCTTCCGGACCGGTTAGCCGGGTGAACCCGCTTCACAGCGCCGTTAAGTGGCTTGGAACCAAACGTGTGGGCGCGATGCTCGGTCGCCGCGTTTTCACGCCGATCGACAAACGGATGGCGGGCCGTTCGGTTCTGCCGTCGACGCTCGTCACCGGCGCCCCGGTAGGTCATCTGACCTCGGTAGGTCGACGGAGCGGAATGCCCCGAACCGTCCCCCTCGTCTACGTCGTACCTCCCGGTGCCGTTGCCGCGGTGGTCGGCACCAACTTCGGCGGGCCCGATCATCCACTCTGGGTCGCCAATCTGGAAGCGGAGCCCCGCGCAACCTGGCAGGTCGATGAGGCAATCGAAGTCACGGCCCGCCTCGCGACGCCGGAGGAGCATCGCGCATTGTGGACCCGGTTCGTCGACATCTGGCCGGGCTACGAGAGCTACGTGGAGCGCAGTCGGCGAGAGCCCCGGATGTTCATCCTGGAGGAGCTCTAGAAATCCGCCCCAACCAACGACACTGTGGCCTTTGGCGCGTTATCCAAAGGCCACAGCTTGGTCACGACGGGATCCCAGAGAAGGGAGCTGTAGGCCCAAGGGGGGGCGTGGGCAATACATCCCGTCGTGTCCTCAACCAAGCCTATAGGACCGACCCTGGAATCGGGGAAGCACGTCAGCCCCCGGGCTAAAATCGGACCCTCATGGCCCAATCCAACCGACTCCCTCACGCCGTCCCCTACGAACCCCACGTGGGTGAATCCCGACCGTACATGCGAGACATCATTCTTGGTGTCAACGACGGCCTCGTGTCGGTCTTCCTGCTGATTGCGGGTGTTGTCGGTGGTGGACTCAACCGGGAGCAGATCATCCTGGCCGCCATCGCCGGAGGCATTGCCGGGGCGATTTCGATGGCCGCCGGCGAATACCTGGCAACCCGAAGCCAGGAGGAGGTCTTCGAGCGCGAGATCGAACTCGAACGACAACACATCGAACACCACCGGGACTCCGAGGTGGATCAGCTGTACGCGATGTTCGCCGACATCGGGATCTCCGCGGAGGACCTCGAAGGAGTGGTGAGCGCCTTCAGCCGCGACGACGACGTGCTACTCAACTCCATGAAGGTCCTCGAATTCGGCATCGTCGACACGGAACGTCGCTCCCCGTACACAGCCATGTTCCTCTCAGGACTGTTGTTCCTGTCCGGAGCGCTCCCCCCGACGCTCCCGTTCCTCTTCGGAATCAGCATCGGGGTGGCCCTGACCATCTCGGCGATCCTCACCGCGGTCGGACTCTTCGTGGTCGGCGCAGCCAAGACGGTCGTTACCCGAACCCACCCGATCCGCTCCGGGATGGAGAACCTCATAATCGCCGGGATCGGCGGTTTTATCGCGTTCTACATCGGAACCCTGGTCGAAGGCGCTCTCGGATAGGACCCGGTGAGGAGCCCCGGCCGGCGCGGCGAGGCTTCCCCGCTCCGGTGCGGCACTACCACTAGCCTTTCTGGCATGACTGACCAGATATTCTTCGCGGCGCGCCGGGCTGACTTCATGGATCGGATCGGCGGCGACATAGCGATCCTCCCCGCGGCCTCCGAAGCTGTGCGCAACGACGACGTCCATCACCCGTTCCGCCAGAACTCGGACTTCTGGTACTTGACGGGATTCGCCGAGCCGGATGCTGTGGCCGTGCTCGATCCGGCCCACCCGGACGAGCCCTATGTGCTCTTCGTGCGTCCCAAGGATCGCGAAACCGAAACCTGGGATGGATACCGGTCCGGAGTCGAGGGAGCGGTCGCCGAATACGGGGCAGATGCGGCATACCCGATAGCCGACCTCGACAAGGTGCTGCGGACGCGCCTCGGCGGGCGTCGGGCGGTCTACACGGCGACCTCGCAGCATCAATTCGCGCAGCGCCTCACCCGCCTGATGACTGCGCTGCGCAGCGTCGCCGTCAGGTACGGCCGCCCCGTCCCGGATCGGCTCATAGACACTTCGCCGATCTTCGACGAGATGCGCCTCTACAAGACCGCCGATGAGATCGACTCGCTGCGCCGGGCGGGCGATATCAGCGCTGCCGGCCATGCCGAGGCAATGCGGTTCACCAAGCCGGGCCTGTTCGAGTATCAGGTGGCGGCCGCCATGGAGTACGTCTTCCGCATCAAGGGGTCGCGGCGCGACGGCTACCCCTCGATCGTCGCCGGCGGAGCCAACGCCTGCATTCTGCACTACACGGAAAACGACTCAGAGCTCCGTGACGGTGATCTGCTCCTGATCGACGCTGGAGCCGAGTATGAGTACTTCTCCGCCGACATCACCCGTACCTTCCCGATAAACGGACGGTTCACCCCGGAACAGCGCACCATCTACGAGCTTGTCCTCGGCGCCCAGCTGGCTGCATTCTCCGTTGCAGTGGAGGGCACCACGATGCGGGCAGTACACGAAGCGAGCGTGGACACCATCACGGAGGGGCTTGTCGGCCTCGGCCTCCTCCCCGGGCCGATCGACCGGGCGCGGCGAATGAATCACTATCGCGAGTTCTTCATGCACGGGACCGGTCACTGGCTTGGCCACGACGTCCATGACTCCGGAACCTACGGCCTCGACGGCAAGCCGCGGCATCTCGAAGTCGGCATGTCGTTCACCGTCGAGCCCGGCATATACATCTCATCCGAACGCCCGACGATCAAGCTACCGCTCCTCGAGTACGACCAGGAAGAGTGGACAGAGCGACGCCTGATGCTCGGAGCAACTGCCGCCAAGGAGTTGGAAGTCGCCGAGCGGGAGGCAGCCGGGTTCGAGGAGTTCGAGCTGCCGACGCAGTTCCTCGGAATTGGCGTCCGGATCGAGGACGACATCCTCATCACCGAGTCGGGCCCGGAGAACCTGACGGGTTCCCTGCCCACCGACCCCGACGAGGTGGAGGCGCTGTGTGCCGAGACACCGACGGTCCCCCTGCTCGGGTGATTGGCCCATCAGCCGACAGGACACCGCGCCCGACGGCACTACTCTTCGTGACATGAACAAGCGGAACGCCTCCTCCGGCGTGTTGGCACTCGTAATCGCGGCCGCTGCGGCCGGCATCGCCGCCTATCTGCGGCGCCCCGTGAAGCCGCCGCTACAAACCGGAAGCTGGCACCCGGTCGAGAGTCAGCGCACCCGCCGCTAGTGAGAGTCGCCGTAGAACAAGCCGGTCTGGAGGTCGGACGCCGCGCTGCTCGAATCCTGCTCGGCGAGCGCGAGTTGACCCGGCTCGGCCTCATCGGCGCCAAGCCCTCGGGAAAGGACCCGCGGGTACACCCCGTCTCCGACCTCGCCGAATACGACGTTGTCGTCACCGACGCCCCGGACGCCCTCGACCTCGTCGAGGCGGCACTGGAAGCCGCAGTGAGCTGCGTCGTATGGGAAGACGGCGCAGAACTCGAAGCCGAGTACGGCGAGTCATTTGCCGAGGCCAACGTGACCCTGCTGACCGGGGCCAACCTGGCGGCCGGGCTGGCCCCCAGCCTCGCCGCTCATGAGATAGCGCTCGGCGGCGTTGTGATGGATACCTCGATTGCGTGGACGGAACCGGGAACCCCCCTGCGACGCGGCGAGGCCATCTCGTTTCCCGACCCGGTGGGACCGCGCTGGGCAACTGAACGCCCCTCCGTCCACGGCTTCACCGCCTATGCCGCCCCGGTCGAGGGCGACTGGGCGGCGGCTCTTGCTCGGGTCACGTCGGCCGGCACAGACGGTGTCGTCACCCGCGTCGTCGGAGTCGCCGATCTCGCCGCGCACCTCGAGGCGCTGGCACTCGCCGCTGCCGTTATGGCCATCGACCTCTACTCACCCGGGGCGCATCGGCCCGCCGACGCCTCGGAGATCTACCTCGCCAAGGCGCTCGACGCCGGCCTCGGGGTCGCAACGTATACGCTCACCGAGTAGGCCTGCGCCTACTGGCGTCCGTTTTGTAGCCATTCCGACAGTTCACGGAACGTTCAGTACCCGTAGGCCCGCTGATGCGGTTGAATGACTCCGTGAAGCGAATACATCAGGCTCTGGTTGTGCTCGCCCTGATCGCGGGGGCTTGCACCAACTCGGCAGCCGATAGCCCGCCGGCGGAGACGTCCGGAACCACGCCGGCGACGACGTCGGAGGGGTCGGCCGCGACCGGAGACTCCCGGGAGTCCTACGCCGGCACCACCCCGGCCCACGACTTCCCGGGAGGGCTCGACTGGCTCAACACCGGTGGCCCCCTTTCGTTGCAGCAACTCCAGGGCAAGGTGGTCTTGCTCGACTTCTGGACCTACGGCTGCATCAACTGCATTCATATCATCCCCGACCTGAAGCGCCTCGAAGCGGAATACCCCAACGAACTCGTCGTCATCGGGGTTCATTCGGCGAAGTTCCTCAACGAGGCCGAGACGGAAAACATCCGCAACGTCGTGCTCCGCTATGAGGTCGAGCACCCGGTGGTCAACGATCGTGACTTTGCGGTGTGGCGCTCGTGGGGAGCCAACGCCTGGCCCACAACGATACTGATCGACCCCGCCGGGAATGTGGTGGGTGGCCATTCGGGCGAGGGGGTGTACGCGGTGATGCAGCCGATAATCGATTCTCTCGTCAACGAGTTCGAACAGAACGGTGTGCTCGACCGCACCCCGATCGAGTTCGTGCGTGAGGTCGACGGCCGCTCGGAAACGGCGCTCTCCTACCCGGGCAAGGTGTTCCTGGACCCGAACACAGGGATTCTCTACATCGCCGACACGGGCCACCACCGGGTGGTAGCCGTCGACCCGGCATCCGGCGATGTCCTGACGGTGTACGGCAGTGGGCTGGCCGGCTACAACGACGGCGCGGCCACTGCGGCGACTTTCGACGCTCCCCAGGGCATGGCACTCAGCCCGGACGGGCGGATCCTGTATGTCGCCGATACCAACAACCATGCCGTGCGGTCCATCGAGCTCGCCACCGGAACGGTTGCCACCGCCCTCGGCACCGGTGAGATCGGCTGGCCGCCGGTCGGCGGTTCGGCAGCGGCCGTGGCGATCAGCTCTCCCTGGGCCCTCGAGCAGAAGAACGGCAAGCTCTACATCGCAATGGCCGGCCATCACCAGATCTGGGAGATGGATCTCGCCTCCGACGTCGCCCAACCGCTGGTCGGCAACGCCCGCGAGTCCACCATCAACGGTCCGCTGGCCGAAGCCGAGCTCGCTCAGCCCAGCGGCCTGGCATTCGACGATGACGGGCTCCTCTATTTCGCCGACTCCGAATCGAGTGCGATCCGGTCGGCCCAGGTCGATCGCAGCGACGGGGTGACCGACGTGGTCGTCGGCAGTGACGCCAACCTGTTCGACTTCGGAGACGTCGACGGCGTCGGGACTGAGGCCCGGCTGCAGCACCCACTCGGTCTGGCCTACGCCACCGACGGGTTCATGTACGTGGCCGACACCTACAACTCCAAGCTGAAGCGGATCGACCTCGCCCGGTCCGAGATCACGACCTTCCTCGGCGGCGACCAGGGCTGGCAGGACGGCAGTGACGCCCGGTTCTACGAGCCCGGGGGCCTGGCAGCCGCGGGCAATGTCCTCTACGTCGCAGACACCAATAACCACGTCGTCCGCATCGTCGACCTGGCGACCGCCACTGCGACGACCCTGGTGCTCAAGGGCATCGAACGCTTCCAGCCGCCACCCGACACGGCCGACTACCAGGGCGAGATTGTCGAGGTGGCCGCCACCACCGTCGCGCCCGGTGCGGGAACTCTCGAGATCGCAATCACGCTGCCGCCCGAGCACAAAGTCAACGAGGAAGCGCCGTCATCTGCCCAGTTCATCTCAGCGGGCGGAGTGGCCGACTTCGGGGATGGCGCCGCCATGTCGCTGACCGGTGCCAAGTTCCCGGTGACGGTGCCGCTGCAGCTGGCCACCGGCAGCGGCGATGTCACGGCCGACCTCACCGTTATCTACTGCCGTGAAGGAGCGGAGAGCCTCTGCTTCATCCAGCAGCTGCGCTTCGTCGTGCCGGTCACAGTGGCCGCCGACGGGTCTGGTGGACCAATCCGGCTCGAATACACGATTGCCCAGCCCAACGTCTGAATGGGCGCGCCACTAGTGTCCTGTGTCAGAGGTTCGTCAAGTATCTTTTGAGGCTGTCGAGGGTCTGGTCGGCGGTTTTGTGCCACACGAATGGTTTGGGGTCGTCGTTCCAGGTGTCGATCCAGGCGTCGAGGTCGGCGGTGAGCTCGGCGACGGATCGGTGTGCTGAGCGTTGCAGCTTCTTGCGAGTTAGTTCTGCAAACCACCTCTCGATGAGGTTGAGCCACGAGGAGCTGGTGGGCGTGAAGTGGAACTGGAACCGGGGGTGACGCAGCAGCCACGTCTTGATGGCGTCGGTCTTGTGTGTCGAGGAGTTATCTAACACGACGTGAACGTCGAGGTCGGCGGGTACCGCGTCATCAATGGCGTCGAGAAACTTGCGGAACTCGATGGCGCGGTGCCGGGGCCGGGTCTGGTGGACAACCTCGCCGGTGGCGACGTTGAGCGCCGCGAAGAGGTCGGTCACGCCGTGGCGTTTGTAGTCATGGGTGCGGCGCTCCACTTGGCCGGGACGCATCGGCAGTGTCGGCTGGGTTCGGTCCAGCGCTTGGATACTGGTCTTTTCATCAACACACATCACAACGGCTTTCTCCGGCGGGTTCAGATATACACCGACCACATCTCGGACCTTGTCGATGAACTGAGGATCCTCAGACAGTTTGAACGTGTCGGTCTTCCACGGCTTGAGACCGAACGCTCGCCAGATTCGGGCCACCGATGACGGCGACATCCCCACCCTGGCCGCCAGATCACGGGTCGACCAATGCGTTGCATCAGCCGGTTTGTCTTCCAGGGTCCGTACGATCACCTCTTCAACAGCCGCGTCACTGATCGTGCGAGGCGCCCCAGGCCGGGGCTCATCAACCAGCCCATCAACACCGCGTTCGATGAACCGTTTGCGCCACTTCACCACCGTTGCTTGATTCACATCGACCCGCTCGGCTACCTCGTTGTTTGTCAACCCCTCATCAGAGAGCAACACGATCCGAGCCCGCTGAGCAATCGAATGCGGCGACTTCGGCCGCTTTGACCATCTCTCCAACACCTCCCGGTCCTCATCGCTCACACAAACCGGCTGTCTCGGACGTCCACGCTCTGCCATGACCCCAAGTATGAGCCACTTCCAACAGAAACGCGAGCCATTTCTGACACAGAACACTAGTTGCGGGTCGCCCCGACCCCCGGTTTGACCACGGTCGTCTGTTCGGCCGCCGGATTGGCGGCCTGCTTTCCGTTGGCACCTGCGGCCAATTCCGCGGTCGCGGCACCCTGCACCGGACGCTGGCGGGCCGGTCTCACCCGAGTGTTTGCAGCCGGCTGTGGTGCGGGGCTGTAGGTCTCCTCGAGCACCGTGATCTCCACGCCACCGACGAGATCGGCAATGAGGTTGTAGAGAACCGCCCCGAGCGTCATGGCTGCGGTGGCGACGATCGTCCACACGACGGCAAGGAAGATCACGACCCGGCCCCAGGTTTCGCCCTCGATGACGAATGTGATCTTCACCTGGTCAAAGAGGTCGGTAATAGCTCCCGGGATGCCCTTCTGCAACAGAAGCGACCACATCACCCAGAGTCCCAGCACAAACACGAGAGCCGCGATGGCATTGAACACCAGCGACACTTTGAGAACGGTCCATGGATCGAATCGGCGGACGATTCGACGAACTCTGCGAACGGCCATCAGCGGCTATCTCCTCGGGGACGCCCCGAGTGTACAGGGCGACACTCATAAGGGAACGTTTCGCATCGGCCGCCGGTTCCTGAAGCACTGACGAGCCCGTACAGCAAAGCGGCGACCGCAACGACCGCACCTAGTGTCTTCCCCGGCGAGCGCAGCGAGGCGGAGGGGAGGCTGAGTCGCGGCGGACAGCTCTTATCGCGGACGCCGCGCCCGATGTTGGTTCCGCGCCTCTGCTTGGAGTTGCGTAGCAACTCCAAAGGAACCCGAAGGGTTCCCGCCCCCGCCCCCTCCTTCGTCGGGGACTCCCCCAAATGTCGCCCGCCGAAAACGGCGGGCTACGGGGGAGAGACAGATACCCCTACTCGTCTTCTTTGGGGACCAGGGCTACCGCAGTGAGTTCGGCGCCCGGTTCGAGGTTCATGACACGTACGCCGGTGCTGCCGCGCTTCTGCCGACTGATATCGTCGACCAGTTGGCGAATCACGATCCCGTCGGACGAGATGGTGAAGATCTCATCTCCCGGAGAAACCGCCCGACCAGCGACCAGGACTCCGCGCACCTTCGTGAGTTTCATCGACTTGACGCCGATGCCTCCCCGCTTCTGGAGGGGGAACTCGGACATCTTCGTGCGCTTGCCGTAACCGCCCGTCGTCAGGAGCACGATGTCGTCTCCATCCCCGACCGTGGCCGCGGCAACAACCTGGTCGCCCTCGCGCAGCTTGACACCCCGCACCCCCTGGGTGTCGCGACCCATCGGCCGCACGTCCTCCTCGGAGAAACGGATTCCCTGGCCGTTCTGTGTGAACATCACCAGGTCGTTCTCTCCGGCGGTGGCGCGGACGGCAACAACCTCGTCGCCGTCCTGCAGCTTGATGGCGATCAGCACGGTGTTGCGTGAGTCGTAATCGGCGAACTTGGTCTTCTTGACCTGGCCGTATTTGGTGAACATCACGAGGAAGGGATGGGTCTCGTAGTCGCGCGTGTCGATGATGGCCTCGACCCGCTCATCGGAATCCATCGAGAGCACCGATTGGACGAGCGAACCTTTGGCTGTGCGGTCCATCCGGGGCAGCTGGTGCGCGCGCACCCGGTAGACCTTGCCCTGGTTGGTGAAGAACAGCAGGTAGGCATGAGCCGACGTGTGCAGCACGTGGGTGATGACATCGTCCTCCCGCAACTGCGCGCCGCGCACTCCCCTGCCACCGCGACCCTGAATCCGGTATGCCTTGGCCAACACCGCCTTGACGTAGCCGGCCGAGGTGATCGTCACGACGAGCTCCTCATCGGCAATGAGGTCCTCTAGCGACATGTCACCCTCGTCGGGCACGATGCGGCTCCGGCGGTCGTCGCCGAACTTGTCGCGAATCTCCGTGAGCTCCTCGGCAACGATGGCCCGCTGCCGCGCCTCACTGGCGAGGATGGCCTCTAGATCCTTGATGATCGCCAACTGTTCGGCATGTTCCTCGCGCAGCTTGCTCGTCTCGAGAGCGGTCAGCCGCCGTAGCGGCATGTCGAGGATCACGTTCGCCTGGACCTCGGACAGCTCGAAGTTGTCCATCAGGGAGATACGGGCCTCGTCGACGTCTGCCGAGCCGCGAATGATCCGGACCACCTCGTCGATGTTGTCGAGAGCGATGAGCAGGCCCTCCAACACATGGGCGCGGTCCTGGGCCACCTTGAGGCGATGCTCGGAGCGCCGGACGATGACCTCGATCTGGTGGGCGAGGTAGTACTTGATCATCTCGGCGATGTTGAGCGTGCGGGGCACACCGTCCACCAGGGCGATCGAGTTCACAGAGAAGTTGTCCTCGAGCTGCGTGCCCTTGAAAAGCTGGTTGAGCACTACCTGCGGGTTGGCGTCGCGCTTGAGCTCGATGACGATTCGAACCCCCTCACGGTTCGTCTCGTTGCGAATGTCGCTGATCCCAGTGATGGTCTTGTTGTTCACCAGTTCGGCGATCTTCGTCATGATGCGATCGATGGACACCTGATAGGGGATCTCGCTGACGATGATGCCGAAGCGGTTCTTGCGCAGCTCGACTACGTCGGTGACCGCCCTCATCTTGACCGAGCCGCGGCCGGTGAGCAGCGCATCGCGGGCTCCCTTGGCACCCACGATGTAAGCGCCGGTCGGGAAGTCGGGGGCCTTGACGAAGTCCAGGAGATCCTCGGCGGTGGCGTCCTGGTTCTCCAGGGTGTAGAGGCACGCATCGATGACCTCGGAGAGGTTGTGCGGGGCGATGTTCGTCGCCATCCCTACGGCAATGCCGGTTGACCCGTTGACCAGCAGATTGGGATATCGCGACGGCAACACCGTTGGCTCCTGCCGTTCCCCGGAGTAGTTGTCGACGTAGTCGACGGTGTTCTCGTTGATTCCGTCGAGGAGATGGGCGGCCAGCGGAGCCAATCGCGCCTCGGTGTACCGCATGGCTGCCGGCGGGTCGTCAACGGTGCCGAAGTTGCCCTGGGGATCGACCAGCGGGTAGCGGGAAGCGAAGTCCTGCCCAAGGCGCACCATTGCGTCATAAATCGCATCATTCGAGTGCGGGTGGAACCAACCCATGACGTCGCCTATGACGCGGGCGCTCTTCCGATAAGGGGTTCCGGGGCGGATACCGGAGTCGAACATCGAAAAGAGGATGCGGCGGTGTACCGGCTTGAGGCCGTCCCGGACGTCCGGCAGGGCCCGGGCCACGATGACGGACATCGCGTATTCCAGGAACGAGTCCTGCATTTCCCGCTCGATCTCGATGGGGCGGATGCTCCCCTGGTTGGTTTCTGGCATGGCTTCCCTGTAATTGCCTCTCGTGGTTGCTTTCGGTTCCCGGAGTTAGATGTCCAGGAAACGAACGTCCTTGGCGTTGGTCTGGATGAACTTGCGGCGGGCCTCGACGTCATTGCCCATCAGGGTGGCGAAGACCTCCTCGGCGCGGAACTGATCCTCGAGATCGACGCGCAGCAGCTGCCGCTTGGCCGGATCCATCGTGGTGGCCCAGAGCTGTTCGGCGTTCATCTCGCCGAGGCCCTTGAAACGCTGGATGTTGAGCTTGCGTCCGTCCAGCTCCGCCTTGATCTCTTCGAGCCGGGCATCGTTGTAAGCCCATTGCGTCTTGGTGCCCGCCTTGACCGAATAGAGGGGTGGTTGCGCGATGAAGACGTAGCCGGCTTCGATGATCTCGGGCATGTGGCGAAAGAAGAACGTGAGCAGCAGCGTCCGGATGTGGCTTCCATCGACATCGGCGTCGGTGAGGATGACGATCCGGTGATAGCGAGCTTTCGTGATGTCCATCTCGTCGCCTATACCGGTGCCGATCGCGGTGATGAGCGACTGGATCTCGGTGTTCTGCAGCACCCGGGAAAGGCGGTTCTTCTCGACGTTGATGATCTTGCCCCGGATCGGCAGGATCGCCTGGTAGTCGGAATCCCGCGCCTGTTTGGCAGAGCCGCCGGCCGAGTCGCCCTCGACGATGAATACCTCGCTGACCGAGGGGTCCTTCGAGGAACAATCGGAGAGCTTGCCGGGCAGGCCCCCGGAGTCGAGGAGGCTCTTGCGCGTGAGGTCGCGAGCCTGCCGGGCGGCCATGCGAGCCTTCTGCGCGTTGAGCGCCTTGTCGATGATGCGGCGAGCCTCACCCGGATTGCGTTCGAGCCACTCCGGTACAGCCTGGTTCAGCGCCTTTTCGACGAACGACCTGATTTCGGTGTTGCCCAGCTTGGTCTTGGTCTGACCCTCGAACTGTGGGCTGCGGACCTTGGCGGACACAACGGCGGTGATACCCTCGCGAACATCCTCGCCCTGGAGGTTGTCGTCCTTCTCCTTCAGGAGGTTGCGGCCGCGAGCAAACTCGTTGATCGCCCTGGTGATGGCTTTGCGGAATCCCTCTTCATGAGTCCCGCCCTCGTGGGTGTTGATGTTGTTGGCGAAGCTGAGGACCGTCTCGTTGTAGTTCGTTGTCCACTGCAGCGCGACCTCGATCTCGGCCGATTCATCCTTCTTCTCGAAGTATGCGATCTGCTTGTGGATGGGCTCTCTGGGGCCGTTGAGGTGCTTCACGAAGTCGACGAGGCCGCCCTTATACTGGAAAGTCTCCTCGATCGGCTCCTCGCCGTTCTCTCCCACGCGCTCGTCGCGGAACCTGATCTCGAGACCCTTGTTGAGGAAGGCCATCTCGCGCAACCGGGTGATCACGGTGGCGGTGTCGTAGTGGAGGGTTTCCTCGAAGATCTCCGGATCGGCCCAGAAAGTGACCGTCGTTGCGGTCCGCTTGGCGGCCGACCCCTTCTTCAGGGCCGTCTTCGGCTTGCCGTACTCGAACGTTTGCCGCCACTTGAAACCCTCGCGCACAACCTCGACGTCCAGGCGGGTGGACAGTGCATTGACAACGGACACGCCGACGCCGTGCAACCCGCCCGAGACCGTATAGGCCCCCGACTCGAACTTGCCGCCGGCCCCCAGCGTCGTCATGACGGTGGTCACCGCGGGCTGTTTCGTCTTCGGGTGCTTCTTGACGGGGATGCCGCGGCCGTTGTCGAACACCCGGACGCCTCCGTCGGCGAGCAGCGTCACTTCTATGCGGCTGGCGAACCCGGCCATGGCTTCATCGACACCGTTGTCGACAACTTCCCAGATCAGATGGTGGAGGCCCTTCGGACCAGTTGTGCCGATGTACATGGCCGGTCTCTTCCGGACATGCTCGATACCTTCAAGGACTTCGATATCCTTGGCTTCGTAGGACGCGTTGGACCCTTTTGCAGTGCTCACTGATCTCCTCGAGAACGGGTGTTGCGGCGATCTCCCTCGGCAACTTGCAACTGTGTCATTATAGCCGGGCTCAGGCCCTTTCCCGCCCATTTCGACCGTTCGGACGGCCTACGCACGAATCGCCAGAAACCCATTGGGCAATGGGCTACAGCCGCAGACTCGGGCTCACGCGGTAAGTAATTGAGGACACCATTCCCTTGCCGGCGACTTCCTCGGCTTTTTGCATAATCTGGGAGGTATTGAATCGCAGCTTCGAGGCGGTCGCGCCGTCGGCGACGAGTACCACGAGGCGTCCCGATTCACACGAGCCGGGCCGCGTCTTCTGGGCAAATGTGTCGCCGACCACTTCGCTCCATCGGGCGCTCAGCAGCGCAGCGGGAGCGGCGCGTCCACCACTCACTTTGGCCATCAGTCGATCGACGATGCCCTCGACGGACTCCGGACGGCGCCGCGCCTGCCAGTCGTCTTCCGTGAGAAACTTGCCGCCTTGATAGGTCGAATGACCGGAGCGGCCGGCCGCCGGGCCGGCAGCTGCGGCTGCGGAATGGGTTCCGAAGGTGGGTCCGCTGTCGGCGGCTTGGGGGCTGCTATCTGAATCGTTCATATCGTCACTTACCTGTACTTTGGCCAAACGCGCATCGGCCGCTCTCGGTTTGTCGTCGGTCAATCGTCTCTCGGTTCGTCTCTCGGTTCGTTGTCGGTCAATCGACTCTCGGTTCGTACCGGCTACCCGCCGGCGCGAGGCCGACTATCTGATGGCTCCCTTCTCCACCCGCCAGCGGCGGCCCGCCAGCGGAACCTCATCTTCTCTCGCGCTGGTGACAAAAACCTGGCCGCGCGGCAGCAATTCGAGGACACCCGCCGATCGGCCGACATCCAGCTCGGAGAAGACGTCATCCAGAAGGAGTATCGGCGGGCGCCCGTGGCGGTCCTCCAGGAGGGAGAAGGCCGCGATCCGCAGTGCCAGAGCAACCGACCTCTGTTCGCCCTGGCTGGCGTGAGTCCGCGCCGGCCGCCCCCCGAGGTAGAGCCCGATATCGTCTCGATGCGGGCCCACCGTGGTCGTCCTTTGGTCGAGGTCGCGGCGGCGCCTCTCCCCGAGAGCGGCCAACAACGCGGCCGCCGGATCGGCGGACTGCAGCCACCAAGCCTCATAGCGCGCCGAGAGCTGCTCTGAATCCATCCCGGCGACCGCTCGATAGCCTGCAGCCAGATGGGATTCGAGCCGCTCCAGGGTGCTCATACGAGCGCTCACGAGGCGGCCGCCGAGGTCGGCAAGTCGTTCGTCCCATACGGTCAGGATCACGGGATCGGCGTTGTGCCCCTCGTCACGCAGCAAACGATTCCGTTGCCGCACGATCTTCTCGTACTCAGTGCGATCCGCCCCGGCCGCCGGCGTGATCTGGCCCGCCACCTCGTCGAGGTAATCGCGGCGGAGGCCCGGGCCGCGCTTGACCACATCCAGGTCGTCGGGAAGGAACGCCACCAGCGGCACCTCGACGGCAACGTCCGAATTGCGGCGGGGTCGCTTGCCGTTGACGAGTATTCGGCGGCGGCCCTCGGCCGGAATCTCCACCTCGACACGCAACTCGCCCGCTTCTCGCTCCACTCCCCCGCGCAGGACGGCCGTCGGCGCATCAACGCGGACCAGCGCCGCTTCGGGAGCGCCGCGGAACGAACCGAGACGTGAGAGGTATCCGATCGCCTCCAGGACATTTGTCTTGCCGGACCCGTTGTCGCCGATCAGTACATTGAGACCGGGCTCCGGAGTGAACTCCAGGCGCTCATAGGACCGGAAGTCACGCAACTCCAGCCACTTCAAATGCATCGCGGTTCGCTAGAGGCGTACCGGCATCAGAAGGTACTGGAATCCGTCGGAGCCGCCGCTGAGCATCCCCGGCTTGAGCGGATCGATCGTCTCGAGAACAACTTCGTCTCCGGCAACGGCGCCTACACCGTCGGTGAGGTAGCGCGTATTGAAGGCAATCGTCATTTCCTCCCCGGAGTACGCGGCTTCGATGTGCTCCGTTTCCTCCCCCACTTCCTGGCGAGTGACACTGAGCTCGACACCGCTCTCGCTCAGGGACAACCGCACGGGAATGTGCTCCTCGGCAACGAGGGCTGCTCGACCGACCGCATCGAGAAGTGCCGCCTTGCTCACGGACAACCGATTTGGATACTCATCGGGCAGCAACTGCCGATAGTTCGGGAAGGTGGCCTCGATGACGCGCGCCGTCATCCGGCCCCGCGCCGACGAGAAGGCGGCCTGCCGATCGTCCAGCTGCACACCCAGCTTGGCGTCCGCGATAGTCCGGCCGATCTCGCGCAACGCCCGGTAGGGCACCAGGGAGGTTTCACCCGCTGCGATGCCGGGAAGGTCCCGCAACGCCAGCCGGTAGGAATCCGTCGCAACCAGCCTGAGACCGTCGTCGTGAGCTTCGAACAGTATCCCGGTGAGGGTCGGGCGGGCATCGTCCCCGGAAGCCGCCACACCCACCTGGGCCAGTGCGGCCACGAAGGCTTCACCGTCCACCTCGACGAGCGGCGCCTCGATCGTGTCCGGGATGTCGGGGAAGTCGTTGACGACGAACTCGCGCAGCCGAAAACGCGGGCCGTTCCCTGTGATCTCGACCTCGCCTTCCTCGGCGGACAGCGTGACTGCTCCCACCGGGAGTTTGCGGACCGCCTCCGCGGCGAGTTTGGCCGGCACGACGGTGCGCCCCGCCTCGAGAACCTCGACTTCCAAGGTTGTCCGGATTGTCACGTCGCTATCGGTTCCCGTGACCTCGAGACGGTTGCCGCGCACGTCGCACAGGAGTCCCTGCAGAATCTGTTGAGGTGACCGCGTGCCTACCGCCCGGGCAGCACGGGCTAGGACGTCGGCAAGATCATCTCGCTCAGCTCGGATACGCACAGCTTTGTTCCTTCTTCTTCATCTATTTGATTCATTCAAAAAGGGTAGTAGTTGTAATAGGCCCTGTGGATTGTGGAGAAGTGTCGCGTTTGCCCTGTTCACGGGGGCATTCAATTGCACACATGCCGCGCGAATAACCTGCCGGGTATACACATCGCGAAAACGCGGGACCGACGGCACTGGGGACAACATCAAGTTTTCCTCAGCTGTTGGGACAACTGTGTGACTTCGTCGAACACCTGCTTGTCGGCCGCCATGAGCTGCTTGATCTTCTCGATCGCGTGGATCACCGTGGTGTGATCTCTTCCGCCGAACTGGGCCCCGATCTTGGGGAGGGAGAGGTCCGTCAACTCCCTGCAGAGATACATCGCTATCTGGCGCCAGCGCGCCAGGGGCTGTTTGCGGCTCGGACCGATCAGCTGCGCCTCGAGGACATTGGCGGCTGCAGCCGTTTTGGTGATGATCCATTCCGCGGTGACCCGCTGACTGTCGGAACCCGGGAGGAGATCCTGGAGAACCTCTTGAGCCATCTGCAGGGTGATCTCTTCATGCGTGAGGGCGCTGTATGCCGTGACCCGGGTGAGCGCCCCCTCGAGCTCACGGATGTTGTCCGACACGTTTTCCGCAATGAACTGCAGAACGTCGGCCGGCACGGGGCGGGGCGCGAACTCGGCGTTCTTGCGGAGAATCGCGAGGCGGGTTTCGACGTCGGGAGGTTGGATGTCGGTGACGAGTCCCCATTCGAAGCGGCTGCGGATCCGGTCCTCGAGGGTGGAGAGGTGCTTGGGATGGCGGTCCGAGCTGATGACGATCTGCTTGCCGGCGCCGTAGAGGTGGTTGAAAGTATGGAAGAACTCCTCGAGGATCTGCTCCTTGCCTTCGAAGAATTGCACATCGTCGACCAGCAGGACGTCGATCGAGCGGTAGCGCGCTTTGAATTCATCCATCCTCTTACGGCGGATCCCGTTGATGAACTCGTTGAAGAACTGCTCCGAGGACACGTAGCGCACCGTGGTGGCGGGAGCGATCTCTTTGCGGTGATGGCCCACGGCGTGAAGCAGGTGTGTCTTGCCGAGCCCGGCCGGCCCATATATGAAGAGAGGGTTGTAGTGACTCGAAGCCACATCCCCTACGGCCATTGCCGCGGCGTTGGCAAAACGATTCGAGGGCCCCACAACGAAGTTGTCGAACGTGTACTTGGGGATCAGTTGCGAGTCGTAGTCCTGTGTCAGCGGCGGCAGTGTGTCCGGGGTGCCGGTTCCGACGCGGTCGTCGACGGTGACCGCGATCTCGTCGGACTCAGCCTCCTCAGCGGCCGAGAGGGCCACGCATATCTGCTCTCCGAAGACGGCCTGCGCGGTCTGCTCGATCGCTCCGAGATAACGATCAACCACCCAGCGGCGGTGAAAATCCGACGGGGCGTGTAGCGAGAGCGTCTCGTTGTCGACGGACGGTTGGAGAGGCTCTATCCACGTTTGCCAGGCCACGGGGGGCACTCTGTCTTGAAGGCGATTCTGGAATTCCTCCCAGAGCGATGTCGACCATTGAGCTTCCACTGCCGACTTCAATTCCTCTCCTGGCAAGCGAGTCGGACCGTTCCGAATGCCTTGCCATCTATAGGAATCCACACACCTATCCACATGGTGTGGAGAATCCTTGGCTCTCCGGCCTGGGGTGCCGGCCGAGCCGAATAATCTGTTCTGTTGCTGGCAATTCTTCCACTGGGGAAGTTGGCGCTTCGGCCCACCTACAGCGATTGGCGAGTGTATGAGTCCCTGCCGGACCTATCAAGAACGACAAATCCGGCACTATTCACGCTTTGGTCACAATTCCGGTAGCCCGGAACTCGTTGCTATGTAAGGACTTGAGCGATGTGGTGGCCCACTCGGATTCTCCGGAGGAGGCTCATTTCTGCGAAAAACCGCCATGATTATTGTTTCGCGAGCGTGATCTAGTTTTCGCGGTGCACCCGGGAGAGGGCTGCGGCTACCTCTCCCAGCTTTGACAACGTTTCGGGACGTCCGTAACCTTGCGCCTCGAACCGCGACTTCCCCAGGAACCTCTTCTCGATGAAGCGTACATACCAACCGAACGTACGACGCCGTAAGCGCAAGCACGGATTCCGTTCTCGCATGCGGACGCGCTCTGGACGCGCCATCGTAAGGCGCCGCCGTGAAAAAGGGCGCCAGCGCCTCACCGCGTAGCGGACGGAATTACGTTTCGCTACGTGGCCGTAACAGCTTTGCTGCCGCTTTTCGAGGCCATCGTCGTGCCGTCGGAGCAGTTGTTGTGCTTGTCTCGAAGGGTTCTCCGGGGCCGCCCCGTGTCGCCTTTGTGGCGGGCAAGGGGGTCGGGAATGCGGTTAGGCGTAATCGCGCCAAACGACGGCTGCGCGCTGCGATGGCCCGAATGCGCCTGCGAGACGGGTTGACCTATGTGGTCATTGCCCGGCGAGGCGCAGTGGATGCGCCTTTCCAGAGTCTCGTCGAGTGGTTGACTGCGGCAACGCGGTCGACGCCAGAAGCGTCGCCTGACGCATTGGAGCAGGAGAGGTAATGACGGAAACGCTGATGGACGAGCCGGGCTCAGCCTTGCGGCCGTATCACGGCGCGTGGTGGCTCACCCGTATCATCGGGGGCTATCGCCGGTACATCTCCCCTCTCTTCGGACAGAACTGCCGCTACAACCCCACCTGCTCCGCCTATGCCCTGGAAGCAATTACCAAACACGGTTCCTTACGCGGCGGCTGGATGGCCACCAAGCGGATTGGCCGCTGTCACCCCTTCCGGGAAGGCGGGAATGACCCGGTTCCTGATCTCGCCCCGCACCGCGCCTACCACGAAGGAAGCAAATAATGCCAGGTTGGGATATATTAACAGGCGGCCTGGGAAGTGTTCTCAACTTCTTCTATTCGATAGTCCCTGCGGGTCTGGGCTCAGCGCGCTACGGGGTTGCCATCATCATGTTGACGCTTGCCGTCAGCCTGCTGATGTTCCCGCTGACCGTGAAGCAGACCCGGTCGATGAAGGCGATGCAGGAAATTCAGCCGGAGGTCAAGAAGCTCCAGAAGGAGTACAAGGAAGATCGCCAGGAGCTGAACGCCAAGCTGATGGAGCTCTACCAGGAGCGTGGTGTAAACCCGGCTGCCGGCTGTCTGCCAATGATCGTGCAGATGCCGATCTGGTTCGCCTTGTTTACGGTGCTGCGGGTCTCAGAGGAAGGCCTCCGGTCGGGGAAGCCCATTCCCAACGATCTGGCCAAGGATCTGTTGGCCGGAGACCCCATCTTCCTGGGGATGAATCTGTCGATCAGGCCAAGCGAGGCGGCGAGCGGGGGCTTCGTTCAACTCATCCCCTACCTGCTCTTGATTCTCGTTGTTGTGGCCGCCGGCTACTACCAGAGCATGCAGACGATGAGGCGCCGCAAGGACGATCCTGGCACCCAAACCCAACAGCAGCAGAGTATGCAGACGGCGATGCGGTTCCTCCCGGTGCTGTTCGGCGTCTTCTCCTGGAACTTCCCGACCGGCCTGGTTCTGTACTTCGCAACCTCAAACATCTTCCGTGTTGGTCAGCAGGCGTACACACTGGGCCTGGACAGCGCAGGATCCGCGCAAGTCTCAACTGAAGCTTCAGTCGCGGAAGTTGACCCCAAACCGATCTCGAGCGGCCCGTCGCCGAACGCGAGCAAGAAGAAGCGCAACCGGCGCAGAAGGAAGTAACGACAATGGACGAGTGGTTGGAAGCCGAAGGCGAGAGTGTTGAAGCCGCCGTGCAGGCTGCCCTGGAGGCCCTTGGCTTGACATCGCCCGAGCAGGTGAGTGTCGAAGTTCTCCGCGAACCGAAGAAGGGTTTTCTCGGCCTGGGCTCTCAAATGGCCCTTGTCAAGGTCACGCAGAAGCCGCGCCGCCGGCGCCGTCGAGGGCGCTCCGGCAAGGGTGACTCTAAGGGCAATTCGGGGGAGGGCGCTCGGAAACCCGAGAAGGTGGCCAACTCCGAACGCTCGGGAAAGCCCAGCGGTAGCAACGGTTCCGGGCGATCGCGCTCGAACCAGAAGCAGTCTAAGGGTAAGGGTTCCCCCGACAGCCGCGGCACGAAGCCCCGGTCTTCGAAACAGCGTGAGGGATCGCAGGAACGTCAAACCAGGCCCACCAACAAGCCAAACTCCAAGAGTAAACGCCCGTCGCAGGAGGCAGCCGTGACCGAAAACAAAGGCCGAGACAACGAGCCGAAGGCGAGCATCGAGGAGCAAGCCACGGTGGCCGTGGAGTTCTTGGAGGGCCTGGTGGGGTCATTTGGCCTCGACGGCGATGTGACGAGTCGAATTGACGACGAAGTGCTCTACCTCGACATCGACGGGGACACCGAAGCCCTGGTTGGTAATCGTGGCGTGATCCTGCACTCAGTGTTGGAACTGACCAGGACCGTGATTCAACGTAAGACCTACGGTGCGCCGCGCATGCGCATCGACATCGCCGGCTACGCCGCCAGGCGGCGGGAAGCGTTGCAGATCTATGCCGGCCGCCTGGCCGAGAAGGTCCTGGCCGACGGCGGTGAAGTTATGCTTGAACCGATGAATCCGGCCGATCGGAAGGTCGTTCATGACGCCATCGGCGAGATCGATGGCGTGCGCTCCTACTCCGAGGGTGAGGATCCGAACCGCTCAGTCGTGGTCGCTCCCGAGTAGCGGCTACCCACGACAGGGCGAAAAGGGGCCTCAGGGCCCCTTTTCTGATTCGTGTGGCAACCCGGGGCGTGTCAGGGGGCCTCGCCAGCCCGGATGCTTCACGTGAAACATCGGAACAGGCGGGGCCTGACGCCTTCGATGACCCTGCTACGGCGCTACGATAGCCCGGATGACACCGAACCGTACAGAGGAAGAACCCGTTGATGGGCAACGGGTTCACAAGGTCCTCGACTGGCTGCACTACAGCCAAGATCGTCGGGGAGTGCTCGATCTTCTGACTACGTTCCATTCCTGGTTGGCGACCGAGGCGACGGACGCCGGGGGAATCGGGCCCGGTGAGGCCAACCGGCTGTGGAGCCGACATATTGCCGACTCGCTGACCTTTATGGTGGGCCTACGGCGCCCCAGGGCGGTTGTGGACGTGGGTTCGGGTGTAGGTCTGCCGGGGATTCCCCTGGCGATAGCGCTTCCGGAGGTCGGCTTCACCCTTCTCGATCGGTCGGAACGGCGCTGCCACCTGGCGGAGAGAGCTGTGCGAATACTCGAACTGAGCAACGTCGAGGTTGTCCAGAGGGACTATCAGCGGGTGACACTCCCACACGACACCGCGGTGTCGAGAGCAGTCGCGACACCCGCAGCCTTCGCCGGTGAGCTCCGCAGGCTCCTGCCGGAAGGAACCTTGGCCGTGCTTGGAGGTTCCTATGGCGTGTCGGATCCGCCACGGTCCGGCGACTTCGAGATCCTGCGAGTGCCGCCAGACGTGCTGGGCGAAGCGGCCTGGCTGGCGAAGGTATCGCTATCCCGGTGAGGGTGGCTATGCTCTCGGCATGACTTCTGCTGAGAGTTCTTCCGCCGACGTAGCCGCGGCCGGGACGGCCACCGTTACCGCCATCGCCAACCAGAAGGGTGGTGTCGGCAAGTCGACGACGACCATCAATCTGGGCGCATCCCTTGCCATGCAAGGGGACAGGGTTCTTCTCGTTGACCTCGATCCCCAGGGAAACACCTCCTCGGGACTCGGTATCGACCGCACAACCATCGATCGGTCCACCTACGATCTCCTGATCGAAGACACCGCCATTGAGGACGTGGTAGAGCCCACCAGCGTGCGCGACCTGTTCCTTGTTCCGGCAACTATCGAGTTGGCAGGCGCCGAAATAGAGCTGGTTTCACTGTTCTCGCGAGAGATGCGTTTGGCCAATGCGCTCAAAGAGGCCCGGGAGGACTATGACGTGATCCTCATCGACTGCCCACCGTCGTTGGGTCTGCTGACCGTCAACGGGTTAGCCGCGGCCGACGAGGTGATGATCCCAATCCAGTGCGAGTACTACGCGCTCGAGGGCGTTTCGCAGCTGATTCGCAACGTGAAGCTCGTGCAGCAGAACCTAAACCCTCAGCTTGAAGTTGAAGGCGTGGTTCTGACGATGTATGACGGGAGGACGACATTGTCCTCTGACGTCGTCGAGCAGGTGCGGGAGCACTTCGGCGAGACCACCTACCGAACTGTCGTCCCGCGGACAGTTCGCTTGTCCGAAGCACCTTCGTACGGTGAACCCATCGAGGCATTCGATCCGATGTCGCGGGGCGCCATTGCCTACCGAGAACTGGCACGAGAATACAGGAGGCGTCATGGCCGGACGTAAAAGCGGGCTCGGGCGAGGTCTCGAGGCACTGATACCGACGACACATCCCTCGGCGGGATACGCCGTCATTCAACTCGACAGCGTGTTCCCGAATCCGCAGCAGCCACGGTCCCACTTCGACGATGCCGGACTAGAGGGGATGGCGGCTTCGATCCGCAGCGTTGGCGTGCTGCAGCCGATCGTTGTCCGCGCCGACGGCGAGAACTACATCCTGGTGGCGGGGGAGCGTCGCTGCCGCGCCGCCCGCCTGGCCGGCCTGACCGAGATTCCAGCCGTCATTCGTGAGGGGGACGACGAGTCGAGCCTCACCGAGGCGCTGATCGAGAACGTGCAACGCGAGGAGCTGTCTCCGCTCGAAGAGGCAGCTGCGTACGATCAGCTTCTGGGAAAATATGCCATGACACATGAGGCCATCGGGCAGGCGGTGGGCAAGAGCCGCAGCGCGGTGACCAATACGATCCGGCTGCTCCAGTTGCCACCGGACATCCAGGCGCTGCTCAAGAGCGGCGACTTGAGCGCCGGCCATGCCAGGGCCCTGCTCGGGCTCGAGGACACCGCCTACTCCGTACACATAGCCAACCGCGCTGTTGCCGACGGCTGGAGTGTGCGCCAGGTTGAAGATGCGGTACGGGCCCGTAACGTGAAACCGGAGCGAGAAGGCAGCTCGATCGGGTCGCGTACCCCGCGGCCGGCGGCCATCATCGAACTGGAAGAGCGCCTTACCGAACACCTCGCGGCCAATGTCGACATCGCATACGGCCGCAAAGGGGGCCGCATCTCGGTGAGGTTCGCCGACCTCGATGATCTCGAGCGGATCTACAAGACGCTCCTGGGTTAGGTGCGGCCCCCCCTTCCGGCAACCGGTGCCATCGTGTTATCTGTTGATTCCTTCAGCGTCGGAAGGGTTGCGACGCGTCCGGAAGCGACAGGAGGGCGCTCCTGTGCCGGGCATCCTCCGTGCTGTCCTGCGGGGGCCACGCAGCAGCGATCACCGGAACATCTTTCCAGAATTCGCCAGGAGTCCCCCTAGTCGCCCGGATCCGCGAAGAGGTTGATGATGCCCTGGGCCGCCTGCCCTCCGACCTGGGCGCCGAGCGGCTCGACAGCGACGACTATGGCGGGGGAGCGGGTGTTCTTCAGCATCGGGATGGCTCGCCCTGCCGTCGATAGGTGGAGTTCCTCGGCCACTGCTTTGGCCATGATCTGGCCGGCGTGAGAGTTCGAGTGGGCGGACGCGAAGTAGAAGACCGCGGTTTCCCCCTCATGCGGCAGAGCAAAGGACACAACGAGATCTGCCCCGAACCGGTTGGCGCGGAGAGCGCGAACCCGCTCCGGCGGCTCGGTGTCGGCGCTGCGTGACATGCCGACGTGAGCCCCGAGATCCTGGATGATCGAGCCGAAGGTGAGGGCCGCCTCCCACGCGGCATCGCGCTCGTCGGGGCGGCGGCAGAAGGCGTCGACGTACACCCGTTGGCCGGCGACGTAGTGAGGCAACTCCCTGATCCACTGGTGTTCGCGAACGCTGTCACGGCCGTGCTTTTGGGTGGCACGGGCCATCAAGTTCAACTCCTCGGCTGCCGCTCGCCCCGCCATGCCGTCCTCCGGCATTCGCCGATTCGCCTGAAAGTCGAGGAGAGCGCGTAAGGTATCCGGCCCAAAGATCCCGTCCACCTTGCCGCTGTCGAACCCGAGAGAGTTGAGGCGCCGCTGCAACTCGGCGACGTCGTCGCCGCGCATCATCGGCACCCGGTGGTAGAGGAGACGATCGCCCAGCGTGTATCCCGCAGCTACAAGTGATCGCCACGTGTCGGGACCGACGATGCCGTCGGCCGGCAAACCACGGGACTCCTGGAACTGACGCACGGCACGTTCGGTCTCCTCACCATAGGTTGCCGACTCGTCATCGCCGGAGTCAAAGGAGAGAGCTTTGAGCCTGCCCTGGATATCCCGGACCGGTTCGCCCTCGTCGCCGCGTCGGTAGAGCCTCACAAAAACAACGGTAATCGGAGTTCGACCAAATCGGGATCTGAGCCCCGGTCACATCAGGACACATGCCTCGGTCAAATCAGGATTTTGACCGAGGCATGCTCGGCCGCGCCTGCGCTCAGACGAACTCGGAGATGGCTTCCTCGAGTTGAGCCTTGGACTTGGCGCCGACGAGACGGGTCTTCTCGACACCGTCCTGGAAGATGATCATTGTGGGGATGCCCATGACTTCGAAGCTCATGGCCGTCTGCTGGTTTTCGTCGACATTCAGCTTGGCGACGGTCAGCTTCCCCGACTTCTCTCCGGCCAGCTCCTCGAGAGGACCGTTCATCATCTTGCACGGGCCGCACCACTCAGCCCAGAAATCGACGAGGGTCGGAGTGCTGCTCCCCACGATCTCCGTGAAGTTCTGATCGGTCGCTTCGACTGTGTTGTCACCCATGGAGGCTCCTTCGGTTCTAGTTCAAAACTTGTGCGTTGACGGCTCGGACGACCGGCAATCCGGTGTTTCGCGCCGGGTTCTGTGCAATTACCACAAGAGTAAACGAACTCCGGCGCCGGCTCATTCCAATTGGCTGCCGGATTTCGCGGCGCTAACCCTCTTGCTCCTCGAGCCACCTCTCGGCGTCGAGGGCAGCGGCACAGCCCATGCCGGCCGCGGTGATGGCCTGCCGGTACACCTTGTCGACGACGTCGCCGCCGGCGAAGACACCCTCGACGGATGTCCTGGTGCCGTCGGCAATCACATAGCCCGCTTCATCGAGGTCGACCTGGCCCTTGAAGATCGCCGTATTGGGGTCGTGCCCGATGGCGACGAAGAACCCTTCGGCCGCGATCTCGTGGACTTCGTCCGTCTTGACGTTGCGGAGCTTCACTGCCGTGACCGCGGTATCGCCTAGGACCTCTTCGGGAACGGTATCCCAGAGGACTTCGATCTTGTCGTGATCGAGGACACGTTGCGCCATGATCTTCGAAGCGCGGAACTCGTCGCGGCGATGGACGACGGTGACCTTCGAGGCGAACTTGGTGAGGAACAGGGCTTCCTCCATGGCGCTGTCGCCGCCGCCGATGACCAGTATCTCGCGATCCCGGAAGAAGAACCCGTCGCACGTTGCACACGCCGACACGCCATAGCCGCGCAGCCGTTCCTCGCCGGGGATCCCCAACCATCGGGCAGAGGCGCCGGTCGAGATGATCACGGCATCTGCCTGGTACTCGTCATCATCAACCCATGCCCGGAAGGGCCGCTCCGAGAAATCGACACGGGTGACGTTCGAACTGACCATACGAGTCCCGAATCGTTCCGCCTGCTTCCGGAATTGCTCCATCAAGTCGGGGCCCATAACACCATCGGGAAATCCGGGGTAGTTCTCGACATCGGTCGTGATCATCAACTGGCCGCCCCGCTCGAAGCCTTCGATCATCAACGGCTCGAGATCGGCGCGGGCCGCGTAGATTGCCGCGGTCAGACCCGCCGGGCCCGATCCAATGATGAGAACCTTTTCAGCCATTCCCTACAGCTCCCTTTGCTCTGTCGCGATCTGATCACCGGGAGCTGGCAACCGCTGGCGCCACAGGAAAATTCCGGCGAAGACGAATATCGCCCCCAGGATGGCGTAGGCGCCTTCGGTGGTGACCAGGCCGGCGAGAAGCCGGAACAAGGCGACAATCACGAATATCGCCATTACGAGACCCAGCAGGGCGACGACCACGCCGACGGCCGTCCAGCGGGCCCATCCGGCGACACGTTCAACGGTTAGTGAGCGGACACGAGTTGCCGCCGCCTCGAGCAGGTCGGCGATCTTGACAGGGAAATCTTCCATACCCTGAGGTTAGTCAGCCGCGGGTGGCGTTCAGCAGGCTGCCCGGCAGGGAGCTACGGCCCGGCTCTGTCGAGTTCCTCACAGTTGTCGGCGGCGTGGGCGATGAGTGCCGACTCCTCGAGATCTTCGGCGAGGTACACGATCAGGAGCACCTCGCGGCCGTCATACTGCGTCCGGGCCAGCTGGAAGCCTTCGAGGAAGTTGTCTTCTGACGTCAGCGTGAGCGCGATGCAAGCTTCCGCGGCCCCGAGGTCCTCCTCGAGGATCGAATCGCCCGCCATCCTGAGCGCCTCGGATCTGGCGGCGTCCTCCTCGAAGGAGAAGGACGTCATTTCTTCACGGAGCGCTTCGAGGTCGACGTCCTTCATGAAGTACGCGAACCGGTCGGAGTCGAGCAAGGGCGGGGCGGTTGTGGTCACAATGGTGGCAGCCGGTGCCGCGGTTGTCGGCGCCGCTGTGGGTGCCTGTTCGGCATCGGCGACAGCATCGGGGGACGATAGGCCCTCTCGAGCCTCATCCGTGCCGGCACCCAAGGCGGGGGCCGCGGTTGTGGCCGCTGCCGCTTCAGTGGCGGCGACAACAGACGTTGTGTCGGAACTGCTGTCGGCGCCGCCGATGAGGTTGAGCCCGGGACCCACGAGGACGACGGCGACGAGCACCGCAGCCGCGGTCCCCAGCGCCGCCAGTGGTAGGCGGCTGCGCGCGGCCGGCGGCCGGGCTTCATGCTTCGTGATACCGAGCTCCCGCCGAAGATCGCGGTGGAGGCGGGCGGACTCCAACTCGGTGAGGCCGGCTTGCGGCAGTGCCTGCAGCGCCTCGAATCCGGCGATCTGCAGCTCGAGGTCCTGAGCGCACTCCGGGCACGCCTCGACCTCGGCGCGGGCGGAGGCTTCTGCCGCGGGATCGAGAGAGCCCTCGGCGAGCGCCATGATGAGTTCGTAGTCGTGGTTGTGCATTTCAGTTGGTTCCCGGATGGGGATCGTCGGTGGCCCGCAGTGGGCTGGGCTCAGTTTGGCTTTCATCTATGAGATGTCGCGAAGGGTCTCTGTGGTTCCCGAGAATCTCGGCAAGGAGGCGCCTGCCGCGGTGGACCCGTGACTTGATGGTTCCCGAGGGAACACCGAGCACCTCCGCCGCTTGATCGATGGCCAGCCCCTGGAGATCAACCAGGATGATGGCACTGCGGAAATCCTGAGGGATCTGTTCGAGGGCGTCCTCGACATCGGGGCGCAGTTCCGCCGCAAGCAATGGATCGCCGGCGCGGGGGTCGGCCGGATCCATCCCCTCGGGCAGAGCGTCCGCCTGGCGGCGCTTGGTCCGCCGCAGATGGTCGTAGCACGTGTTCACAGTTACCCGGTACAGCCAGGTGCTGAAGGCGGCTTCCTCCCGGTAACGATCCGCCTTGCGAAAGACCGTGAGAAACGTCTCCTGGGTGACATCGAGGGCGGCTTCGCGATCGCGCAGCATCCGCAGGCAGATGCCGAAGACCCGGTCCTGATGAGCGCGCATCAGCTCGTCGAAGGCTCCGAGGTCTCCCCGCAGATACCTCCCGATGAGGTCGACGTCTTCAGCCGCACGGTATGTCATCTGCCGCTGATTCTGGCGCGTTGGTCACCAACTGTCACGAACGGAACACAACTTCGCTGATGACGGTGTAGTACACCCCCTCCTCCTGTTCGGGCAGGTCGGTGAACCACAGCAGCCAGACTCCACCGTCCTTTCCGGTGAGCTGCACCCGGGTCGTCTCCTCGCGAAGCTCTCCGGTGGCGATGTCCTCGTAGCCGGTGCGCGGCGACTCGGCGGAGGCCGCCCACGCCACCGTGTAGCCGGTGCCGGCGCTGCCGTTGACGTCGACGGTTGCCGGATTGCCGGCGACGTTGAATACGATGCCGACTCCGGGTTTCAGGAGCGGCAGTGGTGCGAAGTAGCTCTCGGTTCGCCAGGCAGTGGCATCGTCCCCGTCGGTGAGAAACGGCAGCTCCCTGTCATGCTCGGCGCCGTCCCCGTCCGGGTCGAGCACAAACGTGGTGGCAGCCAGGACGACTTCATCGCCGGAGATGGGAGCCACCGTGGTTGTGGCGCGGTCCTGGGGCGCGGATGGCGCGACCGAAGTGGTGGTTGTCGTTGGCGACGGGGTGGCGGGAAAGAGGAAGGGCGAGTCCGGATCGGTATCGAGAGCAAGCCCGGCTGTGGCAACCGCCAATGCTGCCGCGATGAGCACCACTGCCGGTATCAGCCATCCCCACGACCAGTCGCGGGTCTCCGATGTGGCCGGGGCTGTGGGAATTGCCCGCAGCGCAGCCGCCAAATCTGCCGAGCTGAAGTGACCCTGCTCGGCCGAATCCAGCGCGGTATCGACGGCCCGGGGCAGTCCCTCCGCCACCTGCGAGGCCCGGATTCCGGGAGATTCGCTGCCGGTGAGTGAGGCGCGCAATGCCGTGGCCAGCGCCGCGGTGTCCTGCTGGGGTGTTGTCCATCGGCCGGGTCGACCGAAAGCGCCGAGCTTGGCCGGATGGGCCGCCGAGAACTGAATCGCTCCGGGATCGATGGCACCGTGGATCACCCCGTCCCCATGCAGGGCGGCGAGCCCATCGGCCAGGCCGGCGGCGTTGGGGAGGAACTCGGCCACCGGCAAGGTCTCCTGGGCCGCCAGCCTGTCCCGAATCGAGACGCCGCCGTTCCACTCGAGGATGGCGTAGGTGCTCTCGTCGTCTCCGACGGCAAACACATCGACGAGATGCTGGTGGGGCACCGAAGCGGCCAGGCGATTCCGCTCGAGGAAAGTGTTGCGGCGAGTCGCCGAGGCCTCGCTGCTGAGGATCCGGACCAGAACGGGACGATCGAGCGTACGGTCGGTCGCCAACCACTCTTCTACGTCGTTGTCCCTGCCGAGCCGTACCTGGGTCTGGTAGCGCTCGGGAAGCCGAGGGGCCACTGCATCCTCCGTTGTCCGGGGTTGAGGTTAGGGGGGAATGCCGCGAGCGGTGGCCCCGGGACCGATCGATCAGGCGTCGAAGCGGAGCAGGCTCAGGGGCTCGGGCAGCACGCTGAACCCTTCGTCCTCGTAGAGGCGAATGGCCGGGTTGTTGTCGTACTGGGTGTTGAGCAGCATGATCTTGGCGCCGCTCTTGCGAGCCCGGCGGGCGGCGGCTCTGACCAGTGAACGTCCCATACCCTGGCCTTGCCACTTGGGGTGGACGGCGACGCGCTGCAAATAGGCAACCGCGCTTCCATAACCCACGATGGCGAACCCGGCAGCGCCGCCATCGGCATCGCGGATTATCAGCGTGTCGGAGTCGCCCGTTGCCTGGAGCGCCTCGCTCATCCCGTTCTCATCGAACCTCCAGAACACGGTGAATGCCGCCGCGTCGATTGACAGCAGACACGACATGGGAATGTCGGAGCCATCGACCACAAGGTGGTTGGGGCACTTCGGCTGGTCGGTCAGTTCGAGGCGCATCAATGCCAGGTCGAGGTAAGGCTCATAGCCGGCCTCGAGCCAGGGGGAGTGGGAACTCGATGGCAGCGGGGGTGAGAGCACAGACGGGGCGCCCATGTCGGTGAGGCGGTCGGTGCACGCCTGGAGAAAGCCACCGCCGCCGCGCAACAGCCGCAGAGAAGCAGTGACTTCGCTGTCGTTCCACGGCCGGGCGTCGGCCCGCGCCCAACCGCGTCGAAAGGTCATGGGCCCGGGCCATTCGCCCCGGTGCATGATCTTGAACGGGCTTTCGGTGAGTGCCATCGGGGAGAAGGCTAACCCCATTCTGAGGGGTCTCCGCCGTTCGACGTGTAATCATGGTCTCGTGAAGCTGCTACTAGCCACCCACGATTCGTCGATGCACCACGACACCGGAATCGGCCATCCGGAAAGGCCGGCCCGAATCGAGGCAGTGGTCCGCGGCATCATGAACAGCGGCTCCCTGGTCGATCACCTGTCGCCGGAGCCGGCTCCCATCGAACTGCTGACCACAATTCACGATCCCTCCTACGTGGGTGCCCTCGAGCAGTTCTGTGCCGCCGGAGGGGGCGCAATTGACGCCGACACGGCGGCCGTCAGCGCGTCATGGGAGGCCGCCTTGCGCGCCGCGGCGGCCGGCCCTGCGGTGTGTGACGCCATGGCGGCCGGAGCGGCGGACCTCGGCTACGTCGCGATGCGTCCTCCAGGCCATCACGCGACGCACAACCGGGCGATGGGATTCTGCTTGTTCAACAACGTCGCGGTGACCGCGGCGCATCTGCGGGCACAGGGCTCCCGCGTCGCGATCGTCGACTGGGACGTTCACCACGGAAACGGCACCCAGGCTTCGTTCTACTCGGATCCGGACGTGCTGTACGTGTCGATTCACCAGCAGGGCATCTACCCGGGAACCGGTTCTCTCGAGGACGTGGGCAAGGACGCCGGGCTGGGACACAACCTCAACATCCCGGTGCCTGCCCGGACGGGCGGCACCTTCTACCGGCGAGCCATGGAGGATTTGGTGGTGCCGGTCGTCTCCCAATTCGAACCGGACTGGCTTCTGATCTCGTCGGGATACGACGGCCATGCCGATGACCCCCTGGCCGGCCTCGAGCTGCTGGCAGGCGATTACGGCTACATGGCACACCAGCTGGCATCGATCGTCGCTCCCGGCAGTTCCGTTGTCTTTCTGGAGGGCGGATATGACCTCGACGCCCTCGAAGCCGCCGCGGCGGCCACGGTGCAGGGCTGGCTCGACCCCGACTACCCGATCGACCCGGCTACGGCCGGCGTTTCTACAGACTGGTACCTCGAGCGAGCGACCGACGTTGTCGGGCGTTTTTGGCGGCTGTAGTTGTCCGTCGTCCACCAGCTCTCGCAGTCCGAGGCGGTCTCTCGAATAGCTACTTCCCACGGTGCCAGAGTGACTGGTTACTACCTAGATACTCCGTGCATACCTCAATAGCCCTGATGCTCACACCGCGATGAGGCGGCCGAGGAACTCTTCTCGAGCGCGACGCGTTGGGGTCAGGCTGGCATGCATCTACGTTCTGGCTGCGACGCTGCCGGCGTGCTCGGCGGAGCCGAAAGGCGACCCGGCGACTACTTCTGCCGCGTCATCTGGCGGATCTGAACTCGGGGCGACCGACTCGTCTCTCGTTCGGATAGCGCTTGTGGGCGATGTCATGTTGGGCCGCGGCGTTGCCGGTTCGGCTGCTTCCAACCCCGACGAGGTATTTGCCGGTGTGCGCCACCTGTTGACAGGCGCCGACATCGCAGGCGCCAATCTCGAATCGCCCCTCACAACCCGGCCCCACACGTCGCGCAATGAGAACGTGGTCCTGGCGTCTCCCGACTCCGCGGCGATCCTGGCCGATGCCGGCTTCGACGTGGTGTCCCTGCCGAACAACCACGCGGCGGATGCCGGGCCACCCGGGATCCTCGATACGATCGCAGCCGTCGAGGCGGTGGGTCTGCGGACGGTTGGGGCCGGGGCCGACTCCGACGCGGCGGCGGCTCCGCTTGAGATTCTCATCTCCGGCCTGGTTGTCGGGTTCCTGGCCTTCGATACCACCGGTGTCGCCCCTGCGGCCGGAGAGGAGCCGGGAGTGGCGGTGTGGGACCGCGCCACCGGGCCGGCAACGGTTGCCGCCTTGCGGGCGACGTCCGACATTGTGGTGGTGTCGATCCACGGCGGCTCCGAGTACTTGCCGACCAACGATCCGCAGATGGCCGATATCGCCGAGGAATTGGTGGCTGCCGGGGCCGACGTTGTCTGGGGTCACGGGGCCCACGTGATGCAGCCGGTGTACCCGAGCGAACTCGACCACCGCGCGGTTGTGGCTACGTCACTGGGCAACTTCATCTTCGACCAGTCCGGGCCCGGCCGTACCACAGGGGCGATGCTCGAGGTGCTGGCCGGAGCCGCCGGGGTCGTGGCGTACCGGGTCGCCGTTACCGAACACGGCGAGCGGCGCGTGAGCTTCGTCGAGTGGGAGCAACCGGAAGGCGATGCTGTGTGGCTCGACGGGGCGTGGTGGTCGCTGGTCGGCCCTCACCGGCTGGACGACCCGGGCCACACCACCATCGCGGCCTTCCGTCACGGAGACCTGACGGCCGCTGCCGAAGGAGACGTGACGGGAACCGGGGCCCGGCACGTCGTCGCCTCATTCCGCCGGCCCTTTGCCGAGACCGACTACGCCCGGCTGCGACCCGACACCCAATGGGCGGACCGCACTGGTCGCAGCGCTCACCTCGGCGTCTATACGATGGATAACCTCACTGAGGTATGGGTCGCCGGATCTGTGTCGATGCCGGTTGCCGACCTGGCAGTGTGCACCGGGTCGATCGCGGTAGCTCACGACTCTCTCGATGACTCAACGGTGATGGCGACGGGGGCGTGGGTGTGGAACGGTTTCGGGTTCGCAACGGCACCCGACCTGCCGGGCAGAGGCACCGCGGGCTGTGCCGATGTCGATGGAGACGGGCGGACCGAGCCGGTGGTAGTGAATCGGGCCGAGGTGGCTCCATAACGCCCCCCGGTGTGACGTGGAGAAGGCGATAGATCGGCGCGTCGCCGAAGCCCATGTCTGTCAACGTTTCTGGCACTTCCTTGACACCGCAGCACTGTTCTTGACATTCCCTTGACGCCGCCGAAGCGGGCCCTTGACGGGGTAATTGCACGTTGGGGCCATGAAGGCTCTAACCACACTCATCGCAATCTCGATTGCGGCCCTGGCAATCACCATCATCTCGAACGCGGTCCTGGCGCCACCGCAACCAAGCCCTGGCGGGGAGGCTCCTGAGGCTCCCTTGGCCTCCACAGAGCCGGAAGCCCTTTCACACGGATCTCGGGAGATCCCCGCCCGGTTGCGTCCCTGGTTTGCCGACTATCCGGAGACTGTCGATGTCGGCGACATCCGGGTCTACGCCTCCGACCCCGCCCGGGTGCATGAGGCCCAGGACGTCATTGACCGCTTCGCCGAGGCGGGTATCGAACTGCCGAAGCTGGAGATCTGGACTCATGACGATCTGAGCGGCTGCCGCTTGACTGTCGAGGACGACACTCCGCCGGCGGGCGTGTACTTCCAGCGTGCGGGTGTGGACATCGTCTTTCAGTGTGGCGCCACCTTCACCCTCATTCACGAGCTGGCTCACGCCCACGACAACAACTTCCTGACCGATGTCGACCGTGACGAGTTCCTGTCCATTCGCGACGCCGACTCCTGGCGCAACGAGAAGTGGTCCCGGGCAGCCGGTGAACACTTCGCAGACGTCGTTGCCTGGGGCCTCACCGACGGCGCAGTCCGCCCCTCCCGCAACCTGCCGAACGACAACGCCAGCCTGGATGCCGCCTTCGAGATGGCGATGGCGTTCAGCGGCTAGCAACTTGCGGGAACTTTGGCGCGGCGCGGCGGCGCTCATGGGGTAGGTTCGCGGTGATGGTGTGAGTGAGACCGGAGGTCGTTATGGCTCGTCGTATGGCTCTTCTCGTAGTGCTGGGTCTCGTCGCAGCGAGTTGTACATCCGGGGACGGGGCCGTCACGTCCACCACCGCGCTTCCGGCGACCTCGTCAACATCAACCGCGGTCACCACCGCGCCTTCCACAACCACAACGCCGGCGATAACCGAACCCCCGAACGCGACCCCGGCCGACTTGGTCGCGGTCCCCTTCGGCGCTCTCGCAGAAGTCCCCGTGCTCACCGCGGGTGATCCTTACGGGCGCGAACCCCAACCCGCGAGCCTCCAGGGAGTTGTTGTTCACGAGCAGATCATGGCGGCTCTCGACGCGGCCGGCGCTGTGCCCAACCTCACCGAACACGGCTTCACGATCGTCCCGGGCGACACCCGCTATTTCCACCATATCTACGAGGGTGCCGAGTACGCCGGCTACCCGGTGTTCGTGACTACCGATGTCGCCTATCACGTGTGGCACCTGGCCTTCGACAAGATTCTGCGCGAGGTCGAGCAGCAGGCTCTGCTTCCGGCTCTCGAAGGCATGTTGGCCCGGCTGGTCGAACTGGCGCGCGCCCAGGAGTCTGAATTGGCCGGCACCGCACTCGAAGGCCCGGCCAATCGGGTGCGGCAGTTCTTCGAGGCGGCGGCGACCCTGGCCGAGATAGATGTCGGACCGATCGGCCCGCTGGCCGACCAGGAGGTCACCCTGGCGCAGGAGGCTTCGGGGCGCGACCAATCTCCGACCATCGGCGCCAACGTCGACACCGGATTCATTTCCCGGGAAACCGACTACTCGCTGTTCCGGCCGCGGGGCCACTACACGCGGAACTCAGATCTCGAGCGCTTCTTCCGGGCGATGTCGCAGCTCGGCAACAACGCCTTCCTGTATAGCCCGGCGGAAGGTCTGCAGATGGGGATCCTCGCCAGCCGGGCACTGTTGGCGGACCCGGATGTGGTGGCCTCGTGGCAACGTATCTATGAGCCGACGGCATTCCTGGTCGGCGCCGCCGACGACTACACGCCGTTCGAGGTGAGTGCGGCCGTCAATGCGGCGGTCTCGACCGGTTGGGACGACGTCAAGGTCTTCGCCGACCTCGAAGCGGTGGCCGCCGTCGGTGAAGAGCTGGTGGCGGCCCGCCCCGTCCAGATCAACCCGGAGGCGGCATCCGTGCGCATCATGGGCAGCCGATTCGTCATCGATTCGTTCATCTACGACCAGCTGGTCATCCCAAACGTGACGCAGCGAGACGCCGCCTCCCCGTTGGATCTGGCTGCGGCCGCAGGTTCGGAGTGGGCGTACGACATCCAGGATGCGGCCGGGGAGACCGATTTCCCGGGATACGACGAAGCTCTCGACTCGATGAAGGCGCTGCTTGCCGGCCGCGACATCGGTGACTGGGGCCGCACGGTCTACGACGCCTGGCTGTACGCCCTCGAGCCGATGTGGCTGCCGCGAGGAGCTGAGTTCCCCGACTTCATGCAAACGCCGGAGTGGAGCGCCAAGTCCCATCAAACAGGCTTCGGTTCCTACACGGAGCTCAAGCACGACACGATTCTCTACACCAAGCAGGCCGTGGCCGAAGGTGGCGGGGAAGAGCCACCGGTGCCCCCGCGGCACTGGGTGGAGCCCGACCCGGTGGTGTTCGAACGGCTGGCCGCGGTGACCGCGCTGATGCGCTCCGGGCTGATGAGCCGGGATCTGCTCGCCGAGGAGTACGTGAAGCTGCTCGACGACCTCGAGGAGTTCTACAGGTGGCTGGCCTCCATCGCACATGATGAGCTTGCCGGCCGCCCCATCAGCGCGGAGGACAATGACCAGCTCAGCTGGATCGGAGCCCAGCTCGAGACCTTCTGGTTCAGAACCTCAGACCTAGACCTGGGCCCGGACTCCGGGCCGGATTCCCATGCGGCGCTGGTGGCCGACATCATGAGCAATGCCGGGGGCGTGCTCGAGCTGGGTACGGGGTTCGTCGACAGGATCTTCGTTCTCGTGCCGGACGACGCCGGCGTCTTCCAGGTCGCCGTCGGCGGTGTCTACTCCTACTACGAGTTCTGGAACTCCGGCCCGCGGCTCACCGACTCTGAGTGGCGGCTGATGCTGGAGAACGGCGAAGCGCCGGCGCGGCCCGGCTGGCAGGAGGCCTTCTTGAGTGGCGAGCCGGCACCTCCTCAGACCGGCCTGGCGCCGGGGCTGTTCTGCCGTGATCTCCACAATCGGGGCTACGACTTCTCCACAGCCGCCGCCTACTGGGTGAGTGAGGGCGCCCCGGATCGGATGGATGCCGATCGCAACGGGATTCCATGCGAGACGGTGTTTCCGCGGGCCGAGATCGACGCGTTCCTCAGCGAAGGAGCCGGGTTCTCGGCCGGGCTGTCGTGCCGCGCACTCGGCCTCCCCGACGAACCCGACGAGTACCGGCGAGCCGTCGCGTACTGGATGACCGAGGGGGCTCCGGCCCGGATGGACGCCGACGGCGACGGCATCCCTTGCGAGACTCTGTTCTCCTCGGAGACCGTTGATCTCTTCCTGACTCCATAGCGGGCTGTTGGGGGCCCGGAGCCACACCGGGGTACCGAATCTTGTCAAGCCGCAACCCGTGCCGACCGATACCACGGAGAGTCGTCGAGTCGACCGGCACTAGTTGCCGACGGTTGCGCGACGTCCATCAGATCAAGCGCCAAACGTGCTCCAGATCGGACTCGGTCAGAGGTCCGGAACCAGAGGAGATCGAGGAAATTGAATTCGTTGCCACCACTAGACGAGATGCTGCAGAAGCTGCACGAGACGAAGGGCTCCGATCTCCATCTGAAGGTCGGATCGCCTCCGGCTTTCCGTATCGATGGCGAGCTCCATCTCTCCAATCTCGATCCGCTGACTTCCCAGGACACGGCCAGCTACGCAGAGGAAATCCTCACCGAGCGGGTGGCGGTGGCCTTCGAGGAGACAAACGAAGCCGACTTCGCCTTCGGAAAGCCGAGCCTGGGTCGTTTCCGGGTGAACTGCTACCGGCAGCGCGGCTCGGTCAACATCGTCATTCGCGCTGTGAGCCCGGCGAGTCAACAGTTTGCCGAATTGGGTCTCCCGGACATGGTGGGGACGCTGTGCGACAACCACCGGGGGCTCATCCTCGTCACCGGTCCCACAGGTTCGGGGAAGTCGACAACGCTCGGGGCAATGCTCGACCATATCAACTCGTCGCGGCGGGCCAACATCATCACTCTCGAGGATCCGATCGAGATCCTGCACCCCGACAAGAAGTCGATCGTCAGTCAGCGTGAAGTTGGAGTCGACACGGAGTCCTTCGCCGAGGGCTTGCGGCGCGTCCTGCGCCAGGATCCCGACGTGATCCTGATCGGTGAGATGCGTGACCGGGCGACGGTGGAAGCCGCGTTGACGGCGGCCGAGACCGGGCATCTGGTGCTGTCGTCACTGCACACCATCGACACCATTGAGTCGGTCAATCGCATCATCGACTTCTTCCCGACAGATCACCAGCAGCAGGTGCGGCTCATGCTTGCGTCCACGCTCACCGCGGTTCTCAGCCAGCGGCTCATTCCGCGGACCGATGGCCAGGGTCGAGTCCCGGCCCTGGAGCTGCTCATCAACACGGAACGTGTTTCAGAACGCATTATCGACCCGACCCAAACGCACACCCTGGTCGGAGTTGTGGCCGAGGGCGCCTATTACGGCATGCAGAGCTTCGATCAGGCGATCCTGGAGCTCTATCGCGATGGCGTGATCAACTTCCAGGACGCCCTGGTCCATGCGAGCAATCCCACCGACTTCAAGCTGCAGGTCCAAACGACGGGTCTGATGACCGCGTAAGCTACGACCTCCAGATGGCACCTATCGCTGGCGCCGCATGCGATGGCGACATCGGGCAATGTCCCGGGGTCGCCATCGACGCGTTTCGAGTGTCCGGTCTCTTGTGCCGCCGCAGCATCCAGCACCAATGGACCTGTCCGCCAACTGCGTGATAGGCCACTAGGGTCGCGCCCGAATGGCTACCTTCACCTGTCAGGACTGCAACAAGGAATTCTCCATGCCGCGGTCGGTTCTCGACCGGTATCCGGGATGGACTCCGCGCCAATGTATGGACTGTCGCGACCGTGATCGGGGAATCGCCAAGCGCAGTTCGCGTAGCGCCAAGAAGAAGAAGCGAACACGCACCAGCGACGTGATCCTGACAACCGACGAAGTCCTCGCCGAATTCTCGGATGGTCCGCGCGACGGCGTGTTCACCGACGGGGGAGCGGTCCCCAACCCGGGCCCCGGCGGATGGGGCGCCGTATACGTCCGGGATGGAAAGGTGGTTGCCGAGGCGAGTGGGCACGATCCGGACACGACGAACAACCGCATGGAGCTGACCGCGGCGTTGCAGGCGACAGAGATGGTTCCCGAAGGCGTTGGCGTCACCATCTACACCGACAGCCGGTTGGTTGTCCAGACGATCAACGAGTGGGCCGCCGGTTGGGAGCGGCGCGGGTGGAAGCGGAAGACGGGCCCGGTTGAGAACCTCGACCTCGTCGAGCCGCTGTATCGGGTGTGCCGGGCACGCCCCGAGCTCAAGCTGGAGTGGATCGCGGCTCACTCAGGCTATCTGTGGAACGAATACGCCGACGCGCTCGCCAGCCGGTGGCGCCTCGACTAGCGGTTCCTCCGGCTCAGTGCCCGCCGGGCCATCCGAGGTCCGGAGCGACGGGAGGATCCTTGAATTCGGGTCCGGCAGAACCGTACATCTCCCGGTAGCGCCGTCCCAAGAAGCGGTTGATCACGGCGACGATGCCGACTCCAAGTGCGATAAGTCCGAACCAGGCCATTGTGCCCCCTTTCACCGTCGACCATACCTGGGGCCTTCCAGTGGTGGCTAGGGGCTTCCAGCTCCATTGGCTGTGCATCAAGGCGACTACTCTCGGACCATGATTCCGGCCCGACTCGAACCTCTACTGCGCGCCGACTCCGCGGCCGGTCAGCTGGCGGCCCTCTTTCGTGAGGCGGGCCACGAACTGGCTCTCGTTGGTGGCAGCGTGCGTGATGCGTTGCTGGCGCGGCCGATCGACGATCTCGATTTCACGACCGACGCCCGCCCCGACCGCATCAAGGAAATAGTCGAGCCGTGGGCGCACGATCTGTACCTGGTGGGGCAACGATTCGGGACGATTGGGGCGATTCGTGACGGCGCCGTTCACGAGATCACGACATACCGCTCCGAGGTGTATGCCGAAGACAGCCGCAAGCCGGATGTGGCCTATTCCGATGACATCGCTGAGGACCTCGGACGACGCGACTTCACGATCAATGCGATGGCGCTGCGTCTCGACGGCGAGGGTTCGGCCGCGCTGTTCGATCCGTACGACGGAGTGGTTGATCTCGCGCAGAAGACGCTGCGCACCCCGCTGGATCCGGAGATTTCCTTCGGCGACGATCCGCTGCGGATGCTGCGGCTCTTCCGGTTTCTATCCACGCTCGGTTTTGCACCGACCGAGGAGGCATTGCGAGCGGTGTCGGCGATGGCCGAACGCCTCGAGATCATCTCTGCGGAGCGGATTCGTGTTGAGCTGAGCAAACTCCTGGTCGGCGAGCACGTCGCCGACGCTCTCTGGGGCCTGATCGAAACCGGCCTGGCCGACCAGTTCCTTCCGGAGCTGGCCAAGCTCGAGCTCCAGCAGGACCCGCAGCAGCGGCACAAGGATGTCCTGGCTCACTCCATCGCAGTCGTCGCCAAGACGTCCCCGATCCTCGAGCTGCGGCTGGCGGCCTTGCTTCACGACATCGGCAAACCCGCAACGAGGGCCTTTACCCCGGGCGGCGTCACCTTCCACCATCACGAAGTGGTTGGCGCCAAGATGGCGCGGCGCCGGATGCGCGAGCTACGGTTCTCCAGCCAGGAGACCCGGGACGTCGGCGACCTCGTGTTTCTCCACATGCGGCCCCATACTTTCAAGATGGGCTGGACCGATTCGGCTGTGCGCCGCTACGTACGGGATGCCGGCCCGCTGCTGGACCTGCTCAACGAGCTCGTTCGCTGCGACGTGACAACCCGCAATGAGAAACGGGCCCGGGCGATTCAGCGCGGCATCGACCAACTCGAGGAGCGGATTGCCGAGCTCCGCCAGCAGGAGGAGCTTGACTCGCTGCGACCGCCGATCGATGGGCATCAAGCGATGGCACATCTCGGATGGGAACCGGGGCCCGAACTGGGCAAAGCGATGAAGATGCTCCTGGAGCATCGCATCGAACACGGTCCGTACAGCGAGGAAGAGGCCTACCGGCTGCTGGACGAGTATCGCGACAGGGGCTCCGCCGAGTAGCGGGCCGATAGGATCTCGTGATGGCAGCGCAACCCTTTGCAGACGACAAGGACTGGACCTGGGTGCTCAACACTCTCTGCGCCGAATGCGAATTCGAGGTTCGCGACTTCGCGCGCACGGAGATCTCGGCGCTGATTCGCGCCAGCATCGACGAGTGGCTTTCCGTTCTGGACGGCGACCACGCGGCCCTGCGACAGAGACCGCGGCCGGATCGGTGGTCGGCGCTCGAATACGCCGCGCACGTGCGCGATGTCTTCGATCTGTACGACTACCGCCTCGGTCTGATGCTCGCAGAAGACGGCCCGCACTATCCCAACTGGAATCAAGACGACACCGCTATCGAGAAGGACTACGCCAACTCAGATCCTGCTCGCGTGGCGGCTGAGTTGGCCGCGGCCGGAGAGCGGTTGGCGTCCCGATTCGAGACCGTGTCCGGCAAGGATTGGGGCCGTACCGGCTACCGCAGCGATGGCGCCTCCTTCACTGTCGAAACCTTCGCGCGCTACCTCATCCACGACCCGCAACATCACCTGCACGATGTGCGAACCGGGTTCCCAGAACTCGGGCGCTAGCCGTCGGCGGTGCCCAGCCCGATCTTCTCGAGGAAGGCGTCCGGTGACGGATCGCGTCCGAGGAATCCCCGTAGCAGGTCCATGCCGTCGCGGGTCCCGCCCTTGGCCAGGATGGACTCGCGGTAGCGCGCTCCAACCGCCGGGTTGAGGACGCCCTCGCCCACGAAGACCGAGAACATGTCGTCGCCGTACACCTTCGACCACAGGTAGCCGTAGTAGCCGGCGACATAACCGTCGCTCGCCATGTGCCCGAAGCTCGCCCCGAAGTGGGTATCGGGATGCGGTGGGAAGAGCGTCATCTCGACGAGTTGGTAGTAGGCACTATCGACGTCTGTCGGGCCGTCTCCACCGTGCAACGCCAGGTCGTAGTGGCCGTAGAACACCTGGCGGAGAGTCTTGAGGGCTACGTTCTGGTCGCGCGCCGCCACCATCTTGTCGACGAGTTCGCTCGGGATGGGTGAGCCGGTCCGGTAGTGGCGCGCGAAACGCTGCAGCACTTCCGGCTCCCACATCCAGTTCTCCATGATCTGGGATGGAGCCTCGACGAAGTCACGCTCGGTCTGGGTTCCGGAGAAGCGGGGTAGCGCGGCCTCGGTGAGGGCATTGTGGAGCACGTGGCCGAACTCATGAAAGAGAGTGACGGCCTCGTCGTGTTTGAGCAGGGACGGTGAGCCGGCCGTCGGCTTGGTGAAGTTGGCCGCAACGGCCGTCACCGGGTGGCGATAGCCGTCGTCCGTGGCGATTCCTGCCCGCAGGCGCCAGCACGCGGCGTGGCTGAACTTGCCGGGACGGGGATGGAGGTCGGCGTAGTAGTGCGCAATCACGTCGCCGGAAGAGCGGTCCGAGATGGCGTATACGGCGACGTCGGGGTGCCAGGCCCTCGGGTCGGCAACCTCGGCGAAGTCGATCCCGAACATGTCACCGCAGATGTCGAACATGCCTGCAACGACGGCATCGAGAGGGAAGTAGTCGGCGACTTCGTTGTCGTCGACGCCGTAGTCCTGCTTGCGCTGCGTGGCGTCGTAGTAACTCCAGTCCCACTGCTGGAGCGTGTCTGCAACCCCGTCCCGCTCCATCAGCGTCTGCAGGGTCGCCAGCTCGGCGCGCCCCAACTCGGTGAGGCCCGGCAGCATCGACGTGTAGAAGTCGGCAACTGCGGCCGGATCGGCCATCTTGGCTTCCATGGCGTACTCGGCGAATGTCGGGTAGCCGAGTCGGCGCGCCATCTCCCACCGCAGTTCGACGGCTTCGTTCAGGAGTTCCGAGTTGCCGGCCGCCGCCCGGTTGAGGAACTTGAATTGCAGCCGGCGGCGCGCTTCACGATCGGTCGCCTGGTCCATGAAAGGCACGTAGTCGGGGTAGTCGACCGTCACCCGCCGGGTTCCTCCCTGCCGTCCGGGCTCGAGGCGTTCGAGATAGCCGTCCGGCAGGCCGGTGAGCTCATCCGGCGTCATGTCGATGCCGTCCTCCCATTCGGCCAGGTTGCGCTCGAAAGCAACGCTGATCTCGATGAGCCGGTTGCGGAGGTGCTCCACATGTTCCCGATCGGCCCGGGGCAGATCCTGCCCCGCCCGCCGAAAATCGCGCAGCCAGAACTCGAGGTTGCGGCGCCGTTCACCGGTGAGAGTTGCGGCGTCCCCGGTCTGGCGGTACCCATCGACAGCCTCGTAGAGGTCGCGACGAAAAGCCAGGCCCGCCGCCCATTTGCTGTGGAGCTCCTCAGCTTCGGTTCCGGCCGCCCGGATGGCCTCATCGGGATGGACCTGGGCCATGAATCCGCCGACACCGTAGGCGTCGTTCGTCATCGTGATGGCGCGGTCCACGGGAGCCAGCGTGTTCTCGTATGTGCGGGGGCCGGCGACGGCGACGACACCGGAGATCAGACGATCGGCCTGCTCGATGGCGTCTTGGACAACGCCGCGGGCCGACAGCGGCGTGAGTGTCGTGTAATCGGTGAGTGTCATGATCGGAGCACCGTAGTCACCCGGGTTAGCAGTCGACGAAGTCGAATTCGTCTAAGCGGAGGCGGCCGCCGGTGCGTCAGTATCGTGTGAGGTCGTCTCAGCAGCGTGAGGATGGATGGAGGATCGGACGGAGCAACCGGTCCGGGTGCCGGCCCAATTCGAGGCGTACTACCGCGCGGAATATGGGGCGGTGGTCGCCTTGATCCGTGTCCTCACCGGGAACCGCTGGGTGGCCGAGGATTTGGCGCAGGAAGCCTTTCTCCGGGCTCATCGCGACTGGGACCAGGTCGGCCGGATGGAGTCCCCGGAAGGCTGGGTCCGGCGGGTTGCAATGAATCTCTCTCACTCCCGCTTCCGCCGGCTCCGCTCGGAGGCGGCCGTCCGCCTGCGGATGAGCGCCGGCTCACCCCGGCTCGAGACTCTGGAACCGGCTGCAGATGCCTTCTGGGATGAGGTGCGCCGGCTGCCCCGGAGACAGGCACAGGCGATCGCGTTGCGCTACCTCGAGGACCTACCGGTCGCCGATATCGCGGTGGCTATGGCAACGGCAGAGGGGACGGTGCGAGCCCTCCTGCATCAGGGACGCCGGCGGCTGGAGCGCCAATTGATCGCCAAGGGATTGATCGAGTCATGAAGTTCGACGAAATTGCCGCCACCTCCGCTCGCGCTGCTGCCGCCCAGCATGTTGACCCTCCGGCCATCGCCGAGGTGCGGGCCGCCAGGAGGCGGCGCGCGGCGGGCTCCGCGGTGCTCGGCACCTTTTTCGGGACGCTGATCATTGTCGGGGCGGCTGCCTGGTGGCCGGCCGGTACACCAGTCGGCCCGCCCGACACCGCCGTCGCAACGTCGCCTCAGCCGACGACCAGCACGACGGTTTCCCCATCGACCACGCCTGCACCGCCACCCGCGACGACGGGAATCCCATCCACGACAGGCGTATCGACGACGAGTGCGGCCCGGGCATTTCGCGTTTGGTCGATAGCGCAGCCGCCTTCGTGGCATCGCGCCGATTCCGAGCTGATGCCGGACCTCGGATGGACTTCGGTGACTGTGGCCACATTCCCTCTGCGCCCCGGCGGGGCTGAGTGTGCCCACATGCCCGAGAACGCGCTCCGGGACTTGGGTCCGCAGGACGTGCTGCTCTCGGTCTTCTTCGGGGGTGCCGGCCCCGAGAGTCCGTCCTGGCCCGAGGGGGGTTTCAACGATGAGGTGTTTCCCGCGGCGGACTCGTCCACGGACGCTCATGAGTGCGCCGGCCGCCCGGAGCTCGAGGTCCACTGGGGTGCCTGGGGAACGGGTGGCCAGGGCTCGTACCTGCTGGCCGTCTTCGGGGACGATGTGGCGGATGATGTTCGGCGGCAGGCCTGGGCGACGTTGTCGTCCCTGAGCGCCGTCGACATGGAAGGTACCGGTCCGATGTGTGTGGTCACTGTGCCGCCGGAGCCGGGGCTGGTGGTTCCGGACACCCATCCCGAGGAACCCGTCTTCGGCGTCTGGTACGGGACGCCGGATCTATGGACGGTGCTGGAAACGGACGGCTCCTACGGTCCCCGCAAGAGCTTGTGGTGGAGCGCCAATTTCCCCGGAGGCGCCGACGAGGAACGCCCGGAGGTTTTTGTCACATGGCGGCGGCTGGATCGGGCGGAGCCGATCCTCACCGACAACTCCGCCGCCACCAACGCCTACACCGCCGAGGACGGGTGGTTCATGATCGCCGGCATCGACCCCGAGGAGAGCGGCTGCTGGGAGATCACCGCCACCTACAAGGGTGCCACCCTGAGCTACGTGGCAGTAGTCCGCTAGAGGAGCTGGTTTTGGCGTCAACGGTGTTGCCTAGACCTAGCGGGTTCTGATGTGGGCCCGCTCGAGTTCGTCGACCGAAGAAACCCCGAGGAGTTGCATCGTGCGCTTGATGCCGTCGGAGAACATCTGGAGCGCCCGGTCGACTCCGTGCTCTCCGCCCGCCATCAGCCCGTAGAGGTACGCCCGGCCTATCCACGCGGTCTTGGCGCCCTGGGCCAGGGCGGCAACCACGTCGCCGCCGTCCATGATGCCCCCGTCGACGTGGACTTCGCAGCGGTCACCTACGGCGTCCACAACGTCGGGGAGCAGCTCGAACGTTGTGGGGGCCCGATCGAGCTGGCGGCCTCCGTGGTTGGAGACAATCACTGCGTCGGCCCCGTGATCGACCGCCCGTTCGGCATCGGCAACCGTCTGGATTCCCTTGATCACCAACGGGCCGTCCCAGTGCTCGCGCATCCAGTCGACGTCAGACCAGTTGAGTGCCGGATCGAACACCGATGCGATGAGGTCGGCGACAGTGCCGTCGAAGTTGTGGAAGGTGGCGAATTCGAGCGGTTCGGTTGTGAGCAGGTTGTACCACCAGGAGGGGTGCATAGCCATGTCGAACATCGTCTTGAGGGTCAGGGACGGCGGGATGGTGAGGCCGTTGCGGACGTCGCGCAGCCGGGCGCCGGCGATCGCGGCATCCACGGTGAGAATCACGGCGCTATAGCCCGACGCCTGGGCCCGCGTGAGCAGCTCCTGGCCGAAGTCGCGGTCTTTGAACAAGTAGAGCTGGAACCAGCGATTGAGCCCCGGCGCCGCGTCGGCCAGCGCCTCTGGCGTGACCGTACCCAGGGTCGAGAGTGCATAGGTGACTCCGGCTCGCTGCGCGGCCCGTGCAACTGCGGGCTCGCCTTCGTGCTGCATCATGCGGGTGAACCCGGTCGGAGACAGCGCCAGCGGCAGCGCTGACGGTTGGCCGAGGATCGTGGTGGCCGGGTTGGCGGCGGAGACGTCGCGCATCACGGTGGGGTTGAACTCCAGGCGCCGGTAGACCTCACGGGACTTGTTGAGGGCCACTTCCTGCTCGGCGCCGCCGTCCGTGTAATCGAAAGGAGCCCGCGGGGTACGGCGACGGGCGATCTTGCGCAGATCCCAGATCGAGGCGGCCGATGCCAGCCGGGCTTCCGGGCCGAACCCGGGCGGCCGGATCTTCACCAGCGGCTTGATCTCCTCCCAGCGCGGGGTGCGGCGCTGCATGAACCTGCTCCTTCCTTCGGCTGACGACAGGCTAGAAGATGCGCGGACAGCGCGTTCAGGACTTCGTGATGCCGTCGGCCGGCGGCGGACGGGTACTGTCGCGCCATGGCAAGTGATGCTGAAGCTCTCGGCCCGATCCATCCGGTAGCCGCCCAGGGATTCGCCGCCTCTCCCCAGCGGTATGAAGCAGGCCGGCCCGGCTACCCGGCGGAAGCGGTGTCGTGGCTGTGTGAGCGACTCGAGATCCGCAAGGGGGCTGTGGTGGCCGATGTGGCTGCCGGCACCGGAAAGCTGACACGGGCGCTCGCTGGGCGCGGGGCGCGGGTCATCGCGGTGGAGCCCGTTTCGGCTATGGCCGAGATGCTGAGCTCGCTGACGCCGGGCGCGGAGCTCGTGTCGGCCACGGCCGAGGCCCTTCCGTTCGCCGGTGGCACCGTCGATGCGATTACGGCCGGTCAGGCGTTCCACTGGTTCGACGCCGATCGCGCTTGGGCGGAATTCCACCGCGTGCTGCGAGGAGACGGAGGAGTCGGCCTCATTTGGAACGTGCGAGATAGGTCGGTGGACTGGGTCGATCGAGTGTGGTCGATCCTCGATGTGGTCGAAAAGAAGGCACCGTGGCGGGATCACGACCGCACATCGCCGACGGCCGGTGTCGGGTTCGGCCCGCTGGAGAGCGCCACGTTCTGGCACGAGGTCTCATTGACCCGTCAGGCGATGCTGGATCGGGTCGCGTCGGTCAGCCACGTGGCGGTGCTCCCTGATGCGGAGCGCGGTGCCGTTCTGGAGAGGGTCGAAGCGGAATTGCCACCGGGCGAGATCCTCGAGGTCCGCTACCGCGTCGACGCCTTCGTCACCCACAAGCAGTAGCGCAGCTAGTTCAGCCTCTGGGCACTTGGCTCCAGGGGAGATCCTTGTCGACGCGGGGTTCACCGGGGAGGCCGAGGACTCGTTCACCGATGATGTTCTTCATGATCTCCGACGTCCCGCCCTCGATGGAGTTGGCGCGCACGCGCAGGAAACGGCGCCGGATGTCGCTGCTGACCTCCTCGGTCGATCCGGCCTGGAAGAACTCGTAGGTGTCATAGCCCATCCCGGCCGGGCCCATCAGCTCGGTGGCCAGGTGATAGATCTGCTTGTTGAGCTCGGCGTAGACCAGCTTGCCGGTTGATCCCTCCGGACCGGGCGTGCCAGCCGAGGCGTTCTCGTTGGCCCTGATGTTCGTGAGGCGAGCGGCTTCGGCGTGCACCCAGAGCTTCATCAGCTCGTCACGGTCGTGCGCATCTCCGCCGTGCTCCCGCCACACCTCGATGAGCTCTCCGATGGGACCGCTGTTTCGTGGCGCCACCGTGCCGCCGATGGCGACCCGCTCGTTCATCAAGGTAGTGAGAGCGACCCGCCACCCGGCGCCGACAGCATCGATGCGTCGTGAGTCGGGAACCCGCATGTCGGTCATGAAGACCTCGTTGAACTCGGCTTCGCCTGTGATCTGGCGCAGCGGCTTGATCTCGACACCCTCAGCTTCCATGTCCATGAGGAAGTACGTCATGCCGAGGTGCTTGGGAGCTTCGGGATCGGTGCGGGCGACGATCATGCCCCATTTCGACACATGGGCGACCGTGGTCCACACCTTCTGCCCGTTGAGGATCCATTCGTCTCCGTCTCTGATCGCCCGGGTTGCCAGCCCGGCCACGTCGCTGCCGGCCCCGGGCTCGCTGAAGAGCTGGCACCAGACCTCCTCACCGGTGAACAGGGGCCGCAGGAAGCGGTCCTTTTGCTCCTCGGTGCCGTGGGTCTCGAGCATCGGCGCCCCCATTCCATGCCCAATGACGTGGAACGAAGATGGACGGTGCGGCGTCACCTCTTCGAGGCGCTCGTCGATACGTTTCTGGAGGCGGCGGGAGAGGCCGAGGCCGCCCCGGCCTTCCGGGAAGTGGACCCAGGCGAGACCCAGATCGAATTGCGCCCCCATGAACTCGAACCGATCTCCATGTGGGTCGTTGGCTGCGAGGAGCTGGTCGAGCAACTCGTCGACGCGGGCTTCAGCTGGTGTGAGATCCGTGGTCATGACAGAAAGTTAGCCCTTTCGATCGTCGTCCGATTCGGCGCGCTTCCGGGCGCCTCGCTTCTCGGCCCATTTCACGGCTCCGAGCGCGATCACGATCGGCACGGCGAACATCAGAATCTCGTCCCATCCGCCCTGATGGGCGATTAACCACTCCATCTATCCGGCCAGGATGAATAGGCCGAGCCCGGTCAGTGTCACCATGAGAACCAGCATCGCATACTGCGTGCGGACCGCAACCTCGGAGTCGAATACGGCCAGCGCCCGATCGTGTGCCAGCACCACACCGGCGATGTGGCCGAGCACGATAACGATGACCTGTACGTACCAGATCCACAGCTGGCTGGGGGTGAACACTACCTGCCAGTCGGCCGTGCCGAAGAGGTCCCAGCCCCGACCGAAGGGGTCGCTGGCGACATGGAGTAGCTGCTGGCCTTCGAACACGACCAGGCTGAAGTAGTGGGCGAAGGCATAGGCGAAGGCGATGGGTACGAGTGTGTGGGCGAAGCTGGCGGCGATCTCGCCGGTTGCTTGGCCGGCGCCCGCGAGGCGGGCGGCCAGGCCCGATGCACCGTAGTAGGCGGCTCCGATCACCAGGCAAGTGGCGAGAAGGGCGATTGTCTCGAACCACATCTCGCGGCGGATATCGCCCGTCACGTCCGCCCACCATCCGGCCCCCGCCATTCCGTCGTAGGTGACCGTTCCGATCATCGCGATGATGAATGGCGCCGTTCCCGGATGGGTGGGCAGGTGGGGGAGACCCACCAACCAGCCGCGCCGCTCGAGCTGGGCGGGGCCCTGCTTCGAGGGGACGAGTTCAACGGGAGCAATCCGCGAGATCAGGGCGGTGTACATCTCGAAGGCAGCGCCGGTGCGCAGGGCGGTTTCCGGCCCCAGCCGGCGGGAGAGGGCGACCAGGTACAGGCCATAGACGACGGCGGCGATTGCCAGCGTCCTGGGGATCGTGTTGTCGGGAAAAACGAGCTCGAGCCATACGAAGCCAACAAAGGCGACAACCGCCGGCCAGACTCCGATCCGCTCGAGCAACTGGGGTCGTTCGGCGACGCCGCCCGAGGTGAAGTGAACGATCCGTCGGTAGGGGCTCATCCAGCGCCACAATCCCCCCACCGCTACCGACGCGAAGGGGACCACGAGCCAGAAGAAGATCCACACCAGAACCACGCCGATGCTGTGGGGACTCTCCTCGCCATCGAGAAGACCGTTGAGCACGACGAGGGTGAGTCCGATAGCTCCGGTTGCCGCCAGCACCCGAGCGACCATGTCGCCCGAGCGCGCCGAACCGGTTCGGCGGTCGTAATCACCCTGGAGCCGCGGTTCCAGCCAAGCGGCACTAAGAGCCACAAACGACACCACGATGGCAAGGCCGGCCCCGACGACGAAGAAGCTGAGCGGCACCGGCAGGTCGGTCCGCCCCCCGACGTGCGCCAGCAGTGAATGCATGGCCCCGAGGCTACCGACCTCTCCCGTTCTTGCGGATATCCGCGCCAGATCCTGCGCGGATATCCGCAAGAACGGATTGGGGCGAGTTCACTTTGCATAAACATACGCCTATGCGTATATTCACCGGCTATGTCTGTTCAGCATCCCGCGGTAGGTGTCATCGGCGCTTCCGGCTATGCCGGTGGCGAAGTCCTGCGTCTGCTCGACGGCCATCCCGGCGTTTCGCTCAAGGTGATTGCCGGCCATACCTCGGCGGGGATGAGCCTCGCGGAGGTCCATCCGCAACTGACCGGCGGTGATCGTTTGCTCGTCTCTCAGAAGGACGCCTTGCAGGCCGATGTCGACCTGATGTTCCTGGCCCTGCCTCACGGCACGTCGGCCGGGCCGGCGATGGAGTTGCTGGAGCTGGGAGTGAAGGTCGTCGACCTCGGCAGCGACTTCCGCCTCTCCGACCTCGACCGTTACGAGTCCGCCTACGGATCGGGTCATCCGCATCCAGAGCAGCTCGGCCGATGGCCTTATGGCCTCCCGGAGATGAACCGCCACGAGATCGCCGGATCAGACAGGGTCGCCATTCCCGGCTGCTACCCGGTGGGGCCCATCCTGGCGATGTCGCCACTGGCAGCCGCCGGCCTGATCGATCCCTCCGGCCTTGTCGTCGACGCCCTGTCCGGCGTCTCCGGTGCAGGACGGGGCGCCAAGGCCGACCTCACCTACGGCGCGATCGACGAGGGCGTGCGGGCCTACGCGGTGACAACTCACCGCCATCGTCCCGAGATCGAGCAAGCCATCGCGGCCTGGACGGGCCTGCCGATCGACGAAATCAAGCTGTCCTTCACTCCCCATATCGTGCCGATGCAGCGCGGCATACTGTCGACCTGCTCCGCTCCAATCACCGGAAACGCCGGGGACGTGACGGCGACGTTGGAGAAGGCATTCGCCGACGAACCTTTTGTCGACGTCGTATCGGGTCCACCCACCAGCCGCTGGGTCGTCGGCTCCAACCGCTGCATCATGTCACCGCACGTCGACGACCACACCGGAAGGGTGATCGTGATCACCGCCATTGACAATCTGCTCAAGGGCGCTGCCGGACAGGCGGTGCAGTGCGCGAATCTCATGCTCGGCCTGGCGGAGACGTCCGGGCTGCCGCTAGCCGGCTGGATGCCATGAGCGTTACCGGTCCCCGGGGATTCACCTCCGCAGGCGTGGCGGCCGGCATCAAGGCCGGTGACGCCCTTGACGTGGCGCTCGTGGTTGGCGGCGAAGGTACCCAAGGAACTGCCGTGTTCACGGTCAACACCGCAGCGGCGGCCCCGGTGGAGTTGAGCCGCCGCCATCTGGCGGCCACCGCCACGGTGCGAGCGGTTGTCCTCAACTCCGGTGGAGCCAATGCGGCCACCGGACAGGCCGGCGACGAGACGGCCGCCATGATGGCCCAGGCCACCGCGAATCGTGTGGGCTGCGACCCGTCGCAGGTTCTCGTGTGCTCCACCGGGACCATCGGCTCGCCCCTCCCACGCATAGAGGTTCTGGCCGGGATCGAGGCAGCCGCCGATCGACTGGCCGGAGGGGAGGCTGCCGGCCTCATGGCGGCACAGGCGATCATGACCACGGACGGCGTCCCGAAACAGGCCTCGTACGAATCGTCCGCCGGGTGGTCGGTGGGAGCGATGGCCAAGGGGGCCGGGATGATTCGCCCCGATATGGCGACGATGTTGGCGGTAATCACCACCGACGCGGTCGCCGGTCAACCGGAACTCGAGTCCGTCCTGCGCAACGCGGTCGACCATTCTTTCCACGAGCTCAACATCGATGGCTGCTGCTCCACCAACGACACCGTGGTCCTCCTGGCTTCCGGCGCCGCGGGCATGACCCCCGACATCGAGGAGCTTCGCGACGCGGTTGCGACCGTATGTCGGGACCTGGCCGAGCAGATGGCCGCCGACGCCGAGGGCGCTTCCCGGGTCGTCGTGATTCACGTGACCGGCGCCGCGAACGACCTCGCCGCCCGCCACCTGGGCCGGGCTGTCGCCGATTCAGCTCTGGTGCGGTCCGCGTTCTACGGCGGCGATCCCAACTGGGGCCGCATCATCGGCGCCCTGGGCAATGTGGCCGCGCCCGCAGAGGTGGACGGCGCCGACATCGATTTCGCCGGCGTCGCCGTGGCGCGAAGCGGCGTCGCGGTCGAGTGCGATGAGGATGCGCTGGCCGCCCGGCTGGCGACGGGAGACTTCACCGTGGCGATATCGCTCGGCGACGGCCCCGGCGCAGCCCACGTGATGACGACCGACCTGACACCCGAGTACGTCCGATTCAACGGGGAGCGTTCCTGATGACCACCGGCCACACCGCCCCGGATGCCCGCAAGACGCGTATCGCGCGTTCGATGGGCAAGGCGGCGATATTCAGTGAGGCACTGCCCTTCATCAAGCGGTACCGCGGCAGCATCGTTGTGATCAAGTATGGCGGCTCCGCCATGGTCAACGAGGACCTCCGAGAGACCTTTGCCGACGATGTGGCGATGCTGCACTACGTCGGCATCAAGCCGGTGATCGTCCACGGCGGCGGTCCCCACATCTCGGCGGCAATGGGTCAGCGCGGTATCGAACCGCAATGGGTTGACGGACTACGGGTAACGGACGCGGAGACGATTCGTGTGGTCCAATCGACGCTCGCCGGCGAGATCAACCCCGACATCGTGCGGCTCATGAACGCCCACGGTGCCGTGGCCACCGGGATCAGCGGACACGACGGCAACCTCTTTGTGGCCAAGGCCAAGGATGAGCGGCTCGGCTTCGTCGGCGAGGTCGCCGAGATCAACCCGGGTCTGATTCGCAGCCTGCTCTCGGAGGGATACGTTCCCGTGATAGCGCCGCTGGCGCGGGGTACTGACGGCAAGACATACAACCTGAATGCCGATACCGCCGCGTCGGCGCTGGCGGCTGCTCTCACCGCTTGCAAACTCGTCTACCTCACCGATGTGGAAGGGCTCTACCGGGATCTCGGCGACCACGATTCGCTGGTTCAGCGGGCGATCGTCCCCGACCTCGAGGCAATGGTGGCCAGCGGTGGAGTGTCTGCGGGCATGCTGCCGAAGCTGCAGAGTGCCATCGATGCCATCGAGGGCGGCGTCGAGCGGGTTCACATCCTCGACGGCCGGATCCAGCATTCGGTGCTTCTCGAGATCTTCACTGCAGATGGGATCGGCACGATGATCACCCAGCAGACGGAGCCGGTGCCGTGAGCCCGACCAGCGACACTCGCAATGCCCGGCGCCGGATGATGCGGCGCCTGCTGGCGGAGGGTTCCGTGACGAGTCAGAAGCAGCTCGCCGAGGTGTTGGCGGAGGCCGGCTTCGAAGTGACGCAGGCCACCGTGTCACGCGATCTTGACGCCCTCGGCGCGGTCCGCGTCAAATCGGACGACAACGGCTTGCACTACGAGATCCTTGACGACCGTTTTGCCTTCAGACCCGGAATCGAGTCGGCGGCGCGAGCGCTGAATGAGTTCGCCCAGTCCATTGCTGCATCCGGCAACCTGGCCGTGGTGCACACCGCTCCGGGAGCGGCGCATCTCGTCGCAAGTGCCTTGGATGGTGCCGGACTCCCCGACGTCATAGGCACCGTGGCCGGTGATGACACGATCATGGTCATTGCCGCCGAAGGTGTATCCGGAGCCAGTTTGGTGGAAGTACTGCAATCGATGGGAGCAAGCTGATGGCCAGAGATATCAAGCGGGTCGTGCTGGCCTACAGCGGCGGGCTGGACACGTCGGTGATCCTCAGGTGGATCCAGGAGGAGTACGGCGCCGAGGTGATCGCATACACCGCGGACGTTGGTCAGGGTGAGGAAGTCGGCGAAGCGGTGGACAAGGCGCTGGCGACGGGCGCGGTCGAGGCGATAGCCGAGGACCTGCGCGACGAGTTCGTCGCCGATTTCGTGTTCCCCGCCCTCCGGGCCAATGCTGTATACGAGGGCTACTACCTCCTCGGAACCTCGCTGGCGCGCCCGATCATCGGCAAGGGCCTTGTCGAGGCGGCGGAGCGCTTCGGTGCCGACGCCATTTCCCACGGCGCCACCGGAAAGGGCAACGACCAGGTTCGCTTCGAGCTGACGGCCTTTGCGCTCAAGCCCGACATCAAGGTGATCGCCCCGTGGCGAGAATGGGATCTCACGGGCCGGGCGGACTGCATTCGCTACGCAGAAGAGCACGGCATTCCGGTCCCGGTCACTCCCGACAAGCCCTACTCGATAGACGCCAATCTGCTCCATACCTCCTACGAGGGCGGCGTGCTCGAGGATCCGTGGGAGGGGCCGCCGAAAGGCATGTTCAACATCACGGTCGACCCGTGGGAAGCCCCCGACATCATGGAAACAGTCACCGTCGGCTTCGAGCAGGGCACCCCGGTTTCGATCAACGGCACGAGACTCGACCCCGCGGCGCTCCTGACCCGGCTCAACGAGCTCGGAGGTGCTGCCGGGGTCGGCCGCATCGACATTGTCGAGAACCGCTTCGTCGGCATGAAGAGCCGCGGGGTCTACGAGACCCCCGGGGGCACGATCCTCCACCACGCCCACCGGGCGGTTGAGTCGATCACCCTCGATCGTGAGGTCATGCACCTCCGTGACGAGTTGTCGCCGCGCTACGCCGAGATGGTCTACAACGGCTTCTGGTACGCCCCCGAGCGGGAGGCGCTCCAGGCATTCATGGACAACATCCAGCAGCGTGTCAACGGGGAAGCCCGGCTGACCCTGTACAAGGGGAATGTCATCGTGGACGGGCGCCGCTCCGACGACTCTCTCTACGACGAGGCGACTGTCACCTTTGAAGAGGACGACGTTTACGACCAGGGTGACGCCACCGGCTTCATCCGGCTCCAGTCGCTCCGGCTGCGTACCTTCGCCGAGAAGCGCCTCGGCGAGGGCGAGTAGGCCGCCCATGAGCCTGTGGGGCAGCCGTTTCGACGAAGCGCCCGACGAAGTGCTGTGGGATTACACCGTCGATCCGACCGATCGCCGGCTGCTGCTCGATGACCTCGCCGGGTCCCTCGCCCACGTCGGCATGCTCGAGCAGGTCGGCCTGCTCGAAGGCGGCGATGGCCCGGAGCTGCGGGCCGGGCTCGAGTCTGTGCTTGCCGAAGCCCGCACCGGAGATTTTGTCTTCCTCGATTCCGACGAGGACGTTCATTCCGCGGTGGAGCGCCGCCTCGGTGAGCTGATCGGCCCGCTGGCGGGCAAACTGCACACGGGCCGATCCCGCAACGATCAGATCGCTCTCGACCTGCGCCTGTACATGCGCCGGACGGCGGCTGATCGGATCTCGCAGATCGAACTGTTCGCTCTGGCGCTCACCGACGCCGCCGAGGATGCCGGCGACGCGGTGGTGGCAACGTACACCCACCTCCAACAGGGCCAGGCGGTCCCGCTGGCGCATCATCTGCTGGCGTATGCCTGGATGTTGCTGCGCGACCGATCCCGGTTCGAGGATCTGCTGAAACGCCTCGACGAATCGCCGCTGGGAGCAGGCGCCGGCGGCGGCACGTCGCTTCCGATCGATCCCGAGATGACCGCGGCGGCCCTCGGCTTCGAAAGCACCTTCGACAACTCGATCGATGCTGTCGCGTCACGGGACATGCCTGCCGAGTACGTATTCGTTGCCGGTCAGGCAATGGTGACGTTGTCTCGCCTCGCCGAGGACATGATCCTGTGGGCCAGCACCGAATTCGGGTGGGTCACCTACATGGACCGCCACACCACCGGTTCATCGGCAATGCCGCAGAAGAAGAACCCGGACATGGCCGAACTGGCCCGCGGTCGGGCTGCTGGTGTCATCGGTGACGTCGCCGCCGTCCTCAGCCTTCAGAAGGGTCTGCCGATGTCCTACAACCGTGACTTCCAGGAGGAGAAGCGGTTCGTGTTCCACGCCGACGACACGCTGGGCGCCACGCTGGGAGCGCTGCGTGCCATGATCGCCGGAGCCGAGTTCGCTCCGCCGGCGCCGTCATCCTGGGTCGGAGCCCTTGATCTCGCAGAGGCTCTCACCCTGCGCGGTGTACCGTTCCGTGAAGCGCATCACATAGTCGGCCGGGTGGTGGCGGAGTTGGCCCAGAGTGGCCGGGTGCTGTCGGATGTCTCGATCGACTTCCTCCTGACGATCGACGAGCGGTTTGAGGCGGCCGACATAGCGCGCCTCGCTCCCGAGCAATCAGTGCAGACACGCGGCAGTGCTGGGGGCGGTTCGCCTGCTTCGGTGTCTACTCAGATCGCCAAGATTCGCGACCTGCTCACCTGAAACCGTCGGCTCTACGACTATTCACCGCCGACCTGTGGGTCGCTGGACCCACATTGCGGCTTGAAGCGTGATGTCTCCGTAGGTCGCCGGACTCATTTATGCCCCGCGGGCCAGAATGCGCGTCACAAATCTCCGCCGGTGGTGTCTAATAGGAGTGCAAGCCTGAGGGGGCGTGCACAAGGACGCATCGCAGGATGCGAGGGGACGGTGGTAGGGAACTCTCGACGGTGGGGCGAGTCGCCAGGACTCAGGGTCGAGAAGAGACAGGCTTCTGTCTCGGCGCCGGGTAGGGCAGGCGCCGAGGCGGAAGGCTGCCGAGGCGATTTGTTTGTGTTTGCGGGTCGGGAATGACCCTCCGGGCTGCTCCTCCACGGGGCGGCCCTTTCCTACAAATGGCTCCGGATCATCGTGCTCCCGACCGTGCAGTGCTCGGTAGGATCTTCGCCCATGAATGATCCAATGTCGATTGTGATCTGCCTACCCGCCGGCATGGCGTCGTTTGATCCAGGACCACCCGAGACGGAGAAGCGAGACGTGAGACTCGCCTCTGAATGGGAGGCCGACACCGGCGGTGTTGTCGGCTGGTCCTCCGGAGGATGGAATGCGCTCGCGCTGGCGGCGACGCATCCCGACCTCCCCCGGCTGGTGATTGCTTCTCTGCCATACCCCGAGGAGGAGGATCCGGCGGTGGACCTGGATGCGGTCGTTGCCAAGACCCTTTTGCTGTACGGCTCAGCAGACTCGCAGACGGGCTCGAGCCACGGGTCTCGTTGGCAGAAGCGGCTGCCGAATGCCCGACTGGAGATGGTGCCGGGAGGGGACCACGACCTGCTCGTGCAGATGTGGGCGCGGGTTCTCTCTCATCTCGCTCCTCGCCGGGCGCGCCGCTAGGAGCCTGGACCGGCGAAGCCCGCGCTCAGTAGCCGCCTTCAGCCTCCTTGCCCGTCACCAGCTCGACGGAGTTGCTCGTACCGATGCGGTCGGCGCCGGCCTCGATGAGCTCATAGGCGAACTCCTTCGAGCTGATGCCGCCACTGGCCTTGATGAGAACCTCGTCGCCGACGACTTCGCGCATGAGCCGCACGTCCTCGACGGTCGCACCACCCGCTTCCTTGCCGGTGGACGTTTTGATGAAGCGAGCTCCGGCGGTCTTGGCGAGAGTGCATGCGGCGATCTTCTCCGTGTCCGTGAGGAGCGCAGTCTCGATGATGACCTTGACGGGGACATCTCCGCAGGCTTTGACCACCTCCTGGATGTCCTCCAGGACCAGGATGTAGTGCTTGCTCTTGATGGCGCTGACGTGGATCACCATGTCGATCTCCTGGGCGCCCCGGTTCACGATGGCGTCCTGAGCCTCGAATGCCTTGGCAACTGGTGTCATCTGGCCGTGGGGGAAACCGACGACGGCGATGGGAATCACGTCCGACCCCTCGAGCTTCCGTGCCACGTACTCGACGTCGCCGGAGAAGACGCATACGGACCGGAAGTGGTATCGCTTCGCCTCCTCGCACACACGGTCGAAGTCCTCCTTCTTCGCGTCCGTCCGGAGCAGGGTGTGGTCGACGACGCGGGCGAGCTCCCGGTCATAGTTCGCGGCTTCCAGGGCTTCCTCCTTCTCCGGCTGCCACTGACCGTAATACGCCGCGGTTCGGCTAAAACCCGATGTCCATCGGACGATCGACCTTGGCGACGCCGAGCACATGGATGGCCCCGACTGCGAGCACCACCAGTAGCCCGCCGATTATCTGTAACGCAGACAGATTCTGATCGAGCAGGACCCACGCCGCGGCCGCGGCGACTACCGGTTCGGCCGTGGCTACGACTCCTGCGGCACCAGATGCGATTCTGCGTAGCGCCGCGAACTGGGCAAGGAAGGGCAACGCGGTTCCACCCACCCCGATCCAGATCAACTCGGCCCAGGCGGTATTCGAGAGATCTGTCGGGAACGTCCACAGCGGCAGCACTATCACCCAGAAGACTGAGGCGAACACGAATCCCCATGTGATGGTCGTCACCGCCCGGAGGGTCTTCCCGATGTGTTCGCCAATCAGGAAGTACGAGGCGAACAGCGCGGCGGACGTCACTCCCGACGCCAGACCGAGGAGATCGAGATCATCCAGAGCCCATGCTTCGGTGATCAGCGTCACACCTGCTAGAGCGACAACGGCCGTTACCCAGGTGACGCGCCTGATTGGGCGGTGTTGCACCACAGCCATCCAGCCGAGCACGAAGAAGGGACCGATGAACTGCAGTGTGGCTCCCGGCCCTACTCCCAAACGGTCGATTGCCCAATAGAACGTCAGCCCGACCAGCGCCAGGTTGATGCCGAGGGCTGCCAGCCACCTGGCCTGACCGTCCATGCCCAGCAGGCCTCTTCGCCAGGCGTAGGGCACGAGCACCACTGAGGTGATCAACGCCCGTGCTTCCGAGACCCGCGCCGGGTCCGCCTCCGAGAACAGATCGGCCGCGATGGCGCCACTCACTCCATAAAGGGCCGCGGCGGTGAGGGCGAACAGGACTCCAGATGTGGATTGCTCCTTCAAGGCCGCCAGAGTACCGGTGGGCTGCACCCCTCCGGCTGCCGGCAGGTGGGCGTGGGCGTCCGGGCCAGAGGCCTGTCAGCGCCTATGCGGCCCGGCTGAGGGCACCGGTGCAGAACCGGCATGGAACGGGGCATCGCTCCACCGGCTCGAACTCGAAGCCGCCTTCCGAAAGGAGCGCAAGGGCCCGGTCGATCGTGTCGGCAGGGGTGTTGAAGGTCGGGGCGGAGTGGGCGGCTCGCCGGTGGCTGAGGGTTTGTATCGCTTTCATGGTCACAACGTATCGGCCGGGTGTGACAGATTCCGTGATGGGACCGATTCAGGCGGCGAGTGGTGCCACATATCGCCAGGTCGCCGCGAAATGGAGCGAGGTCGCAGCGACGACCATGACATGGAAGAGCTCATGGTACGAGAAGATCCGGGGCCACAGCCGCGGCTTGTTGGTCACCAGGAAGACCATGCCGACCGTGTAGAGGATCCCTCCGAGCGCCATCAGCACCGCGGCCCCGGCGCCGGCCCGGCGGAAGAAGGGGATCATGATGAAGACGGCCAACCAGCCCATCGTGGTCATGAGGGCAATCGCGAAGGTGTTCTCGAGGCGGGGGAAGAAGCTCTGCTGGGCGATGCCGACGAGCGCGATCGTCCAGACCACGAGGAGCGTGGCGGCCCGTAGCCAGCCGCCGAGGGCGATCCATGCGATGGGTGTGTAGGTCCCGGCTATCAGCACGAAGATCATCGAGTGATCGAGGCGCTGCATACGCTTCTTCCACCGGTCACGCCAGGGGATCGAGTGATACAGCGAACTAGTGGTATAGAGAGCCACCATAGAGAGGCCGAAGATCGCGGCGGCAATCCGCCCGCCGAGCGTTGGGATCCGCATCACGAGGGCAACTGACCCGGCCAGTGCCGCAACCGCCGCGGCGCCATGCAAAAACCCTCGAACGGGGTTTTGCATCTTGCCAAGCGTGATTCGGGGGCGCTCCATTCGGGGCAGAATAGGTGATCGGGGCCCCTAACCCCGTTCGTTGTGCTTACAACGCGCTATTTCGGCGGATTAAGCACAACGAACGCTTCGAAAACAGGCAGAACTCCCATCGTGTCGTAGTGTCCAAGGAAGCGATGAATCTCAATCCGCTGAAGGCCGTAGTCAAGAAGCCGCTCTACCGGATCTACGAGAGCCGGATATTGCGGTTTCTCGAGCGCGACCGGCTTCCACATCACATCGGGGTCATCCTCGACGGGCACCGTCGCTACGCCAGGGCGGAGGGCCTGGCGGAAGTCCAAGAGAGCTACGAGGTCGGCGCCGCGAAGTTCTTCGAGTTTCTCGAATGGACGCACGAATTCGATATCCACGCCGTTACCTGTTGGTTGCTTTCAAAGGAGAATCTCGAGCGGCCGGAGGAGGAACTTGGTCCGCTCTGTGGCGTGCTGGCCCGCCTCGTTGACCGGTTGCCCGCCGCCGTCGCCGACCACGATATCGAGCTGCGATTCGTCGGCAGCCTCGATCAGCTTCCACCGGAGCTGCTCGCCGCCGTCGAGCGGGCACAGGCACTGAGCCGTCCCGGCCATCGCCGGCTCACCATCGCTCTTGGGTATGGGGGCCGTCAGGAGATCGTCGACGCCGCCAAGGACATGATCGCCCGGCTGGCGGCCGAGGGCCTCGCCCCCGAAGCGATCGCGGACAAGGTCGACGCCGACATGTTGGCCGCCCACATGTACAGCCCCGATGTCCCGGATACGGATCTCGTGATCCGCACCTCCGGTGAAGCCCGGTTGTCCGGCTTCCTGCTCTGGCAGTCCGCCTATGCCGAATACGCCTTCGTGGATGTCCTCTGGCCGGAGTTCCGCCGCGTCGACTTCCTCCGCGCCCTACGCGAGTTCACCTACCGCGAACGGCGATTCGGTAAGTAGATTTCGCTCGAATCAGGATTCGAGCGAGCCGCTTCGCAACGTCTGGCGACGTTGCTTCGTACCTGTGCGGCCTCTCGGCCGCGCTCGTCCCCGAATCGACCGCGCATGTCGCTCGATTCGGTGCAAAGGGGACGAAGGATCGTCCCCCTTCCGATCCCCCTCTGCCGGTGCGACGCATCGGGACAACGGGCCGAGGACTGAGGGCTGGACTATGAGCACTGTGTGCTGAGTACGCTCCTTCCATGAGCACCCACAGCGCAGTTCACGATCCTCGCAATGAATCGATCGAGATCTACATCAACGGGGAGTTCTTTCCCCGGGACGAAGCCAAGATCTCCGTCTTCGACAGCGGCTACCTCGTCGGTGACGGCGTCTGGGACGGAATGCGGTTCCACAACGGCAGCTTCATCCACATCGAGCGTCACCTCGACCGGCTGTTCTCCAACGCCGCCGCGATCGACCTCGACATCGGTATGACCCGTGAGGAGATCGCCGCCGCGCTCCGCGCCACGGTCGAGCACAACAACATGGAGACCGACGTCCACGTCCGCATGATGATCACCCGGGGC
>CAMYIJ010000011.1 GCA_947258375.1 uncultured Acidimicrobiaceae bacterium
GACGGCCACTGGTTCAACGTGATCGGCATCCTCGACCCCCTTCCGCTCAACCCCGATCTCGATCGAGCCGCGTTCATCGGATACCCGGTTGCTGAGAAGCTCTACGACACGAAAGCGAACGCGTCGACTATCTACCTGCGGACCCATCCCGATCAGGTTGAAGGAGTCCGCGCTCTCCTGGCTAGGACCGCCAACCCCGAAGCGCCCAACGAGGTGAGTGTCTCCCGTCCGTCCGATGCCCTCGAGGCCAAGGCCGCCGTTGACACCAACCTCACTCGGCTCCTGCTCGGCCTCGGGGCGGTGGCGCTCATTGTGGGCGGAGTCGGTATTGCCAACGTCATGGTCATATCGGTGCTGGAGAGGCGCTCCGAGATCGGGGTGCGCCGGGCGCTCGGCGCCAAGCGCAGCCATATTGCCGGTCAGTTCCTCACCGAGAGCGTCCTCCTGTCGATGATGGGCGGAGTCACGGGAGTGGCCCTCGGAGCGGCAGTGACGCGCGCCTACGCCACGCGGCAAGGGTGGCTGGTCGATGTGCCGATCGAAGCTCTAGTCGCCGGCGTCGGCGCCGCGCTCGTGGTCGGCGCTCTGGCCGGCCTCTACCCGGCCATCCGGGCAGCGCGCATGGATCCCGCAGAGGCCGTCTACCCGGCAGGGTGAACAGCCTCCTGCGCGCCGACCACTACTCGAGGTCTGTGCACACACCGGGCTCGTTGCCGTCGAGCGCCTCCACCAAGGCCGCTCGGGAAACATACGGCGCCAGCCACTCGCATATCTGCGAGGGATCGGAGCCGTCGTAGGCGACCACAGCCGAACCGTCGGCGCTCACCGACGTGATCCAGTCGCCATCCGGGCTGAAGGCGACAGCCCAGATGTCCTTTGTCTGCCGCCGCCAGGTGGCCAGCTGAGACTGCGACTCGATGTCCCACAATCGGATTGTGAGATCCTGACTGCCGCTGGCGAGAATCCGGTTGTCCGGCGAGATCGCCAGGGCACGAATGCCGGCGACGTGGCCTTCGAACGTCGCGATCACCTCGTAATCGCTCGCATCGCGCAGAATCACCGTGCCGTCGCCCGATGATGTGGCCATCAGTGATCCGTCAGGACTGAAGACGACCCTGCGCACCTCATCGCCGTGGCCCGGAACGTCGGCAATGAATTCACCCGTCTGCACATCCCACAGTTGTGTCAGGCCCTCGCCGCCTGCCACCGCCAGGACGCCGTCCGGCGACACGCTCAGTTGGCGCGTGTTGCCCGGATGGGCCGGAATCGATCTCACGATCCTACGACTCGCCACGTCATAGATAGTTGCTACGTCACTAAAAGCGCCGGCGGCGATCAATGTGCCGTCCGGAGAGAATGCCAGGCCGCGCACGCGATCCGGCACCGGGAATTCATCGATCAAGGTGGCGGCGTTCGCATCCCAGAGCTGCACCTTGAAATCCTCGGTTTCCAGGCCGGTGGCGACGATCTGACCGTCCGGGCTGATCGCCACATCACGAACCCAGCCCCCGGTCATCAACCGGTGGACCTGGCTGCCGTCCCGGATGTCCCAGATTCCGGCCGTCGTATCGGAGCTACCGGTCACGACACGAGTTCCATCAGGATGAAACGCCACGGCGAGAACCCGCTTCTGGGGTGCATCGGCATCCCCCTCGCTGTGCCCGTCGATGAAAGTCACACCATCGCTCGAGCGCGTGTCCCAAAGCTGGATGGTTCCGTCTTGCCCGGCCGTTGCAACGAGCTCACCTGTCCGATCGAACGTGACGTCATGAATCGCCCCGTCGTGGCCCCGCATCACAGCTAATGGTGCCCGCGAATCCAGGTCCCAGAGAACGGCCGTTCCATCGAGTAGGCCGGTCACCATCCGGGTCCCCGTAGGATCGATGTCCAGGCTCCACAGCCCACTGCTGTGGGGGAATCGATCCTCAGGCAGCGCTCCGGCAGCGGGATGGACTGCAACCACGATGCCGTCGTCACCAGCCGAGTAGACAACGCTGCCGTCCGGTGCGTAGGCAAGATCGGTGCCCGGGAGGGTATGAGCCTGGTCCGCCCGGAGTTCCTCACCGGTCGCCACATCCCAGAAGCGCACCATTCCGTCGTCGCCCAGAGTGGCGAGCTGCGAACCATCCGGAGAGAACCGCACCGACCAGACAATCACTCTCGAGTCCGGCAAGATCTCGGACTGCCTCTCACTCGCCGCGGTGTCGAGCACCCAAAGCGCCTCGCCGGTGTCCAGGTCCCAAATCCGGGCCGTTCCGTCTCTGCTGCCGCTCGCAATGAGGTTGCGGCCCTCGTGAACATCCACGGCCCAGACCTGGTGTTCGTGACCCTCGAGGAGAAGTAGCTGTTCACCGCTAGCGAGATCCCGGACGCCCACCGTGTTGTCGAGGCTGGCGGTGACGACGCGGCCATCGGTCGTTACCGCCGTTTCCCGCAAGGATTGCTCGTGCCAGTCCCTGTGATCGACACCTCGCTCCCGCGTCGCGGCATCCCACTCCTGAACGCCACGCAACCCGTCGTTGGCGCCCAAGAGCTGCGTGCCGTCGGAGGTGTAGGCGACGGACCAGACCGCACCCTCAAAACCGCGAAGCGTCGCCACGCGCAGCCCGCGGCGCCCGGTGAACGCGTTCAACGCGGTCAGCACCGCGCCCTCTGTCTTGGGAGTCCCGTCAGCTTCGGCTGCCTCGAGGGCAATGGCAAGCGCCAACCCCGGATCTCGATCCGTGAGCGCTCGGGCCGAATCCGCAAGGGCAGCCGCAGTGGCGCTTCTCGCATCGTTCCGACCGCGTACTGCGACAACGGCAGCGACGGCCAGCAACCCGGACAGGGCAGCCAGCCCGATAATGGCAAGGCGACGCCACAGCCTGCGTCGCGAGCGAGCGTTGCGACTTTCGGTCACAAAGCTCAGAACAGGCGGTTTCGTGATTCCATCTGCCTGATCGAGGCGACTTCCGCGAAGCAAGAGCGACTTGTCCCGGCCGGCCGCCTCCCACTCATCCGCGAGTTCCTCGATGCGGCGCGCCGTTCTGACTTGCTCCCGGCCGTCATCGATCCATCGCCGAAGTGTGGGCCATTCGGACAACAACGCCTCATGAGCCACCTCGACCGTGGCGCTCCTGGTCGTCGGGTCACGGTCGAACGAAAGCAGTCGAGCCTCGCCAAAACGATCGATCACCTCGACCGCCGCGCCCGATGCTCCGAGGCTCGCCAGGGCCGACCTGTGAACTCGTCGGCGCGAGTCATCAGTGCCCTCTCCGAGCTCGACGAGTTCCAGAAACACTTTGGGCGCAACCGCTCGAGCCGGGTCACTGAGGGTATCGAGAACGGCGTCGGCGCGTTGGCCCAAAGCGCCGGACATGCCGCCGATTGCCTGATAATCCTCAACGGTCATCGTGTCGCCACCGCGTTCGAACAGCTCAGTGAGGGCGTACTGGACCAGTGGCAGGCTGCCGGGCTGGCCGTTGGCGTCTCCCAGAATCTCACCGACCAGCCCCGGCTCGAGAGATACCCCGGCGTGATCCGAGGGACTTGTAATCGCCTCCTCCAGCGAGGAACTCGTCAACGGGAGCACGGTTTCCGTCCGGGTGCGCATCAATTCGCCGAGCTCGTTGTGGAGCAGCGGACGATCGAAGTAGTCGGCGCGCAGCGTCGCCATCACCCGCAGTTGGCTTCGCGGATGGGTGACGCTCGCTACGAGTGCTGTAACAAAACGGCTTCGATCGGGCTCGGAAGTCATCGAAAAAAGCTCCTCGAACTGGTCGATCATAAGGAAGAGCTCCCAGCCCTCTCCGGGTAGCGACCGCCGTATCGCCTCGTGGATGCCGAGCTCATCGTTGCTGAGGCGCGCTGCCAGGTCCTCCGGCGTCCCAACTGTGACGGCTCGCAGAGCTGTTTCGAGCTCGTGGTAGGGGTTGGCTCCCGGCTGCATTTCCGCGAATAGCCACCGGTCGGAGCCCGGAACGGCTCCGGCGCGCAGGGCCGGAATGACCCCGGCTCGCGCCACACTCGACTTGCCGCTCCCGCTCGGGCCTACGAGGACCAGAAAGCGGCTCCCTTCTGACATCTCGGCAAATCGTGCCACCAGCCTGTCGATCAACATGTCGCGGCCGTAGAAGTCAGCGGCATCCGTTCCCTGGAACGCGGCGAGTCCTTTGTAGGGATTGCGCCGAACCGGCGCCGGAGATGTCGCGGTCACGCCGAGGGCGCTGTGAAGCTCGCCCAGGAAGGCCTCGATATTGATATACCGATCATTGGGATCTGGCGCTGCAGCGGCCTCCAACACTGCATCTACTTTGGCCGGCAGCTCCGCAACGAGGGCGCTCGCCGAGGGAAATGGTTCATCCAGACGACGCTCGACTGTTCGCTCCGGGGTTTCTGCCGTGAACGGGTGCGTCGACGTCAGGATCTCAAACGCGACCAATGCGAACTGATAGATGTCGGTCCAGGGCCCGACGCGTCCACCCGTCAGCTGCTCCGGAGCTGCATGTGCCGGAGAAAGCGGCCCGCGAGCCCCCCCGGAGAGCCCGGATGCCTCGACCAGGCGCGCGGCACCAAAGCCGCCAAGGAAAGGGGTGCCATCGTCATCGAGGAGCACGTTGGCCGGCCTGACGTCACGATGGAGAACACCCAACCGGTGGGCATAGATCAGCGCCGACCCGATGCGATCGAGCAGGGCGATCGCCTCGGGGAGCGACCATCGCCGGCGCTGCAACGCAGTCTCGAGATCACCACCGCGCAGCCACCGCGTGACGAGATACGCACTACCGGGCTCTCGCCAGTAGTCGTACAAAGGAACAATGTGATCATGTTGCAGCGCTGCGATCCGCTCCGCCCCTGATTCGAATCGTTGGACGAAGTCCGACTTGTCGGCATGCTCCGGGCCAATGATCTTGATGGCGACCTCACGTCCCGATGTCGGCTTGTATGCGCGATGGACCTCTCCAACCCGGTCCTTCCGAACCAGGCCGCGGAGCTCATAGCCGCGGACGGCGCGGCTCACTCCGAGTGTCTTCGATTCAACCCGGGCGTCGAGCGTGCGATCATGCTCGAGGATCCGTTGCTCGAGTGCCACGATGGATGGCCCGGGATCCGCACCGAGGTCCTCAATCAGCCGGGTTCGCAGCATCTGGTACGCCCGCAGGGCCTCAGCCTGGCGACCGGATCGGTAGAGCGCCAGCATCCACATCTCCGTGAGCCGCTCGCGGAACGGGTGCTCGACTACAAGGGCTTCGAGCTCGGCAGCGAGTTCGAAGTGGTGACCGAGCGCCAGCTCGACATCGATGCGGTCTTCAACTGCGGCCAACCGCAACTCGTCGAGGCGCAGCGCGGTGGAGTGAGCGAACTCCTCGTACTGGAATTCGGCAAAGGCGCGGCCCCGCCACATCGCCAAGGCAGTGGCAAGCAGTTCGGCACTAGCAGCCGGATCCGAAGTGGCGAGTTCGCGAGCGGACTCGACAGCGACCTCAAAGCGGCTCGCGTCAACAGTGTCGGGAACGACCTCGAGGGAGTAGCCGGGCGACCTCGTGACCAGCGGATGGCCGGTGCGGTGCGGGTCGAGCACATCGCGCAGTTTCGAGACATGGAATCGGAGGGTTTTGACACCGGCCTCTGGAGGATTGTCCTGCCAGAGATACTCGATGAGGCGCTCCGTTGAGACTGCCTCGTTGGCATGTATCAAGAGAACCGCCAACAGGGCGCGCTGTTTGGTCGACTCGAGTGGGATGATCACCCCGTCTCGCATTACCTCCAGGGTGCCGAGAACACGGTATTCCATACCAGCGAACATACTCAAACCTAACCTCCGCTGCCCGATCGACGTTGAGCCGCTCCGCGGAAGACGCCGTCATCCGCCCCAAATTCAGTGAGCTCGCATTGATTGCGCCTAACTGGAGCTGAGCATGCCAGAACCGGGATAGCGCCCGATTAGATGACGCGCCGAATGCACAGCAACGGAGGTGAGGTGGGCCGCGATGCGGATCTAGAGGGCGAGCGAGCCCTTCAAGAAGCTCGCTCGCCCCCTCCCCCCATAAGAGGCCAACCCCGAAGGAGCATTGACCAGATCCACCATCATTATCTTTGATGGTGATTAGTCACCGGTTAGGCCTGCCGGAAAACGGCGAGTGTGGGGGCATCCCAAGGGCGAGCTATCCCGAAACTAACCTCGCTCCTCAGCCATCGGATCGGCCACTTCCTTTGCGTACGGCCGATTCACCTGTATATCGGGTAGCGGGCCACCAGGTCCGCCACAGCGCTGCGCGCCCGCCCGACAGCGACCTCTGCATCCCCCGACGCCATCGCCAAGAGCACATCCGCCACCAGGTTCCCGATCAGAGCGAAGTCGGCCTCTCCCAACCCGCGCGCAGTGCCGGCTGAAGCGCCGAAGCGGAGTCCCGACGTGACCTGCGGCGGCTCGGTGTCTCCAGGCACGCCGTTCTTGTTGGCCGTCAGGTGCGCCGCCTCGAGGACGTCCGACGCGGCGACTCCGGTCACGCCGAGCGGCCGCAGGTCGACGAGCAGCAACGGCGTGTCGGTGCCGCCCGTGAGCACCGCGATGCCTCGCTCGACAAGAGCCGCCGCCATCGCTCGGGCATTAGCGAGCACGGCATGGGCATAGTCACGGAACTCCGGCTGCAAAGCCTCGAGGAGGCACACGGCCTTAGCGGCAACGGCGTTGAGGATGACTGAACCCTGCACACCGGGGAAGACCGCTGCGTCGAGGCGACGGGCAAGGTCCGCTCGGGCGGCCAGGATCAACCCGCCCCGGACCCCCCGCAGGTTCTTGTACGTGGTCGCCGTGACGACGTCGGCATACGGAAGTGGATCTGGATGGACGCCGCCGGCGACGAGTCCCGCCCAATGTGCCATGTCGACGAGGAGTGCCGCCCCGACCGCATCGGCTGCGTCACGAAACGCGGCGAAGTCGACCGCGCGGGGATACGCAGAGCCGCCCGCGATGATCAGCTTCGGCCGGGACTCTTCCGCACTTCTTCGCATCTCTTCGTAGTCGAGGAACCCCGCCTCGTCGACGCCGTAGTGCACAATGTTGAGCCACTTGCCCGAGATGTTGGCGCCGGCGCCGTGGCTCAGGTGGCCGCCGGCTGCCAGATCCATCGAGAGCACAGAGTCGCCGGGCCGGAGAAAGGCCAGGAAGACCGCCAGATTGGCTTGCGACCCAGAGTGGGGCTGGACATTGGCGTAGCCGGCCCCAAACAGCTCCTTGGCGCGTTCGATTGCGAGCGTCTCGACCCGATCGGCGTGTTCGGCACCGCCGTAGTAGCGGGCCCCCGGGTAACCCTCAACGGTCTTGTTGACCATCGGCGAGCCCAGCGCCTCCAGCGTTGCCCGGCTCACCAAGTTCTCCGATGCGATCAGTTCGACGCCGTCGCGCTGGCGCTCGGTCTCGGCGAAGAGGGCGGCCGCGATGTCGGGATCGGTGGCGGCGAGGGTCCCCGTGAAGTACTCGGCCGATGGCGTGTAGCTCATTTGCGGCGACGCTACCAGCGACACGAAAGCGGCGCGGCAGGCCGTTGGCCTCGAAGGGTCACACCGCGGTGGCGCTCGATTCGCGTACTTCGACCAATGGCTCGAGCACGATCTCTGACGAAACGGAGCGGCTGATCAGGCACGCCGACTCTGCCTTCTGGAGCAGGCGAAGCGTGCGCTCGACCTTGGACTCGTCGCCGATCACGACCCGGGGGCGCAGGGTGACCTTGTCGAAGGAGTAGCGTCGGTCCTCTCCGCGCTGCAGGTGGCCACTTGATTCATCGGCGTAGTCGAGGACTTCGAGACCCGAGGCCTCGGCGACAGCGCGGAAGGTCGTCATCAGGCAAACGGAGAGTGCCGCAACGAAGAGGTGCTCGGGGCTCCAGACGCCGGCAGGGCCACCGAACTCGGGCGGCGAAGCGACCTCGATAGAGGGAAGGCCGTCGCCGGATGCGCCGAGCACACCCGTCTTGACGCCGGTGTTCTTCACCTCGACCTCGTAGTCATGTGATTCGATCAACTTGTTTCCTTTCCGTCAATCCTTTTCACGGGAAGGCCGGTAGCACGACGGCCATGACCTGATACCTGGGCGGCTAGCGCTCTGTGGGCAGGCCGGCGTGTGCCCAACTGACGATGCCGCCGTCGAGGTCATACAAATCGGCGAAGCCGAGGTCCTGCATGATCGTTATGGCGTTGGCCGACCGCCTGCCCGTGCGGCAGTAGACGAATACGGGGGCATTCTCGTCGAGATCACTCACCGCATCCTCGAAGCCGGGGCCCTCCACATTGATGTTGATGGCGCCCGCCAGATGGCTCTCGGCGAACTCCTCAGGCGTACGGACATCCAGTACGACCAGTCCGGCGGGGGGCTCGGCCAGCAGCACATGGGCTTCGCCCGCCGAGACGAGCTCGGTAGCGGCGGTGTCGCCACCGCAAGCCGACAGAAGCAGTGCTCCGCCGAGAACAAACGCAGCCAGCAGTCGAGTGCGGGACCGATTCATCTTCTTGACCCTCCTCGGGTTGTTGGAAGTTGGTGATGTTGCCAGCTGTTCAATCCGCCGCGAACGTTCTTGGCATCGATGCCGGCCCGCCGCAACCTGGCAGCAGTCCGACCGGACCTGCTACCGGATCGACAGATTACGAGCACCGTGTCGCCCTCGAGACGAGCCATCTGCCGATCGAGCTTCTGGGGTGGCATGTGGGTGGCTCCCACTGCGCGCCCCTGCTTCCACTCCGCGGCTGTGCGGACGTCGATGAGTTTTGCTCCGTTATCCAGAGCGGCTGCGGCTTCGGTCGCCGACAGGCTGTTGCGATTGAACCAGCTCATGCCAGTCCCAGGACCGCCATGCCGCCCACCATGTTGCCGACCCTGGCGAAGCCGGCGCCGGCGAGCGCCTGCGAAACACTGGCGCTGCGGCTGCCCGTCCGGCACACAACCAGGATCGGCGTGTGCGGATCGAGCGACTGCCAATCCTGTGCGATCGTGCTCATCGCCATCTTCTGAGCGCCGGGAAGAATGCCCATGGCCCATTCCATGGGCTCACGAACGTCGAGTACAACTGCGTTGTGCTCGTTGCGCCATTGCATCCACTGGTTGGCCGGAACTTGTTCAACAGTGTTCGTCAAGGATTGCATTTCACCCGCTGATTGATAGGTGCAGATCTCGCCCGCTGGTTGATATGTGCAGAGTGAATCGTATACCCCCAGGGGTATATGTCAAGTCGCCGATCGACATCTCAGGCCAGCTGCAGGAAGAGCTTCTCCAGCTTCTCCGGCGAGTAGCCGTTGGCTGCCGCCTTCTCCGGGTCGAGGGCACACTGCGCCATCGTGGCTGCGAAGTACTTGAAGCCGGCCTGCTCAACCGCACGGATAGCGGCTGCGAACTGCGTCACAACATCGGTGCACTCGCGACCATCGTCGATCATGGCCTGGATGCCGCGAATCTGGCCTTCTGCCCTCCGCAGCCTCTTCTGAAGCTCGGCGGCGATCTTCTCGTCTAGTTCCATGAGAAGGACTATACCCCAGGGGGTATGGTCTTACTATCTGCGACGCGCCTTCTGCTCGACCAGCACGATGCCCGGGCACTCCTACAGCACGTACTCCATCACCGCGAAGATCGCGCCGTGTGGGTCGGCCAGGACGGCGTATTTGCCTTCGGGGATTTCCGTGGCAGTGCGCAGAACCGCGCCGCCCAGCTCGACAGCGGATTCTTCGGCCACGGCACAATCGGCGACCGCGAAGTACGTGATCCAATAGGGACCGGCCGAGGGGGGCTCTCCCTTCGGTAGCGGCTTCATCCCGGCAACATCCTCGCCGCCGAGAGTGAACATCGTGTAGCCCTTGGTGCCCACGGCGAGGGTAGATCCATCCCACCCGAAGACGCTGGTGTAGAAGGTCTCCGCGGAGGCGATCCCATCAGTGAGAAGCTCGAACCAACACACTGCCCCCGGGGAAGTGAAGAAGTACTCACCCTCGGGCCTCACCCCGCCCGCCAGCAAAGCGAGCATCGCCCCGGCCGGGTCGGCGGCGACACAAATCCGCGGCCCGTCGGGGATATCGAAGGGCGCTTCGAGAATCGTCCCGCCGGCCGCTTTGACTTGGGCGAGCGTCGCTTCCATGTCCTCGACGTAGAAGAACAAGGTCCAAACCGGCGGGCTGTCCGCCATGGTGGGATCCTGCTCCATCATGCCGGCGACCTCACGTTCACCGACTTTGGCGACGGTGTACTCCCCCATCGGCGTAACCGATTTGGTGTAATCCCAGCCCAACAACTCCCCGTAGAACGCGGCCGAGGCCGCCGCATCGGGCGTAGACAGATCGACCCAGTTGATCGAACCGTAGGTTCCGGCGTCAATCATGGCGCTGCTCTCCCTCTTTCGAGTTCGTTGTGCTTAATCCGACTGTATACCCCCGATTTAGGCACAACGAACGCAAGACCTACACATACAGTTGGACGTCGGCGTCCTCCATCACGGACACGAAGCTGAAGTACTCGACGATGGGGAGATCATCGAAGATGAAATCCTCCTTCTTCACTTTGAACGGCTGGAGTGAGCCGCCGCAGACGTAGATATGCGCCCCAAGTTGGTGGAGCTGCCGGAGCTTGTCGTGGGGCGGAATGTGTCCTGCTTTGGTCATGCCCGCGATTGCGAAACGGCTGAACGGCCGAGACAGGCCGGGCAGCCTGGGCCGGAACCGCTTGGTGAGCACCCGCACGCCCGGACCCTGGAAGTAGAGGTGCACATCGATGCCCTCGAGAGCGGCCGCCAAAGCAAACCCGAGTGGCGACAGCAGATCGAGCAGCCCACCACTGGACAGAACCATCGCCAGCTTGGTGTCACGAGCAGCAGCCGGCCGCTTCTCGATGAGGAATCGATGACCTTCGGCAGTGCTCTCCGACAGCGCGATGTTGTGCCCGGTTGCCTTCGACCACGCCGCCATGTCCCAGACGAACGGCTCGAACTCGTCCGTCAGTATCTCTAGTACCTCGCCGTCTGCCATGTCTTCGAGTGCCGCAGCCGCCTCGTATACAACGTACGTGGTGATCGACTTGCCGGTGCCATCAACTGATCGTGCGATTGTGGCCGTGCCCATGACCAACCTCCCGATTATCCGCTTCGCTCCATCAGATCAAATCGGCGGCCGCTTCACAAGAGAAATCTCGGGCCCGACGCGTCAGTCCGCGAGCAAGCGGTACGACCCGACCAGGGTCGCGGCCTGCGGGTTGGGGCCCTCGCCCGGTTCGCAGCGGTCGCCGATGTTCTTCTGGAACTCGGCGAAGGCCGCGATCGAGCCGAGCGGATTGGGGTCGGATTCGACGTCGGCTATGTGCACGAACGTGTTGTCCTCCAAGCGGAACGTGGCGTACCTCACTCCCCCGGGATCGGCAGCGGCCAGCTCGGCGAACACGGCTTCGACAAGGTGCGCGTTTTCGTCTGCGGACTCGGGCTTGGTGCGGTAGCGGACGACGACGGTCCCCACAGGGAACTCCAATCAGGTAGCGATTGCCCGCCACGGTACCGCCACGGTCGCCCCCAAGGGTGTTCGTTGTGCTTAGAGCGCTGAAATAGCGCGTTCTAAGCACAACGAACGACAAGACACCTAGCCGCCCAAACCGACGTCCGGCTTGCTGAAGTCGCAGACCCCATCGGGGAAGATCGCACCCAACATGGCCTGCTCGGCGGGGGCCGGCGACCAGAAGCCGTAGTCCCCATCGGCGATCGCCTGGGCGACCGGCTTCAGCTCGCACTTGAAGATGGAGCCCTGAAATGGGCCACCGGCGATGATCCGCGACGTCGAGTAGACCGGGAAAGCCGCCGCGCACGAGCCAAGCGGCCCGTCGTCGAGGATGCCGTCCCACACGCCGTCGCCCGAGTACATCTCGGTGCCGTCTTCCGCGAAGCACCTATCGACGGCGAGGGCGGGCTTGTTGCCGGCCACACCGAGATCGGGATTCGCGTCGATGTTCGCCATCCACTCGTCAATCACAGCCAGCGCCTCAGGCGTCTGGTCGAACCGCGGACCACCCGGGGTGGCAACGTCGGTGAACCAGATCACCTGGTTGGAGGCATCCCCATCGGCGCTCAGCATCCGCTGCCGAGCGGCGAACGACTGGTGCGAGTTGTGCATGTCGAGCTCCCGCTCGAGGTAATTGCGCCAGTCGATCATCGGGATGTCGACATCACCCATGTACACGAGCCCGGCGGCGTATGCGGCCTGCATCGCTTCGAGGCTGCCCTCGGTGCGTGGAGCCGGAGTGCCGTCGGTCGAGAACACCTGGTTGCGGGCACTCCACGGGTCCCAGTTGCTGAAATCGATAACGCCCGGTGGGAAGAAGGGCGAGCCCTCCTGCACCATGTCGGCCGGCGATTTCCAGCCCCCGACGACCGCGTTGAGCTGGAGGAACTCGGCCGGCGTGATCGAACCATCGGCGACCGACTGCAAACCGTACTGAATGCCGACGTTGTCCCACAGCGAACGACCGAATCCGTCGGCGCCGACGCCGTAGATGTTCACGAGGTCACCGAAGTGGGTCCACTCGATCCCGGCCACCGCCGACTGCGGTTCGATGAGCTCCTGGCCGTCGACAGCCCCGTAGTGCGGGTTCAGAACAAGCGGCGATAGGCCGCGCCAGCCATTGATGCACTCGGTCAGGCCGGGTAGCCCACCCGTGTATGCGTTCGGCAGCGTGTCGCTGGCGTTCAATCCCTCGAGCAGGCTGCGATTGCTCCACGTTTGCCACCGCGGGTTGGCTGCATCAACTACGTCCATGTAGAACTCGAGCAGCTCGCAGTCGCCAACGTGCACCGCCTGGGTGATCATGTCGGGATACGAGTACTGCGGCACCGCCGCGTCGAGCAAGCCGGGGTGGTTCTGCGCATAGAGGTACTGCTGGATACCGCCGCCGGAACCGCCAACACTCACGGTGTAGGCGGGCGTGTCGTACAGCTCCACGAAGCGCTCCTTGACCATCAGCGCCGTCTCGCCGCCAAGCTGCATGTTGTAGTGGGTGCCTGTTTTGGTACCGGTCGAATACGCGATCGCATAGCCCTGAGAGAGTCCGTCGCGATAGAGCATCCGGCTCCCGCTGGGATCGCCCTGATCGTGGCCGATCGCCACCCCGCCCTGGAAGTAGTAGATCAGCTTCCCGTTCCAACCGCTCATGCCAGCGACATCGCCATCCGACACCGCCGCCGGGTCGAGAATCGCGATGCTGTAGATGAACCGGTTGATCGTGCCGCGCTCCCACCGGACGACGTAGTCGACGGTGCTGCCGTCCATCGTCGTGGTCTGCGCCATGTCGGCGGGTCGGGGGTCGCCCGGCACGTACGGAGCCCAGTTGCCGGTGTCGGTCGACATGTAGACGTGAGTCACAAGTGTCTCGGCGCTGCAGTCTTTCGAGTACCCGGCGATTTCGTCGGTCTGATTGCCGTCGGCATCGACGACATACACGGGGTACCCCTCGCTCGGGTTGTCGATGAGCGGCTGGCCGAGACCGTGGCTGCCGGTGGTGCAGACGAACGGATCCTGGTGCGGCCCGGAGAAGACCGGCCCGGTGATCGGGTGGTTTGTCAGGGTGAGGTGAACGTCTGCCGGTTTGTTCTTCGACTTGCCGCGAGAGGCGACGACGACCTCATTGTCGCCGAGAGCGAGACCATCGATGACGCCGGTAAGCGTCGTCGAATCACCCATCCAATCGAACGAAGTGGTTCGATCGACCCCGTTGACGAACACCTTCGGTTTGTACTGGCTCGCTCCATCCGGCACACCGATGTGGAGCCGGGCGTCACCCCCGGTGACTTGATCGGGGGCGCTGGAGACAACTTCGACGGTGTACGACGGTGCGGTCTTCGCCAGAGCCGGTGAAGCCAGCATCGCCGCCGTCATGGATAGAACGGCGGCGGCGACGAGAACTCCCCGCATGCGCCGGGTAGTTGATCCGGACACGAGTTTCCCCTCCTCGTTTCGATTGATTCCAGGCTACCGATTCTGGACCCGCGTTGTGTTGAAAAACGGGCTTCGCTACCTTTATGGCATGAGCACCCTCAACCACTACCTGGTGCTCGGCGCCGAACGCGACGCCTCACAGGCCGAGATCGAAGCCGCTTTCACGCGGGTCACGACCCAGCTGTACGCGCAGTTCGCCGGTCGAGGCGCAGGGGGCGAGCAGACTGCCCTAATTGAAGAGGCTTACGCAGTGTTGCGGGATCCGGCCCGGCGTGCCGAGTACGACAAGCAGCTGAGGTAACCCGTCACGATTCAGACGATGCGGCGATCGGACGCCCAGCGGGCCAGCTCGTATCGGCTCGAGAGCTGCAGCTTGCGCAGGACCGCCGATACGTGACTCTCCACCGTCTTGACGGAGATGGACAGCCGCTTGGCAATGCTCTTGTAGGCATGGCCGCGGGCGATCAGGCGCAGCACTTCCTTCTCCCGATTGGTGAGCTGGTCGAGATCCGGATCGTGCTCCTGCGGGAGTGCCTCCGAAAACGCGTCGAGCACAAAGCCTGCCAGACGAGGAGAGAACACCGCATCACCGTCATGAATCCGAGAAATTGAGTCTGCCAGCTCGTCGGGCAGGATCGACTTCGTGACGTATCCCCGGGCACCGGCGCGGATCATCGCGATGACGTCCTCGGCGGCATCGGAAACCGAAAGAGCCAGAAAGCGTGTATCCGGGTGGGTCTCGAGCACGTTGGCCACGACCGCCAGCCCGCCGCCGCCCTGCATGTGAACATCGACAAGGACGACGTCGGGGTTGGCTTGGCGAATCTGCTCGATCGCGTCATCGACATCGGACGCCCAGCCGGCCACCTCGTAGTCACTCTCGAGTTCGGCGCGCACGCCAGACAGGAACAGCTCGTGGTCGTCGACAAGGAAGACGGAGATCACTCTGCCACCGCCTGGCGCGGCAGGCTGAGGTGAACCTCGGTGCCGTCCTCGGGATTGCTCTCAATCGTGGCCCGCCCGCCATGGCGTTCCATCCGCCCGATGATCGACCCGCTTATCCCGACCCCGTTGCCACGCCGCGACTCCGGGTCGAAGCCACCGCCCTGATCGGCAATCCAGGCCTCGATCGAGTCGCCATCCACCTCGATGTATACCGAGACGATGTCGGCTCCGGAGTGTTTGGCGGCGTTGACCATCGCTTCTCGGGTCGCCCCAACGAGTGCCTCGACATCCTCGTCTACGGCGGCATTGCCCACCACGATGACCTCGATCGGTACATCGTGATCGCGTTCGATCCGATCTGCCACCTCCTGGACCGCGGCCTCCAGCTCCGAGTGCTCCGACGCACCTGTGCGATAGAGCCAGTGACGCAACTCCCGCTCCTGACTGCGCGCCAGGGTCACCATCTTGCGAGGATCGTCCGGGGACCGCTGGATCAACGCCAGCGTCTGCAGCACGGAGTCGTGCAGATGGGCCGCCACCTCGGCACGGGTATCGGCCCGGATCCGCTCGGAGCGCTCGGCCGACAGCTCCTTGGCGAGACGGTACAGCCAGGGACCGAAGACGACCGCGGCGCCGATCCCGGCGATGAGAACTCCGGTGACGAGCTTGCCGGCCTCACGAACGAGGCTGGTTTCCGAGAACAGCAGGCTCATTCCGATGATCAGCAGCAGCCCGCCGCCGATAGCTCGCCCGAGTGTTGGTGCTCCGCCGACCCCGGGAGCCACCAGCCGGGTCAGCTTGGAGCGACCCGCCGGAGTACTCCGGTCCCACAGGGCGGCGACGCCAAAGAGAACGAACGCAGCGGGGATGATGAAGCTCGGGATCAGATCGAGCTCCTGCGCCAGGAGCAATCCGCCGAGCGTCAACATCAGCAGCGCCAACTTCTCCTGGCCGGTGGCCTGGCGATTGTCGTCGCTCGTGTCGACCGTGGAGTCGATCGTCAGAAGGAGGATACCGACATAGGCAGCGAACCCCAGCAACAGAAACGACACGAACGCAACCCGCACGTAGATGGCCTGCACTCCCAGCCGATGCGCCAGACCTCCGGCGACGCCGGCGAGCCAGCGGTCTGAGCTGCTGCGAGCCAGGGCAAGCCGATCGCGTTGCACTTCCATGGAACAAGCAAACCACCTCCGGCCGCTGAGGACAATCCGGAGATACCCTGGGATGACCCTGAGATATCAGGGTTTCGGTAGGGACATTCCCAATAGCCGGCGGGCGAGACTTCCCCGATGCTTGGGGTATGGCTGACACCACACCCACCGATAGCGGGACAATTCCCGATCCCCCCGGCAGCGAGGACTTCCTCCACGCCGACGATGCCGGCAGCTCGCCGGACTCGATGCCGGAGTACCGGCAGGGACTGGTGCGCACCCGCGATGGCCGGGTGGTCGCCGGTGTCGCCGGCGGACTCGCAGCGACCTGGGGTACCCGTCGGTGGCTGGTGAGGGCCGGGTTCATTGTCAGCTCGGCCTTTGCCGGACTCGGCCTCGTGCTCTACCTGTTGGGCTGGCTGCTCATGCCCGAAGAGGGCGAGTCGGAGTCGATCGCCCAGCGGATCGTCCGCCGAATGAACGTGCAACCGACGTGGGTCGGCTTTGTGCTGCTGATGGCCGGCGCCATGATCCTGGCGGGAATCGCCGGTATCAGCGGCGGCGTCCTGGTGGCGGCCGGTCTCCTCGTCGGTGGCTATGTGCTGTATCGGGGAGACTTCGCTATGCCGGCGGCAGCGCCCGTCTCTCCGCCTCCACACGACGATATGGATGCAACCCCACCCGCGTACGTTTATCAGCGAACCGTCCGCCCTCCGCGTCCGCCGCGTCCCCGGTCCTACCTGGGTCGGCTGACGGTAGGAGCGATGTTCGTCGTGCTCGGAGCCATGGGGGCGCTGGATGCTCTCGACGTGACGTCTCCGACCAGCCGGCATTACGCCGCGGCGGCCGTCCTGATCATCGGTGTCGGCTTGCTGGTCGGGACGGTTCTCGGCCGATCCCGGGGGCTGATCTTCCTCGGGCTGCTGTTGCTGCCGATGCTGGCGATCGCAGCCATCACAGACTTCCGCTTCGGCACCCGCTTCGACAATCTGGATCTGCGGCCGCTCTCGGTCGAGGAGATCCAGTCGGCCTACAACATCGCGGCGGGCGACCTGTCCCTGGATCTGACCGGCATGGACCTCGCCGGCCGGACTGTGACGCTGGACCTCGACGTCGGGGTCGGCAGCATCTACGTCGCAGTGCCCCGCGCGGTCGACGTCGAGGCGACCGCCAATGCCCGGCTCGGCGAGGCCAACGTACTCGGCGGGTGGTCGTCTGGACTTGGAGCGTCAGTCGAGCGCACGGTCGGCGGTGCCGGCGATGGCGGCGGCAAGCTGATCATCGACGCCGCGACCCGCTTGGGATCGATCTCGATCTACCGCAGCGAGCCCATAGCCTTCAGCGAGTACGGCCCGCTTGTCTCCGAGGAGCGGTTCCCGGGCATCGGCGACGACGAGATGGACGACTTCCTCGACGGCCTCCGCAACGATGGCCTCGTGTACGAGATGGGTAGCGGCTTCCGGGAACTGGCGCCGCGCAGCGTCGGCGAGATCGCCGGCGCCTACGTCGTTCACGGTGGCGAGCTCTTCCTGGATCTGTCGGACATCGCACCCGGCCAGGAGGTCTCGATAACCCTGGCGGGCGATGGCCTCGTGACACTGGGTGTTGCGAACGATGCGCACGTCACAACCGTTGTGCGCTGGCCGATGGAGGGAGTTGGCGAGCTGATGGACTTCGACGGACTCCGATACATCTACGAGCGACCAGGCCGCGGGCCGCTCATCTTCATCGAGGGCTACGGGCCCCAGATCAGAGTGGAGCGATAATGAAACGCCACCAACCCGACTTCATCTCGGCCGGATTCGGTGTCCTGTTCGCGGCTCTCGGCCTCGGCTTCCTCATCGGCAACCTGGAATGGGAATCGGTCAATGTCGCTGCCATCTGGGCGATCGGCCTCCTCGCCCTGGGCATCGCCGTCCTCAGCTCGACGATTCACCACCTCACCAGCGCCGACGAGGCCGACTAGGGGGCCTCTCAATTGCGTTCGTTGTGCTTAATCCGGGGTCATAGCCCCGTTCTAAGCACAACGAACGCATGAGCTGCATCGCTACCCTCCACCTATGAGCGAGCGCTACACCCACGGCCACTTCGGCACGGTGGTCGACAACCACGCCACTCGTACCGCGGCCAATAGCGCCGCCTTCCTGCTGCCCCACCTCAAGCCAACCGCCACTGTGCTCGACATTGGCTGTGGGCCCGGTTCCATCTCGATGGACCTCGCCGGTCGCGTTGCCTCCCTCGTCGGCATCGACGCGGCAGCCGAGGCAGTCGCCCGGGCCGAGGAGGACCGTCGCCAACGGGCTGTGACCAATGCCTCGTTCCGCGTTGCCGACGTGTACGACCTTCCCTTCGACGATGGAACGTTCGATGTTGTGTATGGCCACCAACTGCTCCAGCACCTCGCCGAACCGGTCGCCGCCCTCGTCGAGGCTCGCCGGGTCCTGGCGCCGGGTGGCACCATTGCGGTGCGAGACGCCGACTACGGCACCATGGTGCACGATCCGCCCGAACCGGCACTCGACCGCTGGCTGGCGTTGTACCAAATGCTGGCCCGCCGAAATGGAGGGGAACCGGACGCCGGCCGCAAGCTGAGCGGATGGGTCGATCGAGCCGGATTCCAAGACCTCGTCGTCACAACGACTACATGGACGTATGCCACTCCGGATGCGATCGAGGGGTGGCGCCGGCTGTGGACCAGCAGACTCCTCGAGGCCCGTGTCGGAGAGGCTGCCGTCGAATACGGCCTGGCGAACCGCCGTGAGCTCGAGGAAATCGCCGCCGGCTGGGATCGCTGGGCAAAGCAGCCGCGCGCTTTCTTTGCGTTCCTGCATGGCGAGGTGCTCGCCCGCAAGCCCGATTGAGGCGGCGCGTTTCGACCGTTTGGTACGGTGCTGTCATGCGTGACGAGATCGTCTACCCGACGGACCAGGTCCAGGCCGAATACGAACGCCAACTCGCCAAGCTGCAGCTGCAACTGGCGGCGGCCACCACCCGACGGGAACGATCCAAGGTGCGGCGCGACATCCGGCGGCTCAATCGCCACATCTTCAACAGACAGATCACGACCTGGTAGCAACCTGAGCCGGACGCGGTCCGGTCCGGCCGGGGAAACCCAGCCGGACCGGCGGGAGGGAGGGCGTGGCGAGGTCTTAGGTCTCGACTCGCTCGACTTCGATGGAGGCGCTCGTCACGATGGCGGCGATCACACCGATGGCAGCCCATACGGGCAGGAGTACTGCTCCGACGACACCGACTGTGAGGGGTACTTCGATGAGTTGCTTGCCCTCTTCGTTCTTGATGATGATCCGCCGGACATTGCCCTCGTGGATGATCTCCTTCACCTTGGATAGAAGGTCATCGCCCTCTACTTCGTATGTCTCTGCCGTGGCATTGTCGGCGGTCTGGGTGGTCATTCGTTTCTAACCTTTCGAGTTGGGGCCGTAGGTTCGGCCGTCTGTTTCCTACCCCAATAATGAGGCCCCGGCCGCCTTCCGTCATCACCACCAGGGGTGAATCGACCCTCCCCCACGCGGGTGATTCCCCACGATCGCGTTCGTTGTGCTTAATCCGGCCGACTCTGGTGACATTCTCGATTGCGGCGCTTGCCCTGTTCATCATCCCGGGGCCGGCCGTGCTGTACATCATCACGCGGAGTCTGGCGGGCGGGCGCAGGGCGGGACTCGTTTCCGTCGCCGGGATCCACATGGGCAGCTTGGTCCACATCGCGGCGGCAATTGCCGGCCTCTCTGCCCTGCTGGCCACTTCGGCGGTCGCTTTCGCAACTGTCAAGTGGGCCGGCGCCGCCTTTCTCGTCTACCTCGGAGTGCGAGCTTTCCTCAACCGCGCGGACACCGGCGCGCATCCGACGGCGCCCCAACCGGCGCCGCTCCGCGCCGTCTTTCGCCAGGGTTTCGTGGTGAATGCACTCAACCCCAAGACCGCCATCTTCTTTCTAGCGTTCGTACCCCAGTTCGTGGATCCCGCCCGCGGCACGACGAACCAGATCCTCGTCTTGAGCGCCCTGTTCATTGCGCTCGGCGTGATCTCAGACGGTCTCTACGCCACCGTGTTCGGATCGGTCGGACAGCGATTGACTCGCACCGCCTGGTGGGGCACCGGCCGCTGGGCGGTGCCCGCAACGATGTATATCGGCCTCGGCCTGTTCGCCGGCCTGGCCGGGGGTCACGCGACCGACTGAGCGCCGCCTCACGGTGGATTCCGTCATGTTCGTTGTGCCTAGTCGGGGGCTAAAGCACCGGATTAGGCGCAACGAACGGCATAGAACGCCCACAATCCGTAGTCTGGTATCCACGCGCACAAGGCTGGGAGTCGACTCCATGCGACATGAGAAGGTCACGTTTGACAATGGGCGGGGAGAGAAACTGGCCGGCCGGATCGATTTTCCGGTCACGGGGGATCCGATCGGTTTTGCCGTGTACGCTCCCTGTTTCACCTGTTCGAAGAACCTCAGAGCGATCGGGCGGATCGCGGAGGGGCTGGCCCAGCACGGCATCGCAACGCTACGTTTCGACTTCACCGGACTCGGCCACAGCGACGGCGATTTTGGCGACACCAACTTCACAACCAGCGTGCAGGACTTCATCGCGGCGACACATTTTCTTCGTGACAACTACACCGCGCCGGAGATAGCGATCGGTCACTCCCTCGGCGGATCTGTGGCTCTGGCGGCCGTTCAGGAACTCCCCAGAGTCAAGGCCGTTGTCACGATCGCGGCACCTTCGAGCCCGGCACACATCAAGCGCCATATCGAGAGTGACCTGGCGCGGATCCAGGAGGACGGCGAGGCTGAGGTTTCCCTGGCGGGACGCCCCTTCACCATTCGCGACCAGCTACTCGAAAACATCGAAAGCATCGACCTGCACGCCTCGGTCGCGTCACTCGGCCGGCCGCTGCTTGTGCTGCACTCACCCATCGACAACACGGTGGGAGTCAACAACGCCGGCGTCATATTCACGGCGGCTCGCCATCCGAAGAGCTTCGTGTCGCTCGACACGGCCGACCACCTCATCACCGACGATGCAGATGCCCGCTATGTCGCCGACGTGATCGCCTCCTGGGCCACCCGCTACATAAGCGGTGACCTCACATCACACTCCCAGCCCGACTTTGTCGCCGACGCACCTGAGAGCGTGACGATGGTGCGAACCGAGCAGGGGTTCCGGACCGAGGTCATCTCCAACGGCTTCCCGCTCATCGCCGACGAGCCCACCTCGGTCGGCGGAACGAACCTGGGCCCGACACCGTACGACTATCTCCTCACGGCGCTCGGCAGCTGCACGTCCATGACATTGCGGATGTACGCGGACAAGAAGAAGTGGCCGCTCGAGAGTGTCACGGTCACGCTCAGTCACCGCAAGGTGCACGCCGGCGATTGCGAGGAGTGCGAGAGCGAGAAGGGTCTGATCGACGAGATGCACCGCGAGATCGAGATCGTTGGTGAGCTGGACGACACACAGCGACAGCGACTCCTCGAGATCGCTGATCGCTGCCCGGTGCACAAGACCATGCACAACGAGGTTTCGGTCCACACCAAGCTGTCCGGCGCCAACTGACGACGGGCACGCCCGGCGGCCCCGCGTTCGCCGCAGAACGTTGATACCGTCCCGTCGTGGAGTTCACCTACTGGTACCTGTCAATCGTGGCCTTCACCGTCCCGGGCGTGATTATCGGCGGTCAAATGGGTCCGCTCGTGTCGCAGCGGATTCAGGGGCAGCGGCTCGTGCGGTTCCCGGGGTGGCTGTTTCTCGGCGTCGCCGCAATCACCGTGGGCGAAGCGCTCCTGGGAGGCTGAACCGGATCGGGCCTCGACAGACGGCTACTTGACCTTGATGATCACGGCGTCGACACCCGTGAGTCCGTGGTTGTCGGTGACGGTGAGCACCGCGGTGTATGTACCGGCCGCTGCATAGCTATGGCTGACGACGGAGCCCGGCACTGTTGTGCCATCCCCAAAGTCCCAGAGATAAGACACGATCGTTCCATCGGGGTCATACGAATTCGAGCCGTCGAACGTGCGTATCTCGCCCACAGCCACATTGCGAGAGTCACCGGCATCGGCAACCGGGGGCTGCGCTCCTGGTGGCAGCGTCGTTGTGGTGGTGGTCGTTGTTGTGGTGGGCGGCAGCGTCGTGGTCGTTGTTGTCGTGGGCGGCAGCGTCGTGGTCGTTGTTGTCGTGGGTGGCAGCGTCGTGGTCGTTGTTGTCGTGGACGACGGCGGCACCGTCGTAGATGAGGGTGGCACCGTCGTAGACGAAGGCGGCACAGTGGTCGAAGAGGGTGGCACCGTCGTAGACGAAGGCGGCACCGTGGTCGAGGATGGCGGCACAGTCGTTGTTGACGATCCCGGCACTCCCTCATGGCACCAGACGCATTGCGACTCATCGACATTGGCCTGGTGGTCCGGCGGAGTCACCAGAGATCCGCCATTGTCCACGTGACACGTCGTGCAGAGAGCAAGCGGAACCGGGCCGTCGTGGCCGCTATGACAGTCCAGGCAGGTCGCGACGGTCGCCACGTGACCACCTCCGTGGCACGTCGTACAGGATTGGCCCGCGTGGATGAAGTGAGGAAACGTGCCGCCGTGGCAGCGCGAGCATGTGGTGACGCTGTCAACCACTCGAAACTCGTGGGCACCCGGCGCAGTGGTGCCCTGCTCGGGAGTGTCGATGAACGCAACCGCGATGGCCGTGGAGAACGCGCCGATCAGCGCGACAACGAGTAGTGTCGCCCCGCCTCTACTGAGTCGCGGAATTCGCGTTCTATTCAAGCTGACCCCTGTGGTGCCCGTTTCCAGCGTACAGGAGCCAATTCTGCCTCCTTAGGGCCAGAGGTCCCATCTCACGGGCCGAATCCCGGCAAAGGACCCCTCCATAACATGGCCTACGATGCCTCATTCTGGTTACCGCCGCGTCCACCCAAGACCACTAGTTTGTGCCCCATGATCTTCGATACATCAACTCCGCAGGGGTCTTCGGCAGTGCAGCGCCTCGAGACCGAGCCGCTCGCCTGGCTCACGACCGTACATCCGGACGGAAGGCTGTCGTCGTCACTCATCTGGTTCCTGTGGCGCGATGGTGAACTGGTGGTCTACTCGCGCGACAACGCCAAGATCCGGAACATCGGGAGCAACCCGAATGTGGCTTTCAACCTGAATTCCGATGATCACGGCGGCAACGTGCTCACGATCCAGGGCACGGCCCGGGTTGATCGTGCGTATCCGGCATCCGACCTTGTCCCGGCTTACACCGAGAAGTACGAGACTCACATCGAGCGACTCGGCACCACACCCGCCGGGTTTGCGGCGGACTATTCGGTCCCGATCCGGATCGAGCCGAATTCGTATCGTTCCTGGTAACGGCGATCCGTAGCGAGTCCGATGCCTCCAGATAACAGTCAGCTGGTGAGACGGGCGAACAAGCCCGGTGGCACCAAATAGACTGCAAGCACGAGCAACACCAGCCAGGTTGCGCTCCCGCCCAGCGGCGCAAGAACGACGGCGGTCAGCGCCCAGAACAGGTGCCAAACGCCGAAAGACATCATCCGTGAACGGTCGCTCCGCATCACGAAGGCGCGCCGGCCGAGCCGGACGGCAAAAAGGCGGGCGCCGAGGGCGGCCGCGGGCAGAGCCCACCACGCCTCCCCGCCACGGGGCACACTGGCCGCAATCGCAACGAGCAGTGCCACCTGGGCCGTTTCGGTGAGCGCGATCAGCGAGATCATCGAGCGCGAAAGAAAGGGCACTCCGGCCTCATCGACTGCGCAGCCGAGCAGGACCGGAGTCGTCCGGGCTCCGTGAGCCACGTCATTGCCGATGTCCCGTACTCCACCGTGCACGGCGTTGATCTGCACGATGTATACGGCCATATAGGCGGCCACCCACCACGTAATCGCCGTCGGGCCGCCCTGCCAGTACCCACCCATGACCACAAGAGCGGCAAAACCAACTCCCTGAACGCCATCTGCGACGAGTGGCACAAGAAGCCGTTTCCCCCACAGGTCATACCCACCAAGGGCGGCTACCGCTACGAGCCAGGAGAGAAGAGCGCCGCGGCCGGCCCCGGCGACGACGAGCGCGACCGCCATCAGCGGTATCTGTGCCAGGGCCACACGGAGCATCGAGCTCGGCGCAACCAGTCCCCGCACCAGCGGGCCATCGGCGCGACGCGGGTTGGTGCGGTCGATCGGCAGATCGATCACATCGTTCAACGGGAAGGCGAATAGATGGAACGAGATCCCGATGAGGACGGCCCCGAGCGCGGCTCCAACGGAAACCTGCCCGCCGACCGTCGCCATGCCGAGCGGGGCATACACGACGGTGGCTCCCATCGAGAACAGCCTGACGAGGCGCGCCCAATCACCGCGTTGCCACACCCGATCCGTAGCGCTCGTCTGCATCAAGACTCCTCGGGGCCATACTGCCAGCCGATACACCGCTTGCCCACCACACCCCGGCCCGATCCGATACCCTCCCAGTGACGAGGGGTCCCATGGCAGATCAGGTTGCACACATACCTCCGGTTCCAGGCGTGACAGAAGTGCGCGTTCACGGCGTTGGCGGAGCCAACCCGTCCTCGATGCTCGGGCGCACCGATGTGTACCAGGTCACCGGCGACGGTACGGCCGGTCTCTTTCGCGCCACTGCCCCGGCCGAGACGAACCGCACCGTCGAAGCGTATTCGTGGGGAGGCCTCACGGCCGGCAGCAAGACCCGGGCAATGTGGGTGCTGCTACTGCCCTTTGCACTGGTGAACCTGGCGGGCTGGATGGTGGAACCGATCCCGGCGCCTCGTGAGGATGGGCAGCCACTGCTGGCCCGCCCCGTTATCTGGTTGGCGCGCAACCTCGAGAAGCTCCAACGTGCCCTGGTCCATCTGACGGCGCTCGCCGTGACCGGGGCCTACGTCATGTGGGTGGCGCTGGGCTCGATGAACCTACTCGCGTACCAATGCGGTGCCCGCGATGCATGCGCCGAGGACCGCTTCTACGCGGAGTTCCTTCGCGATCCCTTCTTCGCCGACCATCCCGGAAGGCGGATCGTTGTCGGGGCGCTCGTGCCCCTGGCGCTGCTCGCGCTCTTTGCGGTGATTTCTCTAGTCAGCCGGGCTCGCTACGAATCGTTCACAGAGGCCCGACGCTCCCTCACCGAGGAGAGCCCTCCGGAGATCCTCACCACGCAGATGAGCGAGCGCACCTTCTGGCACACCAACAAGTGGCACACGAGGCTGTTTCGGATCCACATCGCTGGGGCACTGGCCTTCCTGAGCGGTCTCACCGCCTACGCCACCGGCAGATTCACGGCGCTCGCGCCGGGCGCCATTGAGCCCCCGACCTATGTGGAGCCCTGGTCGAACGCGGTCTTCCGGTTCACGGTTGCGCTCATCGTGGTCGTGGTGGCGATCATTGTCGCCAGCGTCATCGTCGAGAGGTCCACCAGCACGCGCACCCTGACCATCCTGGACCGGCTCACCACAGCCGTGCTTTGGATCAGCATCGGCCTCACCGCAGTAGCGCTCACGGCGGCATGGCAGCTCCGCGGCGATGATGAAGTACTGGTGCGCAACTCCATCAGCTCCGATCTTTGGGGATTCGGATGGGCGCCGATCCTGCTCTTTGCCGCCGCAGTGGGGTTCGTGCTGCTCTTTTCGCTCGTCGAGGTCGCTAAGTGGACGGTCACGTGCCAGGTCGAACCGGAGCTGTTCTTCATCGCCATCGCGGGCGTCTTGATACTGGCCTGGCCGTACGCCCCGATCGTTCTGGTAATCGCCCTGATCATTGCGGTCTTCGCTCGCTACGTGGAGGTGCAGCTGTGCTGCGATCCCTCAGAGTTCTCCCGGTGGCTTCTCGTGGCCGCGGCCACGATCGTCATGGTCGCCGTGCAGTGGTTCGGTAGCGACCCACTCGAAGGCACAGTATGGGGGGACGACTGGCCTCGACTGACCCCCGTGATCCTCAGTTCGCTGGCCTTCGCCTTCTTCTTCTTCCGTCACACAGGTCGCCCGGAGAATGCCCCGGGGGACCCGGCCGGTGCCCCGATACCCTTCCGCCTGCTCCACCGCATCTTTCCGGCGCTCGCCGTTGCCGGGCTGGTCGCCGTGGGCACGGTCCTCTGGGCAGTGTTGGGACGGCTCGACCCCGTCTACCTGGCACTGCACGTCGGGTGGCTCCTCACGTCGTTCTTCTGGGTCGCCATCCAGCCCCACACAGGGTTTCGGTGGAACGGGCCCGGCGCGGTTGCCCTATATGGAACCGCGCTGACGGCCGGGCTCTTCTCCGGCGGGCTGATCCGCTTCGAGTCGCTCCTCAGTCGCGACGAGTACTCCCTGCGCTTCATCGAGCTCTACGACTGGATCGCCGTCGGGTTCGTCTCGATCAGCGCGGCGGCCATCGTTGCGCTGCTGCTGTGGCTCCTGTTCACGCGGAGCACTCACGGCAGGAATGCCCGGGAGCGGTTCCTCACCAAGCGACAGGAGCTGTTGAGCGAAGGGCGGACCGTCGCCCCCGAGAAAGTCGCCGGCAAAGCGCGCAATTGGGTGACGTTGTCTCGCGGAGTCGAAGCGATCGACGTCTTCATCATGCACATCTCGATGGCGACGCTGTTCGCCACCATGGCACTTGTCCTGCACTTTTACCGCGAGGGCGTGCCGTTCACCAGGATGCTCGACGTGCCGGTCGGCAGCTCGTGGGACAGCCTCATCAGCGCGGCCGCCTGGGTGACACTGATGATCGTTCTCGGCACAGTGCTCGCGGTGCGGTCCGGCCTGCGCGATGCCGGCTTCCGCCGCCAGATAGGGATCATCTGGGATGTCACCAGCTTCTGGCCGCGGCACTTCCACCCCTTCGCTCCGCCGTCCTATGCCGTGCGGACGGTCCCCGAGCTGCAAGAGAGGATCGCGGAGGCGACCGCGAGAAACGCCGGCGCAGTCATCCTCTCCGGTCACAGCCAGGGCTCCGTGGTCGCATTCGCCGCCGCCGCATCTCTCGATGAGACAACAACCGCCAACCTGGCACTTGTCACGCACGGCTCGCCGCTGCGGCGCTTCTATGCCCGTTTCTTCCCGAGCTACTTCACCGACGAGCTGCTGATCGAGACTGCCGCAAAGCTCGGCAGCGCTCCCAGCCCGGCCGACGGCAGTTGGCTCAACTTCCACCGCCAGACCGATCCGGTGACTCTCCCGATCTTCCGACCGCTGCGCGAGGAGGGTCGGTTCCCCTACTCCCCGGAGCCGATGACCGGACTGGCAACCACACTGGGCACCACAAGCTCGGCCGAGTTGCCCGACGTCGAGCTCCGGGACCCGATGAGTCTGGAATGGGCCGAGCATCGGAGGCCGCCGGACGTGCTGTGGCACTTGAGCTACATGGCCGACCCCCGGATGGCCGGGGCCGTCGACACTCTGACGGAGATCCTCTCGACCCAACTATCAGAACCAGCGCAGCAGGAACCGGCGAATGCCGAAGCGTCGGAAACCGGTGGCGCCGATCAAGATCAGCCGGCGGGTGGTTCCTAGGACCGCAACTCGGGATGCCAATCGCCCGGCAGGATCGCGCGAGTTGCTCTACGCACGCCGCAGCGGCAAGCGCAACTCGACCGTGGTGCCGGTCCCGATATCGGACGAGATCGAGATCGACCCTCCGTGGGCCTCGACGAGATCGCGGCTGATCGTCAACCCCAGCCCGGATCCGGCAGAGCTCGAGCCCTTGTGGAAACGTTCGAACACCGGCTCGAGATCATCAGCGGCGATCCCGATGCCGGTGTCGGTCACTCGAATGACGGCCTCCTTGGCTTCCAGCTGGACCCGAAGCATCAGCGCTCCGCCGTCCGGCATCGCCCTCAGGGAGTTCACCACGAGATTGGAAACCACTTCTCGGATCCGAACCGGGTCGACGAACACCTCGCCGACGTCGATAGCGCCGTCGACGGCGACGGCAACAGCCTGGGCCTCCGCAGTGCGCCGATGGCTCTCGGTGGCCTCGGTGACGAGGGCCACGAGGTCGGTCGGCTCCGGGTGCAGCGCGAGCGCCCCGGCTTCTGCCATGCTCAGCGTGCGCAGGTCCTCGAGAAGGCGCTCCATCACGGCCACCTCCTCGAGTAGCAGCTCCATATGTTCGGGATCCGGGTCGTGGACCCCGTCGACGATCGCCTCCATCTCACCGCGGATGACGGTCAGCGGCGTCCGCAACTCGTGTCCCAGGTCGGCCAGCAGCCGGCGCCGCTGCTCATCGGAATCCTCCAGGCGGCGCGCCATCTCGTTGAACGACTTCATCACCCGGCGGCTCGACGAGGTACCGGTGGGAGTGACCCGCGCCGAGTAATCGCCGTCTGCGAGCCGGCCGGCTGCCGAAATCAGCCTCCTGACCGGGCGCCATGTGCGGATGGGAACCGCAATGAGGAAGAAGAGGATCAAGGGTACGAAAACGAAACTCGACGGGCTGGCGACTACCGAGGTGATCGCCCGAATCAGAAGCCACAGGGCGAAGCCGAAGAACACGAACATGAAGATGAGCCCGAAGAAGATCCTGCGGCCGAATCCGCGCCAGGCCTCGCCTCCCGGCTGCATCTGCCACGGGCCCGGGCCCTTCCACTCGCCGTGCCAGTGCCGTCTACTCATCGCTGAACTTGTACCCGACGCCGTAGACCGTCAGGACCAGGCTGGGCTGCTTCGGGTCGGGCTCGATCTTGCGGCGGATGTTCTTGATGTGCGCGTCGACCGACCGCTCGTAGGAGTCGAACGAAACACCGTGGACGGCGTCGAGAAGCTGGGCGCGTGTGTAAATCCGTCCGGGTTGTCGCGCCAGCGTCAGCAGGAGATCGAATTCGGTGGAGGTCAAGTCAACTTCGCTTCCGGCGACAGTCACCCGCCGCTTGGGGATATCGATGGCAAGATCCCCGACCCGGACGGTCTCGCCGCCCCCCAGCGTGGCATCGGCGCGGCGCAACACGGCCCTGATGCGGGCGATGAGCTCTTTAGGGCTGAAGGGCTTGTCGACGTAGTCGTCGGCGCCGAGTTCGAGCCCGACGATCCGGTCGGATTCCTCGGTGCGCGCCGTCAGCATGATGATGGGCACCGAGGAGGTCATTCGCAGCTGGCGGGTGACGTCGAGCCCGTCCATTCCGGGCAGTCCGAGGTCGAGCACGATCATGTCGGGCTTCTCCGACCGAGCCATGACCAGCGCACTGGGCCCGTCGGTGGCTTCGAGCACGTCGAAGCCCGCCTGGCGCAGATAGTCGCGCACCAGGCGGGCGATCTTGACTTCGTCTTCGACGATGAGCACACGCTTCACGTTGGCATTCTTGCTGGTTTCCGGGTCTGCAGTCTCCCGAAGGGCTACAGATCGCCCTCGACCCAGCCGTCGACCTCCTGGCGAGCGTGCTGCAGGTTGTGCCAGTCCTCGAACTGCTCCCGCTGTGACGGGGTCCTGTCGACCTTGCGCTCCGGCACCGGTCGCCAGCCCCACGGTCCCCGGGCCGAATGGCGCCGATTGCGCCGGCAACCCGAGCTGATCATCCCGAAGATCATGATGAAGAACATGATCTTGAAAGCAATGATGAAGGGGGCCACCAGCCAACCCACACCGACCGCTCCGCCGAACAACAGTGACGCCAGCCCAATCGTGGCCAGCACTGCAATGACGAACCGCAACATTTCTCTTGTCTCCTTCTCTGTACTTGCCCCAAGCTTCTCGAACAATTGTGGAGAACTCGTGAAGACCCCATGGAGGTCTCAGGGAACCCTTCGGGTTCCTTGGGAGTTGCTGCGCAACTCCTCGCGCGATCGTATCCGCACTCGGCTCCCTCGAGTTCGGCGCCAGCCGAACTCGCAAGGAACGCCGCAGGCGTTCCCGTGGTCGGCGTCGCAGCCGGGTATTCCCTGCACCGGCTTCTGAATAGGGGTGACCGACGCCAAGCCAGCCCGGCCACCTGGGTTGTCGAGCAGAACCCGCGGTCCTTAGGCCTCTAGCCTGGGGTTGGATGAGGTGAGCGGAGGAACCCGATGACGCTCCTCGTCCGTCTGACTGCCAGGACCAGATCGGGAGGTCTGATCAATGATCAATAGCAAGCAGATGACAACAAGACGACTGACAACGACAAAGATTCTGGCGCTGATGGCGGCCCTGGCACTCGTGCTGACCGCTTGTGGTGGTTCCGACAGCTCGTCGGACACGACGAGCGCGGCGGCTGACTTCGCGCCTTCCACGACAGTGGTCGACACTGCGGCTCGCGGCGAGGGCAGCAGCGCCGACGAGTCGGACGCGAATCTTGGCTCCGGCGGAGTCGGCAACCAGGCGCAGACGCCGATCGACACCGGTCGGGACATCATCTTCACGGCTGAGGTGACCGTGTCGGTAGACGACGTCACCAAAGCGAGCGCCCAGGCCATGGAGATCATCGGCTCGTTCCGCGGTGTGTTGTTTGGACAGCGAGCCGTGAGCGAACCGGAGCCGACCAACATTCTTGTCTTCAAGGTCCCGCCGAACCGCTTCCAGGAGGCGCTGGCCGCCCTGGGTGAGGTCGGCGAGATCCGCAACCAGACCGTCTCGGCCGATGACGTGACCGAGGCCATCGTGGACCTCGAAAGCCGCATCACGACCGCCGAAGCCAGCGTCGATAGGCTGCGCAAGCTCCTCGAGGGCGCGCAGAACGTCAAGTCGATAACCGAGCTCGAAGGTCAGCTACTCCAGCGGGAAACCGCTCTGGAGCAGATGCGCGGCCAACTCCGCACGATGGAGAACCAGGTGAGTCTGGCCACCATCACCATCACGATCACCCAATCGGTGGCACGGCCGGCCATTGAGGTGCAGCCGTCGGCCTACCTCGGCTTTGAGGATGAGGGCACGTCCTGTCCGGGAGACCCCAACATCACGGTGATAGAAGACGAGACGATCACGTTCTGTCTGGAGATCTTCAACACCGGAGATACGGATCTGGACGATATCGACGTACGCGACGCCGTGATCGGCAAGGAGCTCACCGACTTCATCGTCGTGTTCGGCGATCTCGATGTGCCGCTCGAGCCCGGTCAGTCGGTGGTTCTCGCAACCACGTTGGATGTCGAGCGCACGCTGCGTTCACAGACCCGGGTCACCGCGACACCGCTGAATGAAGATGGCACGCTGCTCGAGGGACGCAGCGTGGCCAACACTTCGACCGCGACTCTGGTCGCAGAGGACCCCGGCGGGATCCCCGGATTCGGCGAGGGTCTGTCCGAGAGCTGGAAAGTGCTCGTCAACATCATCAAACTCATCATCCTGGCTATCGGAGCGATCATCCCATTCATATGGGCCATTCCATTGGTTTGGCTCCTGTGGCGCTGGCGACGCGACCGGCTGGAGAAGCGAACGGAAGCCCGTCGGCAAGGCCGCGAGCGCGCCCGCCAGGCAATGCCGCCACCCCCTGCTCCAACGACGTCGGCCGCAGCTACGTCATCGTCGGCTCTCCCTCCAGAGGAAGAAGCGGCCGGAGGACCAAAACCCCCCAGCAAGTGGGACCCGCCTGCGGGCCCTCCCGCGATGGAAGACTGACGAGCGCAGGCGGAGGAGGGAGCCACGCCCGATGTTTCCCCCCGGAGCAGAGGGGGGAGGGGCACCGCCCGATGTTTCCCCCCGGAGCAGAGGGGGGAGGGGCACCGCCCGAAGGGCGGGAAGGGGGGCGCGAGTCAGAAGTCGGTCGCGGCTACAAGGATCTGTCGCCCATCGCTCTCGAACCACCTCAAACCGGGAGTCACGCCAGACGACGCGCCCCCCTACCTGCTGCGCAGGGACCTTCCCCCCTCTCCGGGGGGACACATCCGCTGGGCATCGAAATGCAGCGACATGTGCCGTGTATTTCGGAAACGAGCGCGGCCGGGAGGCCGCACGAGTACGAGGAGGCGTTCGAGGAAGGCCGACGAGCGCTCGATCAAATCCCGATTTGATCGACGCCTAGCTCTCCGACGCGTATTCCACCAGGGCGTGCATGTAGTTGGCACGCTCGAAGGCGCTCGGGTCGGGACTGGACTCGTGGCTCAGGCTGCCGCGAGCCTGGTCGAGCGATTCGTAATCGCGGGCTTCGAGCCAGGCGCTCACCTCAGCCAGGGTGGTCGTGACCAGGTCCGGGCCGTGCTTGATCAAGGCCGACGCCATCATCGTGACGTCCGCCCCGGCGAGGACCAGTTTGAGAACGTCGTCGGCGGTGTGCACGCCGGTGGTCGCGGCGAGCGACGTGTCGACGCGGCCGCGCAGCAGCGCCATCCACCGCAGGACCAGACGCATCTCATCCGACGACGACAACACCAGGTTGGGCACAACGCTGAGTGTGTCGAGGTCGATGTCGGGCTGGTAGAACCGATTGAACAGAACGAGGCCGTCGGCACCGGCCGACACCAGGCGTCGCGCCATGTTGGCCGTCGAGCTGAAGAATGGCCCCACCTTCACCGAAAGCGGGATCGAAACCGAGTTGCGCACGGCCTCGACGAGCTGCAGGTAGTCGTCCTCGACCTGGAGGCTGTTGCGCTCCAAGTCGGCCGCGATGAGATAGATATTCAGTTCCAGGGCGTCCGCCCCGGCCTCCTCGATGATCCTGGCGTACAACGTCCAGCCGCCGGGGGACGTCCCATTGAGGCTGGCGATCACGGGAATCGAGAGCGCCGCCTTGGCGGCCCGCAACCGATCGAGATAATCGGCCGCACCGGTGTTGTAGTCGTCCATCTCGGGGAAGTAGCCGAGAGTCGACTCCGGGGAGATCTCGGCACCGAAGTTGAGGGCGGCATGAACCGCCATCGCCTCGTGCTCGATCTGCTCCTCGAACAGCGAAGGCATCACGACCGCCGCCGCCCCGGCCGCCTCCAGATGCAGCATGGACTCGACCGAGCGAGTCATCGGCGAAGCCGATGGGACTATGGGGTTGGCGAGTTCCAGGCCGAGGTAGTTCGTCGAGAGATTCATACTTCCTCCTCCTCCTCGTCCTCAAAGACGGCAATGCGTTGGACGTCCACCATCTGCTCGTAGAGCTGCCACCGGTTGTCGATGTCGGCCTGGGCCTGGTCGACCAGTGAGGCCGCATACTCGGGGTTGGCTCTCGCCAACATGGCGAAGCGACCCTCCTTGGCGGCGAACTCCTTGAATGGGATCGTCGGCGCCCGACTGTCGAGCCGCAGGGCCGGCTTGCCCGCCGCCTCGGCAGTCGGGTCGTATCGGTACAACGGCCAGTAGCCGCTCTGCGCCGCTTCCTTCTGGTGGCTCATCATCGTTGCCATGTCGATCCCATGAGCGATGCATGGGCTATAAGCAATGATGATCGAAGTGCCGTCGTGGGCCTCGGCCTCGGCGAACGCCTTGACCACCTGGTTCATGTTGGCGCCCATCGACACCTGGGCGACGTAGACGTTGCCGTAGGACTGGGCGATCATGCCGAGATCCTTCTTGCCGGTGGCCTTGCCACCTGCGGCGAACTTGGCGACCGCCGCCCGCGGCGTTGACTTGGATGCCTGCCCACCGGTGTTGGAGTAAACCTCGGTGTCGAGGACGAGGACATTGACGTTGCGTCCAAGTGCCATCACGTGGTCGAGACCGCCGAACCCGATGTCGTATGCCCAACCATCGCCGCCGATGATCCACACCCCCATACGCACCAGGTACTCGGCCACCGTCTCCAGCAGGCGAGCTCGCGGGTCGTCGATGGTCTTGAGCTGGGTAAGCAGGCTCTGAACGCGGTCCCGCTGCTTCTGCAACCCTTCCTCGGAGCTCTGATCTGCCTCGAGCAACTCGGTCGCCAGCTCCCCGATTTCGGGAGCCAGTTCCGTAACCAGCCGTTGCGCCATCCCCTGCTGGCCTTCGATAGCGAGGCGCATTCCCAGCCCGAACTCCGCGTTGTCCTCGAACAGCGAGTTGGACCACGCCGGGCCCTGCCCCGCGTCGTTCTGCGCCCAGGGCGTCGTCGGCAGATTGCCGCCGTAGATCGACGAGCAGCCGGTGGCGTTGGCGACCACGATGCGGTCGCCGAACATCTGGCTGAGCAGCTTCACATAGGGCGTCTCCCCACAGCCGGAGCATGCGCCGGAGAACTCAAACAGAGGCTCGAGTAGCTGTGACCCGGCGATCGTATCGACCCGGACGTCGGTGCGGTCCATCTCGGGAATGCTGAGGAAGAAGTCGAAGTTGGCCGTCTCCTCATCTACATGATCGAGCTTCGGCTCCATGTTGATCGACTTGTGCTTGACGACCTCTTTGCTGTGCGCCGGGCAAATGTCGACGCACACGCCACAGCCGGTGCAGTCGAGCGGCGCCACCTGCACTGAGAGGTTCTTGCCTTGGTACTGCTTGCTCTTCCAGGCCTTCGTCTTGAACGTGTCCGGCGCCGCGGCCAGATCGGCCGGGTCGTACACCTTGATGCGGATCGCGGCGTGCGGGCACGCCAATGCACAGCGTCCGCAGTCGATACAGATCGACTCGTCCCAAATCGGGATCTCAGGGGCGATGTCGCGCTTCTCCCACTTGGCGGTGGCCGTCGGGAACGTGCCGTCGACGGGCATTGCGCTCACCGGCAAGAGGTCTCCCTGGCCGGCGATGATCATCCCGGTGACTCGCTGGACGAAGTCGGGCGCCTCGGCCGGCACCGGCAGCCGCATCTCGATCTCGGAGTCGACGGAGGCCGGAATCTGGACCTCGTTGAGGGCCTCTAGCGACGCGTCGACGGCGGCGTAGTTGCGCTGCAACACCACTTCACCCCGTTTGCCGTATGCATCCGCGATCGATTTCTTGATCGCGCCGATGGAGACGTCGGTCGGGATCAAGTCCGCCAACGCAAAGAAGCACGTCTGCAGGACGGTGTTGATCCGCCCGCCCAGGCCGGCTTCCTTGGCGACACTGGCGCCGTCGACCACGTAGAACTTCAGTTTCTTGTCGACGATCTGATCCTGAACCTGCCGCGGCAGCTTGTCCCAAACCTCATCCGGCCCGTAGGCACTGTTGAGCAGGAAGGTCGCGCCCTCATCGGCAATCCCCAGAACGTCGATCTTCTCGAGGAAACCGAACTGGTGGCACGCGACGAAGTTGGCGCGGCTGATGAGATAGGTCGACTCGATCGGCCGTGGGGAGAACCGCAGGTGAGAAACGGTGACGGCACCCGACTTCTTGGAGTCGTAGACGAAGTGGCCCTGCGCCTCCAGCTCGGTGTGAGTACCGACGATCTTCACCGAGTTCTTGTTGGCACCGACGGTTCCATCTGCTCCGAGTCCGTAGAACACGGCCTGGAGCACATCCTCCGGCTCCCGCCACGACTCATCCACAGTGAGGCTCAGGTGGGAAACATCGTCATTGATGCCGACGGTGAAGTGACGGCGACGCGAAGCGGCGTCCAATTCCGCGAATACCGCCATCACCATCGGCGGGGTGAACTCCTTGCCGGACAGCCCGTACCGGCCGCCGATCACGTCGATGTCCTTGCGGTCGCCCTCCTGCAACGCAGTGACCACGTCCTGGTAGAGCGGCTCCCCGACGGCTCCGGGCTCCTTGGTGCGGTCGAGTACGGCAAGCGACTTCGTCGATGCGGGCAGCGCGTCGAGGAAGTGCTTCACCGAGAAGGGGCGGTATAGATGCACCACGACGACGCCGACCTTCTCGCCGCGGTCCTGCAGCGCGGCCGCGGCCTCGCGGGCGGCACCGGCACCAGAACCCATGAGAATCACGACCCGCTCGGCGTCGGGAGCCCCTACGTACTCGAAGAGGCCGTAGCGGCGGCCGGTGAGAGCAGCGAACTCGTCGAAGACCCGAGCAACGGCGTCGGGGACCGCATCGTGGTAGAGGTTCGCAGCCTCGCGCGCCTGGAAGAAGACGTCCGGGTTCTGGGCGCTGCCGCGCAGCACCGGGCGATTCGGATTGAGTGCCCGCGCCCGGTGTTCGGCAACAAGGTCGTTGTCGATGAGACTTGTGTAGGTGTCCTCCGTCAGGCCCGCAATCCGCATCACTTCGTGCGAGGTGCGGAAGCCATCGAAGAAATGGAGGACGGGAACGCGGGTCCGCAGCGTCACCGCGTGGGCCACAAGCGCCAGGTCCTGGGCCTCTTGAACGCCTGACGAGCACATCATGGCGAAGCCGGTTTGGCGCGCCGCCATGACGTCGCTGTGATCGCCGAAAATGCTGAGGGCGTGGGTGGCCACGGTACGGGCTGCAACATGGATCACACACGGGGTCAGCTCACCGGCGATCTTGTACATGTTGGGCAGCTTCAGCAGCAGGCCCTGCGAGGCGGTGAACGTGGTCGTCAGGGCGCCCCCCTGGAGGGCACCGTGAACCGCGCCCGCGGCCCCGGCTTCACTCTGCATCTCGACGACTTCGGGGACCGTGCCCCACAGGTTGGGTCGGTTGCGCTGCGACCACGCATCCGAGAGCTCGCCCATGGGCGATGCTGGGGTGATCGGGTAGATGGCAATCACTTCGGACAACATGTGGGCGACTTGAGCAGCCGCCTCGTTACCGTCGACCACAATATTGACAGACTCCACAAACCCCTCCGGCGAGCTAGGCGTGCAGAGAGTATCCCGCCGCTGCTTAGGTCGTGCAAGACAGAACCTGAGCTCAACTAGGCGGACTCACTCCGGGACCCGCTCGAAGGCCTCTAGCCTGGGGGTATGGAGAAGATCGCTCGCCTCATAGTCGGACACGCCAAGCAGATCCTCGCCGCAACGGCCGTCCTCACCCTGCTCGCGGCGCTGATGCTGTTCCGCATGGATTTCAACGCCGACGTCGCCTCGTTCGTTCTCGAAGGAAACGAAACGGGCGAGGAGTTCCAGGCGGTGCAGGAGAAGTACGCAACGGCCGACCCCATCAACGTTGTGGCCTCGTTGCCCGACGGCGAGACGTTTGCCACCGTTGACAACCTGCTCCGCCTCTTGCGCTTGCAGGAGACCCTCGGGGCGATCGACGGTGTTGAACGGGTCGTTTCCGTGATCCCGGACGTCAACCCGATTACGGGACAGCCGATCGGGCCGGCCGCCATCACGGCGGTTGGCGAGATCGGGATCGATGCAATGCGAGCCCAGAGCCCGGTCGCCGAGCTGCTCCTCTCCGCGGAGGGAGCCGACACCATGCTGATGGTCGTCCCCGGCGGTGACGGCCTGGCGGTGGCGCAGGACGTGGCCGACCTGGAGCCGCCGGACGGAATCGAGGTGACGTTGTCGGGCAACCCGGTCGTCTTCTCATCGGTGATCGACATTCTCTCGCTGTTCCTGCTGCTGATCCCGCCCGCAGTCTTCATTCTTCTGGTGGCTGTGTTCTACGCCACGATCGGCGACCGCCGCCTGTCGGTGCTCGCCATGTTTCCGGCCATCGTCGGATCGGTCTGGACGTTCGGTCTGATCTTCGCTCTTGGCCGTGAGGTGGACATCGTCACCGTCATCGTGCCGATCTTTGTGATCGTGATGGGCTCGGCCGACGGCCTGCACTTCGTCACGCACTTCCAGGAGGAGGCGGAGACCTCGCGCGACACGGTGCAACGGGTCCACTCGGCGCTGTCACATGTGGGGATCCCGATGATCCTCACTACGATCAGCACGGCTGCCGGTTTCTTCTCGCTGCTCTTCACGAACGTGCAGCCGATCCAGCAGCTCGGCTTGTTCAACGCCATCGGAATCGTGTTCGCCGGGATCATCTCGTTCTTCTCGCTCCCGGCCCTGCTGAGCCGGTTGACGATCGAGCCGCACCATCACGGAGCGCTGATCGGACCCCGCGTGACTGCCGGGTTGAAGCGTCTGGTAGCGACCCGCGTCCCTGCAGTCGTCCTCGTCGTCGGCTTACTGGGGTTCGCCGCTATCTCCATACCCCGGCTCGAAGTGAACCCGGATCAGCTCTTCTTCTTCAAGGACGACGACCCGGTGCGCCTCGCATTCGAGAAGACCGAGGAGCTGTTCGGTGGGGCGACCCCACTCATCGGCGAGTTCGCCTACGACCCGGCAACGGGACCGGACGGCCTGGCTGCCGTCGGCGCCATCTCCGCCGAACTGGAGGCCCTCCCGGGAGTTCGCAGTGTCCTGTCGCTGGCCGACTTCACTGCCGGGATGCCCCCGGGACAGGTCGAGATGCTGCTGCAGGGCACCCAGGACTTGCCGCTCGGCAAGATGCTGAGCGACGACGGGCTCCGTTTCATGCTGCTGCCGACGGATTTCACCACGGAGGATCTCCAGGGCTGGCTCGATTTCGTTGAGACCCGCGACGAGGTCACCGTGCTGACGGGAATGCCGGTGGTGTGGGACGAGATCGCCCGGCTCGTACTCCAGGCTCAGGTCGTCTCGCTGATCATCGCATTCATCCTGGTCGCCGCCATGCTGGCGCTCGCCTATCGCAAGCTGCGGGAAACGCTGGTGGCGTTGGCGCCGGTGGCCCTCACGGTGCTGACGTTGCTCGGGTTCATCGCCGTGTCCGGCATTCAGCTCAACCTGCTGACCGCCGTCGTTTCCGGCATCGTGATCGGCGTCGGCATCGACTATTCGATCCACTTCGTCGCCGCCATCAACAACGCCCGCCAGGACGGGCCCGGCTACGTTCTGCGGGCGATCGATCGCGCCGGTCGCCCCATCGTGGCCAACGGTCTCGGTATCGCGGTCGCCCTCACCGCCTTGTGGCTATCCCCGCTCAAGATCCACTCCCAGGTGTCAATGATCATGTGGGTGGCGATGATCACGGCCGCCCTCACGGCGATCGTCGTGATCTCGGCGCTGCTGCCGCGCGACGACGACGGCGGCGTGCCCGTGCCGCCCCGCGAGGGTCCCTCCATAGGCGTCGTGGACAACGCACACGAGCTCGGACAGCAGCCCTCCACGCCTTTCTAAGCTGGCCAGGCGGGGTGGAAGGGGAGACAGAATGTCTCCTCTCCGTTCTCACTGCGCAGCAGAGAGAAATCTGGGGACGGTGGATCCGACCGTGGAACGAAGACGAGAGCGGAAGGGGCACCCAAGGCGGCACAACTGAGCTAGGCGACCGGCTCTACGGACTCCAGCACCTTCTTCATCGGTTGATATGGAAGGCCGGGTACTCCGAAGCTGCGCGTCATCCGCACGTTGGTGGTCTTCTTGTAGCCAAGGCTCAGATAGAGCGGGACGGCATAAAGGGTGGCCGCCACGCTGAAGACGGTCACGTCCCGGGCGGCGTACTCCTGCTCGAAGCGCTCGACCAGAGCGCGCCCGATGCCCTGCCGGTGGTGCTGCTCAGCGACGAACAGGCTCGATAGCACTGTGCGGCCGCGGCGATCCGTTCTGCCGCCGCGCAACACCCCAACGATCTCGCCATCGCATTCGGCCACCCAGACCGAGGGGGCCGCTATGGCGCGGGCCAGCGCGTCCTGATCCTCCCGGCGGGTCGAGTCGGCCAGCGCAAGGGGCCCGAGCATCGCCCGACGTCGATCGTGGCCCACATCGGCCAGATTGAACTTCATGTACGAATCAGCGATCAGAAGGGCAACTTGCCCGGCTTCGCTTTTACGGTATTTGCGAATCGTGACCATCGGCTGACTCCGGGACCCCAGCAGTTGCCTCACGATCGGTCGAGAATCTCAGACACGGCCAGGACCGTCTTCCAGTTGCGGGTTGTGCCCGTATCGGCATTGGGGATCCGGGCCAACGCCGCCGCCAACTTGCTCCGACCCATCCCGTTGGGCAACGAGAGGTAGACCTCAGAATCGGTGACCGCGAGCGCTTCGGGCTCGTAGCGCGCAGCTTCGAAGCTGCGAACCGAATCGGTGGCGGGCCCATCGAGGAAAACGACGTGGAGCTTTGCTCCGTCCGCCGCATCCGCGGGGAAAGGGTTAGCCGCAACAACCCGAGTCCACTCCCCCGCCGTCCTGATGATGACTGCGACCTCGAGATCGAAGGAGGTACGGATCTCGGCGGTCAGCGCGGCCGCGACCTCAGCCGTGTCGAGGGGTGCGTTGCGAAGGACCAGGTTGCCGCTCTGCAAGTAGGTGGACGCATCGGCGAAGCCCAGCGTGGCGGCAATCGAGCGCAGGTCCGCCATCGGGAGCCGATTCCTGCCGCCGACGTTGATACCCCGCAGCAATGCGACCACAGATTGGGTCGAAGGGATCATGGATGTTCATTGTGCCAGCGCTCCCGCCGCGCCGCGATAATCGGCTGGTGACCACTGAGCGCCCGCCGCTGATGCTGCGGCCCATCCACAGCTGGTTCTTCTTCTGGGAGGACATCATTCCGTCGCTGTACCGCGTTGTGGCGGTTGGCGTAGCCGCCGCGATCACTGCCGCAGGCCTCGTTTTCGCCGCCAGGGTCGGATGGTTCATCGCAGTACCGGTGGCGACGGCGCTCTGGATCGGGCTCGCTGTGATCCAGGAGCACGATGAGCGTGTCACTCTCGATGTCGATTCCGCGTTTCTGGCGCTGTTGAGGGAGCAGGCCGATCCCGTCCTGGCCGCGGCAGGATTCGTCTATCGCGATGCCTCCGGGCCGCAGCGAGCCCGCATGGCGCGATCCGACACCTTCTTATACGAGGTACCGGGCGACGGGCATGGCAGGGAGTGCATCGATCTGTGGATAGATCGCGACCGATCCCCCGGCGGGCGCATGGATGTGAGAGTGGACTCTCGACCGCTGCCGCGCCTTCTTGACCCCCACAACGAGCCGCAGCTGGCAGAGCGAGTGGGACGTACCGAGGATGCCGCCGGCGACGTCGCCGCCATCGTCACCGCCCTGAAACTGGTCCTGCGTGATTGACAGGCTGCCCCCAAGGAGCGCCGCGTGGTCTCCACGCACCCCGCCAGGAGTTGCGTAGCAACTCCAAAGGAACGCCACAGGCGTTCCCGCGTAGCAACTCCAAAGGAACGCCACAGGGTTCCCACACCTTCCCGAGGAGTTGCGCAGCAACTCCCAAGGAACGCCGCAGGCGTTCCCGCTAGGCCAGGAGCTCGGCGATGCGGGACTTGGGGCGGCCGATGATCGCCTTCTTGCCCTTGACGACTACGGGGCGCTGCATCAGGGCCTTGTGTCGCAGGATGACGTCGACGACGGCTTCCGGGTTGCCAACGTAGTCATCAGGGTCGAGCTCGAGCTTCTTGAACCTGGAGTCCTTGCGAACGAGGTCCTCAACCGGGTCCTCCAGCATCGAGACGATGCGCTCCAGTGTCTTGCGATCCGGCGGTTCCTTCATGTAGAGAACCGTGTCGTGCTCGACTCCCAAATCCTCGGCGACCGCCAAGGCATTCTTCGAGGAGCCTCAGTAGGGATTGTGATAGATCGTGACCTTGGGCATCGTCACTCCTTGCGGGACGGGTCGGGGACGACGACGATACCGCCGCAATGACTCAGCCGCGACGCCGCGGACGCCGGAAGCGTCCCCCACCCGCTCATCTTGGGGCGATCTTGCAGCCGACGATGGACCTGCCGCAGTACACAATCGCCACCGAAGAACAGGCCGACAAGATCCACGAGGTGTCACTGCGAATCCTGTCCGAGGCGGGAATGGCTTTCTACGACGACCAGGCGCTCGCCACACTGCGGGCCGCCGGTGCCCGCGTCGATGACGAGCGGGTAGTTCGCTTCGATCCCGAGATGGTCGAGACCGCGCTGGCGCTGGCACCACCCCAATTCACCCATGCCGGGCGTGACCCGGCCCGGACCGTCATCTACGGCGGCAACAACATGGTGCTGGCGCCGGTCGCCGGACCTCCCTACATCATGGATGCCGAGAGGGGACGCCGGGAAGGTCGGTACGCCGACCTGGTGAACCTCATCAAGATGGCCAACGCCACTCCCTATCTCCACAACCAGGGCACGGAGATCGTCACGCCGTCGGATGTCCCGTTCCATGAGCGGGCGCTCGACATCAACTACGCCCACCTGCGATGGGGCACCAAGCCGATGATGGGCCATTACCCGATCGGCTTGAGCGCCGAGGACAGCGTGGCGATGGCGCGAATCGTGTACGGCGCCGATCGAGTGGCTGCCGAGCATTTCCTCATGGCGGTGATCAACATCTCGAGCCCGCGCCGAATCGACGATCGCATGCTGGGCGCCCTCCGTGCCTATGCCACCCAGAACCAGGCACTGGTGCTCACGCCTTTCATACTGGCCGGAGCCATGGGACCGGCCGCCGTACTGGGGACCGTGGCCCAGGCCAACGCAGAGGTGCTGGGAACTCTGGTTTACGCCCAGCTGATCAACCCGGGCACACCCTGCATATATGGACCGTTCCTGGCGACGCTCGACCTGCAGAGCGGATCGCCCGTATTCGGCAGCGCCGAAAGCATGCTGTCCCAAACTTTGTGCGCCCAGATGGCGCGGCGCTACGACCTGCCATTCCGGGCTGCGGGGTCCTATGTGTCCTCGAAGATCACGGACATGCAGGCCGGATACGAATCCGTGATCGCGATGCTCCCGTCGATCCTGACGAAACCCAACTTCATCCTGCACGCTGCCGGCTGGCTCGAGAACGGCTTGACCACCGGCTACGAGAAGTTCGCCATGGACGTCGAACTGTGTGGCGTACTGCTCACTGTCGCCAAAGGTGTCTCTTGGGACGACGATGAGTGGGCCCTCGACGCGATCCTCGACGAGGTCCCGCCCGGTGGCCACCACCTCGAAACCGGGCACACAATGAGACGGTTCCGAACCGCATTTCATCGCACTCCCCTCTTCGACCACGACTCGTTCGCGCAATGGGAGGCCGCCGGGGCACGAGGCGCAACAACGCGCGCCACGGCGGCGTGGAAGGAGCTGTTGGAGCGCTACGAGGATCCCGGTCTCGATGACGCCATCGACGCCGAACTCCAGGACTTCATGGCGCGCCGCCGCACGGAGATCGACCCCGCCGAATTCCAGTAGGCCGCTACTCGAGCACCTCGAGCTCGCTAGCCGACCCCATACCCAGCATCAGGTCGTAGGCGATCTGGGCCGCGGCGATGATCAGCAGCACTATCAAAAAGACGTTGGCGGCCCAGCCGGCTGAGATCGCGGTGATCAGCAGCACCAGCACCCCGCTGCCGATTCTGGCGTAGGCCTGCTTCTTGTCCAGGTGATCGCTTCCCCGATCTGTGGCGAACGCCAAGAGAGCCATGGCGAAGAGGGCAGCCGCGACGCCGGCACCCATCATCCAGCGGCCACCGCTTTCGGTCTCCTGGGCAACGATGAACTCGAGGCCGATCCCCATGGCGGTGATGGCGATGACCAGGGGCAGGTGGCTGTAGATCCAGACGGTGGGCTGCCACGCCTTGATCTGGCCTTCGCGACGCCGAACGACTCGACCCTCCTGGTTGTCGAAGTAGAGCCACCACATCGCGCTGGCGACGATGACTCCGAGGATCCCGCCTACCGTCAGTCCGAACTCCCAATGCCCGTGGGACAGCGCGGCAACGACGGCAACGAACGATTCGCCGAGCACCAGGATCGTGAAGAGGCCAAACCTCTCCGGTAGATGGGACACGCTCAGCGGGATCTTCTTCTGATGTTCCCGCACCCGATACGGCGTGTAGAGCTGGATGGCGAGGCCGATCGCCCAGAGAACGTATTTGGTCGGCCCCGGAACCCAGATGGACACGACCCAGAAAGCGAGCCCGGCCGTGAAGCCCTGCAGGTAGCCGCCGACGAGCTCCTGGCTGGCCGCCACGTTGCGATAGGCGCGCCAATACATCGTCAAGAGGACCGTCCAGGCCAGCACATAGGCGACCGCGAACGAAGTGAGCGAGTCCTCGGCCCCGATGCTGGCCGCCATCAGGGCGATTGACACCATCTGCGCCACGGCCAGCACCCGCTGGCCCAGGTCGTCTGTGTCGTAGCGGTCGGCGTAGAAGGTGTAAGAAGCCCACGTCCACCACAACGGCACAAAGAGACCGATGAAAGTCCACACGCCGGCGGCATCGTGATGATGTGCCAGGCGATGGCCGAGCTGGCCAACCGCAACGACAAAGACGAGGTCGTAGAAGAGCTCCAGCCACGTTGCCTGGCGGTGCCCCTCCTGGGTGGCGGTGCGCAACTGGGGCGCCCGCATCGAAGGTATCTGCATTGGTGACCATCCCACTCGGCGTTGATCTCTCCCGTGCAGAGAGATTAATGCTCTGCACTGGGCAATTCTGAACCGCACATATCAAAGTACAGCCACCTAGGATCGCCCGATGAACGAGGGGCTCACCTTCACCGTGCTGGGCGCCCGGGGCTCGTGGCCGGTTTCAGATCCGGACATGCTCATCCATGGGGGACGCACTACTTCCTTCATGATCCCTCTGGGTGACAACGTCACGGTGCTCATTGACGCCGGAACCGGGATTGCCAAGGTCGACGACCTGGATACGGCGGTTCCCCAGACCTACTACATGTTCCTCACCCACTATCACCTCGACCACATTCAGGGTCTGCAGTTCTTCAAACCCATCTACCGGGAGGCCAACACCTTCACAATCCACGGCGTACCGTCGTCGGGCATGGGGGTGGAAGAGGCGGTCGGTGGAATCTACCGGGCACCGTGGTTCCCGATACCGCTGTCCGAGACCTCGTCAACGAAGCACTATGTCGATCTCGATTTCACTCCGATCGACGTTGGTCCCCTGCACATCACGATGGCGAGGCTGTCCCATCCCCAGGGTGCCACCGGCTACCGGATCGAGGGCCCGCGGGCGACCCTGGTCATCGCGACAGACCACGAAGCGGGCGACGAGGAGATCGATGGCAAGCTCGTGGAATTCACCAGCGGAGCCGACTACTTGCTGCACGATGCCCAGTACACACCGGCCGAGCATCACGAGATGTATCAGGGTTGGGGCCACAGCACCTGGGAGGATGGGGTGAACCTGGCCCGGAAAGCCGACGTGGCCCAGTTGATCCTCACGTCGCACGACCCGGCGCGCAATGACAGTGCGGTGCGCCGCCTGACCGAGCTCGCCGCAGCGAGGTTCCCGAATACGGTGGCCGCCTATGAGGGACTTCAGCTCGAGATCTGAACGCGGCCGGGATGCTGCGCTATCGACGCGACGTGTTGCCGGGAGCGGCGCGCCGCTGGGCTACAGCCACCACGACCATCGCGACGAACGCGAGCACGATCCCGAAGAGCACGAGACGGGGACGGATCGCGAGCACTCCGGCGAAGATACCCAAGCCGACCCACAGATAGCGGGGAATGTGGCGGGCTTTCGGCACGACGAGCCAGGAGACACCGAGAATCGCGCCGGCCCGCAGCGCCACCCCACCCCACCACCGTGAGTCCTCTCCGAAGAGCTCGGTGAAGAAACCGAGCGACCCGGCGATGAGTAGACCGAAGGCGACAATGCCGAGTGTGATGCGCTGCATTTCTCCAGGCTAAACGCCGGAGCCTGGTCGGTGGTTGGGTTAGGAGGATTCGAGGTAGTGCCGGATCGAGGCCAATCCGGACGCGTAGTGGTGGGTCATCTGGGCCGTGCCGTATCGATGGTCGGCACCGACCGGACAGGCCAGCCGCGCCAGGCATTGATAGGCACAGACGGAGTCGTCGCGGACACGGAACTCGCTGCAGGTCGCTATGTCGAACCCTGACCGGGCATCGATGGCGCCGACAGGGCAGGCCCCGATGCATGGCTGACCGACGCATGAGTCACACGGGTGGGGAAAGGCCGCCGGGTCGGTCGCCGGCAAGGGGGCATCGACCAGAAACACCACACGGTGGGCCAGCCAGAGCCCGTACTCAGCGTTGATCGTGAGGCCGAGTGGAGAGGCCTTCCCCCATCCTGCCAACTCGGCGAGACGGCCCAAAGGCAACAAGGCCGGGCCCGGGTACACGACTTGCCAATTCGGGGCGCCGAGATACTCGACAACGAAACGCTCCGCCAGTCGCTGCGACACCTCATCGAACGGATGATCCGAATCGGTGTCGGTGCCCTGGATGTAGTCCCACAATTTGGGTCCGGCCTGGCCAAGCATCACGATGCTCGAGAAGTCCGCGACTTGCACCTCGACTGCGGTCATCGGGGCTACAGCCCATTCGGGCAAAGCCGCCACGGGAAGTGTCGCCTGCATGACAAATCCTGCGTCGCGGAGCATTCGAAGCCCGTCATTTATGCCCATAAGCGGTCCGATCGCGGCTCTTGACCAACCTAGCTGTTCTTCGGACAGCGAAACCTCGACGATACGTTCAAGAACCGCCCAGCATCTGCCGATCACCCAGACAGGCCTAGAGCATGCCGTTGGGCAAGAGATTTCCGGGGAGCCTGTGACTAGCAATTCAAACGTCCCACCCTCGATCCTCATCGTGGAGGACTCCCCACTGCACGCCCGCATCCTGATGACGATGTTGGGCGACATCGGAATACCGGACTACAAGGTGGGATCGGTTCCGCAGTTGAGTGATGCGCTGGCGTTGATCGAGAGGTGGCAGCCGGACTGCATCCTCCTCGACCTGACGCTGCCCGATGCCAGCGGCCTCGAAGCTGTGGAGGCAATAGTCGCCGTCGTGCCGGAAGTTCCCGTGATTGTCGTCAGCAGCCACGACGACCCGCAGATTGCCCTCGATGCAGTTCGGGCCGGGGCTCAGGAGTTCATGCTGAAGTGGCCATCCGACTCCGTCGCCTTCGGATCTCTGGTGAGCCTTGCGCTGGCGCGTCGAATGGCGACCGAATCGCCTACCGAGGCCAGTCCCGCCGCCAGCTAGAAGAGGATTCGCACAAGAAAGGAGGGGCTCAATCGAGCCCCTCCTTCTTGGTCAAAGCCTGTAGCTTCAGTCGTCGTCTTCGTCGTCATCATCGTCGTCATCATGATCTTCGTCGTGATCGTCGTCGTCGTGATCGTCATGATCGTCATGATCGTCGTCGTGATGATCGTCGTCGTCATGATCGTCGTGGTCGTTCCCTTCGACCTCAATCTCGACCTCGACGATGCCGTGCTCCACCTCTGCTTCGAATTCGACCTCCTGGCCGAATCCCTTGCATTCGACCTCTACCTCATGGCGGCTCTGCTCATCAATGTGGCAGATCCAGCCGGCATTGGCATCGACTTCAACATCGACGATTCGCTCACCGTCAAATGTGATCGTCACGCGGGCGGCGTCCATCACGTCGTAGGTCTTGGTCATCGGACCCGTTGCCGGCACGGACGTGGTCGGCGGAGTGCTGGTAGTCGGCGCAATGGTCGTGGTGGGCACAGTGCTCGTGGTCGGAGGAGTGCTCGTGGTCGGAGGAGTGCTCGTGGTCGGAGGAGTGCTCGTGGTCGGAGGAGTGCTCGTGGTCGGAGGAGTTGTGGTGGTCGGCGGGGGTGCGGTCGTAGCCGGCGGGGTCGACCCGGCCTCGCCCGGCAGGAAGCCCGCCATGATTTCTGTGATGTTGTCGACGCCGTCGCCGTCGGAGTCCTCCGACTCGATAGCGGCGAATCCGCGAGCGCTGTAAGCCGCGCCGTAGCTGTTAACGCTCGCCTTCGATGGCGAGCCCGTATGACACACCGCACACTGTCCGACCAGCGGAGAGTCCGGGTACGCAGAGTCGAAGGGACCCTGGAAGCTCGGCTCGGCCGAGGCACTTCCGACGACGGCCAGCATCAACGCCGTCGCCAACAGGGTGAGAATCGACAGACCCAGTAGTTTTCGCATTGTCAGCTCCTTGGATGAGGTTGTGCAACCACCGTATGAGCTCGACGGCAAAGGCTGCCTCCCGGCAACGTAAAGCCTCGGATAATTCCACGATCGCCCGACCCGCTTCGGTTGCCGGTGTCTAGAGTTCCGCCGGTGTCGTTTCCGGTCACCTATAGGCGCAGAGTGCGCTACGCCGACGTTGATTCCCAGGGAATCGTCTTCAACGGCAACTACCTGACCTACTACGACGACGCCATCACGGATCTCTTTCTGGCGGCCGGCATGACCGCCGATATCACACACGCCGCCGGCTACGACGTCGTGACCGCCCATGCATCCATTGACTTCCGGGCGACGGCCACGCTGTTCGAGACGCTCGAAGTCGATGTCCGCATCGGGCGGATCGGCAAGACCTCGATCACGTTCGAGCTCGAATCCCGCGTCGGCGATCGAGTGACGACTGAAGCCAAGATCATCTACGTCACGGTTGACGCCGAGACATTCCGCCCCACTCCCGTGCCCGATGCATTCGTAGCGGCCATGCAAGCGATCCACAACGACCCGATACCACGGTGATCGGGGCGGAATCGGGCCGCCGCGATTTGTGGCCCACGAACCCCCCTAGCCTCTTGGTGTGACCAGCGACGCCGTCCTCGAGCAATCCCTCCAATCCGAGCGGAAGGTACTGGGCCGGGGACTGCAGTTGATCAGGCGGCAGCTCCGCCGGGCGCCCCGCCAATTCACCCTCGGCTTTGCCGGTACCGCGCTCTACGCCGTGATGACGATCGCCTCGGCCTTCGTAATCGGCTACGCCACCGACAAGGTGCTGCTTCCCTCGATCGAGGCAGGCAAGGTGGCCACGGCGAGCCTGGTGGGAACGGGCCTGCTCATCGTCGGAGTGAGCGCCGCCAGGGGCCTCGGCATCTCGTTGCGCCGCTACGGAGCCTATGCCGCCCAATACCGCCTCCAGCAGCGGGACCGCACAGATGTCACCGACCGATACCTCGAACTGCCGATCGAGTGGCACCGCCGCTACCCCACCGGCCAGTTGCTCTCCAACGTCAACGCAGATGTCGAGGCGGCATCTCAGATCGCGGCGCCGCTGCCGATGGCCTTCGGTGTCATCGTGATGCTGGCAATCACCGTGGTCGTCCTGATCTTCACGGACGTTTACCTCGCGATCGTCGGCTTCGCCATTACCCCGGCGATTGCCTTCACCAACATCGCCTACCAGCGCCGCATGCGGATCGCCGCGGCCAGTGCCCAACGGTTGCGCGCCGAGGTCACCGAGATTGCCCACGAGTCCTTCGACGCCGCGCTCGTCGTCAAGGCCATGGGACGTGAGGATGCCGAAGTCGGCCGCTTCGGGGCCCGCTCCGACGATCTGCGAGACCGGATGGTCGACGTCGGCCGCCTGCGGGCGGCGTTCGACCCGATGATGGAGGCACTGCCGACCATCGGCGTGCTGGCCGTAGTCCTCGTCGGGGCATGGCGGGTCGACCAGGGACTCATGACCGAAGGCACTCTGGTCACCTTTGCCTACCTGTTCCGCTTGATTGCGCTCCCGATGCGGGTGTTCGCCTGGTTGCTCGGGCAGCTGCCGATGGCCATCGTCGGCTGGGATCGCATCGATACGGTCCTCGACGAAACCGGCTCGGTGGAATACGGAACTGTCGGACTGGCCAGTTCCGGCGGGGCCACCGCTGAGGCCGCCACCGTCGGCTACTTGTATCCGGATACCGAGACGGCGGATCTGGCGGACGCGGCCACGGGAGCGGCGGCCGCGACAAACGGGGAAAGGCGCGGCATCGAATCGGTGACGCTCGACGTGCCGCCCGGCAAGACGGTTGCCCTCGTCGGACCGACCGGGTCAGGCAAAACGACGGTGGCCCATCTCCTGGTCCGCCTTTTTGATCCCGATGAGGGCTGCATTCGACTCGACGGCAAGGGTCTCGTGGATCTGGAGCGCAACGCAATCGCCGACACCGCCGCCCTGGTCTTCCAGGAGGCCTTCCTCTTCGACGACACCATCGCCGCCAACATCACCCTCGACGCCCCGTACTCCCAGGCGGAGGTCCGCGCTGCCGCCGAACTGGCCCAGGCCCATAACTTCATTTCCGAGCTGCCCGACGGCTATGAAACGCTGGTTGGCGAGCGGGGCGCCAGCCTTTCGGGCGGGCAACGACAGCGGATTGCACTGGCGCGAGCCATTGTCGGCAAACCCCGCCTCCTGGTGCTCGACGATGCCACCTCGGCCGTGGATCCGTCGGTCGAGACCACGATCCTCGAGGGATTGGCGTCGCTCGATACGACCGTGGTGATCGTTGCTTACCGCCGGTCTTCGATCGTCCTGGCCGACGAGGTGATCTTCATCGAGGACGGCCGCATCACGGGCCGGGGCACCCACGATCGTCTGTACGCGGCTTCGGAGCCGTACCGGTCGCTGATCGATGCCTATGACACGGACGGCGCGTCATGAGCTCGACCATGACCCGCAACACGATCGAGGAGGAGGTGGCCGCCCGGTCCGGGGCAATGCGAACAATCCGGCGCGGCCTGGCGTTGTCGCCCGAGCTGCGCCGTGGGCTGCCCGGCACTATTGCGCTGGCTCTCGTCGCCACGGCCGGCAAAGTGATCATCCCCATCGTCATCCAACAGGTGCTCGACTTCGGCATCGGCGAAGACGGCGTCGATATGCCTTTCGTGATCCGAATGCTCTGGATCGCCCTGGGCGCCGTTGCCTTCACGGCGGCGGCCACCGGGTGGATGCACCTCAGGTTGGCCAGGGTCGCGGAGACCGCGCTGTCGGGCCTCAGGATCCGGGCCTTCCGCCACATCCACGATCTGTCGATGTTGCATCAGGCTTCGGAGCAACGAGGGGCACTCGTCGCCAGGGTCACCTCGGACGTGGACCAGATCAGCCGCTTCATGCAGTGGGCCGGCTTGATGATCATCGTCAATGCCGGACAGGCCGTCCTGGCGATCGTCGTGATGGTGGTGTACTCGCTGCCGCTGGCCCTCACAGTCATCGCGGCGATCCCGCTCATCGTTGTGGCGGTGCGCTGGTTCCAGACCCGCCTCGAGAAGGCATACCTCATCGTCCGCGAGAAGGTCGGCCGGATGCTGGCTACGCTGGCGGAGGTCGTTGTCGGCGCTCCGGTCATCCGCGCCTACGGGATCGAGGAGCGAGTGCGCGGCAAACTAGGAACGGCGATCGAAGAGCACCGGGCATCGGCCGTCAAGGCGGGCGGGCTGTCATCGGCGTTCTCGGGAGTCGGCGAGGTTCTCTCCTCGCTGACCATCGCCGGCGTGCTGGTCGTCGGAACGATTCTCGCCGTCAACGGCACCGAATCGCCCGGCACGGTGGTGGCGTTCCTTTTCCTCGTGCAGCTCTTCATTCAGCCCATCCAGACGTTCGGCGAGGCAGTCAATGAGGCGCAGACAGCGGTGGCCGGATGGCGCCGGGTTCTCGACGTTCTCAGCATCCCGCCCGATGTGGCCGATCCGGGCCCCGCCGGCATCGATCTACCGCATCGCCCCCTCGGCGCTGAGTTCGTGAACGTAAACTTCCGATACCCCAAGACCGGCGAAACCGGCCGCGAGGCGACCGGCACCGTGGCGCTCAAGGACGTTTCGGTCGCTATCGCGCCGAAGACCAGAGTCGCCGTCGTCGGCGAGACCGGATCCGGCAAGACCACTTTCGCCAAGCTGCTCACCCGTCTCATGGACCCGACCTCCGGCGAGGTGCGCGTTGGGGGCGTGAACGTCAACACCATCCGCTTCCGCTCATTGCGCGATCGTGTCGTTATGGTTCCCCAGGAAGGCATGCTCTTCCGCGGCACGATCGGCGACAACGTGAGGATGGGGAGACCCGAGGCCTCCCGCGCTGAGCTCGACCAGACGTTCCGCCGACTGGGCCTCGACGATTGGCTCGGCGAGCTCGCCGCCGGCCTCGACACCCAGGTCGGCGAACGAGGGTCCTCGCTTTCGGTGGGCGAGCGGCAACTCGTGACCCTGGTGCGGGCGGCTATCGCCGATCCCGAGCTGCTGGTGCTCGACGAAGCCACCTCCTCGGTCGATCCGGCCACCGAAGTGCGAATCTCGCGGGCGCTCAACCAACTCACCGAAGGACGCACTGTTGTGACGATCGCCCACCGCATGTCGACCGCCGAAGCGGCCGACCGGGTGCTGGTATTCGATCGGGCCCAGGTGGTCCAGGACGGCCCTCACACCCAGCTTGTTGCCGCGGGCGGTGTCTACGGCAGGCTCTATGCCTCCTGGCAGCGAGGAACCGCAGCCGTCGGGGACTGAACCATCGCCGACCCGTTTTGGCGTCACAAAGCGGAATATGTTCCGCTGTCCGACGCCAGAATCCTTTGGGGGTTCAGTCGTGGCCAAGAGCAGAGGCGAGGACCTGGAGCACGGCCGCCGGCTCGTCCTTGAGCTGGCGCCACGTGAACCGGTACACCGTCCATCCCAACGCGTGAGCCCGGTTCTGCTTCTCTCGATCGCGCTGGAACGTATCGCGATCCATGTGATATTGCTCGCTGTCGAGCTCGATGAGAATGTTGTGCTCCGGGTAGGCGAAGTCGGCACGGCACACGATCCGCGAATCCTCTACGACCCGATACTGGCCTGCGGGGCTGGGCAGCTCCGACTCGACGACAAGCCGGAGGAACAAGTCCTCGAGCGCGCTCTCGGTAATCGTTTGCCATCTGGCTCGCCCTTCGACAAGGGGGCGGATCGTGCCGATCCCGTTGCGGCCCGACTTCGCAACCCTTTTGATGAAGCCGGCGACATCGCCCAGTCGGAACAGACCCACCCGCAGCCCTGTGTCGAGACAGTGCTCGACATATCGCGGCGAAGCCGTCGCGCCGACATCGACGACCGTCCGCACCGGCGTCGTCGTCGGGATCCCATCCATGATGAGGACATCACGAGGCTCTAGATCGACCGACTCGTGGATCTGTGGGTTCCTCCGCTGGATCCGCTGATGGCGGACGGTGACAATCTCGACCCTCTCGGGCTCCATCGATGACAACCCCCAGATGAATGCCGCCGTCTTGTGCGACGCCGCGGCGAGACGTGGAACCGACAGCACAAGAGCGGAGGCGTCTCGCTGCCATGTCGCGGCCACACCCGGAAAGGCAAACACTGTCGATTGCACCCGGGTTAGGGCACCCCGAGCCACTCGTTTGTCCAAGGTTGATTGGGGGATCCCGGCAGCGCGGGCCTGAGCGAGAGAAAAGACCCCGTGCTGCTTGGCGGCGATCTCCCCCAATGCACGATCGAGGTTTGACACGTTCGAGCGTCTCATAATCCGCACTGCGTTTCGACCCCCTTGCGTTTTGGCGTCAGAGACCGGAATACCTTCCGTTCTGCGACGCCAAAATGTCATTGGCATTTCAGTCAACCGTGACAGCGGCCGATACACCGGACTAGAGTCATAGACAACATCAGCGCCAGATTTGACTTGTCAGCTTGCGGGCGCTCAACAAATACAGCTAAAGCGACGTCGAGGAACCGCCTCCCGTCGTGAGGCGGTTTTTCCGTCTCATGAAGACCGCAAGCTCCCGTCTACCCGGTGCCGGACGAATGGAGAATGCCAATGGCTGAACGGAATAACACGTTCCTGGATCTTCTCGGTGCGGGGCAGATCCTGGTGGCCGACGGCGCAATGGGCACCGCCCTCTTTGAAGGTGGCCTCGAGCCTGGGGGCTCTCCCGAGCTACTCAATGTCGATAATCCGGCGCTGATCGAGTCGGTGCACCGCAGCTACATAGACGCCGGGGCCGACATCGTTCTCACCAACACTTTCGGCGGCAACGGTCCCCGCCTCGAACTCCACAAGGCGGCCGATCGCACCCGCGAGCTCAACACTGCAGCGGCCCGGATCGCCCGACGGGCCGCCGATTCGGTAGAACGGCCCGTGGTCGTCGCCGGCAGCATCGGCCCCACCGGCTCCCTGCTCGAGCCGTATGGGCTGCTCACGGTTCCCGAAGCCGAAGAGGCGTTCGCCGAGCAGGTTGCGGGCCTGGTCGGGGGCGGCGTCGACGTTCTGTGGATCGAAACGATGTCGTCCCTGGAAGAACTGCAGGCCGCATTCGTCGCCGCGGCCGCTACCGACCTCCCCATCGTCGCCACGATGAGCTTCGACAGCCACGGCCACACCATGATGGGAGTCCACCCGCGAACCCTCGGCACCTGGGCGGCAGGAGCCGAGCACCTCGCGGCCGCCGGCGCCAACTGTGGGATCGGGCCGGACGACATCGTCGCCGCGGTCGCCGGGATCCGGGAGACGGCACCCGACGCCGTGCTTGTCGCCAAGGGGAACTGCGGTGTGCCGCTCTACTCGGGGCTCACCATGGAGTACCCGCACACGGCTGCGGACATGGACGGGTACGCCGGCGAGGCTATCGCCAATGGCGCCCGCATCGTCGGAGCCTGTTGCGGCTCGACGCCGGACCACATTGCGGCGATTCGCCACCGGGTTGACCAGCTGGCCTCCGGAGAACCTGCACAGGTATAGACGCCCGTTCAGCCGATTGGGCAGACGAAATGGATGTCCTCCGGCTCCTTAGCTAGTAGCTCCGGATGTGGCGGGTCTGCCAGCTCGCAGCCTCGACTGAGGTAGAAGCCGACCGCAGAGCCGCTCGGTGTTGCCGACACGTACATCGCGCTTGCGCCTGCCTCGATGGCAACCGATTCGGCGGCCGACCACAGAGCGGTGGCCACCCCTCGGCGGCGATGTGGCCGGCTCACGTGGAGGAACGCCATCCAGGCCAGACCGGGTTCCAGGGACCCCTCAACTATGACGAGGCCGAGGAACTCATCCCCGTCGAATGCCGCCATGAGCGCCGCGCCCGCAGCAACGACCGGCCTCCAGTGGTCGATGCGTGCGGCCACACTGAACTCACCGCTGCCGTGGAGATCCCAGTTTGGGATATCGAAGTCGACGCGGCGGCCGACGATATCTCTCCCTGCCACCGTGTACTCGATATCCATGTACTCAGAACGGTCGATCTCGTGGATCAGATCGATATCGTCCGGGCCGAGTAGCCGAATCTCGAAGCGTTCGCTCACCTCACGATCTTACGGGTCGCTCAGCCGGCGGTGGCCACAGAGCTTTCTCCCTCATCCGCCCGGCGCAGCCCCAGAAACTGCGCCTCGGCGAATCCGGCGACCGCGATCGATACGGCGAACAGAGCGACGCGCCCTGTAGCCGTCATCGCAGCGGGGAACCCGAGCAGCACAATGGCCGCCCCGAGGACCCATCCGGCATCCATGATCGTCGCGAATCGAGCCCCGGCACCAACGTCGGGCCGCCTCGCCAGCCATGACAACAGTGCTCCATAGGCAACCAGCGAGATCCCGACAGCAGCGAGGAACCAGGTTTCCAGGCCCAGGGCCTCGTCCCAGGCAACGCTTCCGATCAGCAGCACCGCACCACTGATAGCCGAAAACGCCGCATTGCCGTTCAGTATCAGTCTGAGCCGTTCCATGAGTCCTCCTCGTAGATCCGGCTCTAATCTGATGGTTGAACGTAATCGTGTCGATTACCTGGTACGTAATAGACCGCGACTCGTACGCGGATTACCGTCACGGGTATGACGATCACGTTTGGGAACAAGCTGCGCGATTGGCGCACCAGCCGGCATCTCTCCCAACTCGACCTGGCCGCGACTGCCGGAGTCTCCCAAAGGCACATCAGCTTCCTCGAAACGGGACGGGCGAGACCGTCACGTGAGATGGTGATCCACCTGGCCGCCACCCTCGATGTGCCGCTGCGGCAACGCAACGATCTACTCGACAGTGCTGGTTTCGCCCCGGCCTACCGGGAGCGGGGCCCCGAGGATGAGCAGCTCACTCAAATACAGGGCGTCCTCGCTCAGCTGCTGAAGGCCCACGAGCCGTTCCCCGCCTACATCGTCGATCGACTGTGGAATCTGGTGGCGGCCAACGAGATAGCCACCAAGCTCATCGCGCTTGCCTTGCCGCCCGAGGCCGACCCGACCCAGATCCAGGGAAACGTGATGCGGCTGATGCTGCACCCGGCCGGAGTTCGCGACGCGATCGTCAACTGGGAGGCGGTAGCCGGCGTTCTCGTGCGGCGCCTCGCCCGTGAGGTCGCCGAGCGACCCGGCGACAACGACTTGGCCGAGCTTCTGACTGAAGCGTTGGGCTTCGCCGACACCGCGGGGATCAACCTTGCCGAATCGGCGCCCCGGGCTGATGAGCTGCTGGTCCCCATCGTGCTCGCCACCCCCCTCGGCACCCTGGAGACATTCACCACGATTGCGACGATCGGCGCGGCCCACGATGTCACCCTCGAGGAACTCCGCATAGAGACGCTGCTACCGGCAACTGCGGAGGCCGCCGAGCTGCTGCAAAGACTGATGACCGGCTGAGCGACGCTCCGCTCGGTTCTTGCGGATATCCGCGCCAGTATCTGCGCGTATGTCCGCAAGAACACTAGGGGCTAATGGCCCTGGTCTTTAGGGTAGAAAGTCCTGTTGAGTACTCTGCGTGGTATGCCGAAGCATTCGACTATGAATCTGCGCGCCCAACTGTCCCTTGACGACCGTGGTCAAAGTACCTTGTGGAAACTGCTGCTCGTTGTTGGACTTACCGTTCTTTTCGTCGGCCTGTACCAGGCGTCCGCTCCCGCCCGCGGCAGCGGGAGAACCGGCGTCTCGGGCAACCCGGCCACCGGAGGCGGCACATGCACCAACTGCCATAACCAGGACGGAACCGTCCCCTCGGTGGCGATCAGTGGTCCCACGACGGTCGACATAAACACCTCCAACACCTATACGTTGACGATCACGGGTGCTCAGGCCGGGGGCAGTCCCGCCCAGGGAGGCCTCAATGTTTCTGCCACAGCCGGCACGCTTGCCAACATCGGCGGCGAGGGAACCCAACTGGGCGGCGGCGAAATCACCCACACGACTCCAGAGGCGTTCGGCGGCGGGAACACGATCTCGTGGAACTTCCAGTGGACGGCACCGGGTACGGCCGGGAGCGCAACGCTGTATGGCGCCGGACTCTCCTCGGATGGATCACGCACGAGCGGCGACGGCACCGGGACCGATACGTTGACGATTTCGGTGGAGGCTCCGGTGGTGAACCAGGATCCGACTGCGGATGCTGGAGGTCCCTATGCGGGGTCGGTCTCTGAGTTGATCACCTTTGACGCTTCGGGGTCTTCTGATTCTGATGGCAGCATCGTGTCCTATGAGTGGGACTTCGATGGTGACCTCACCTATGACACCTCGCTGGGAACCCCCACGGTGTCGCACTCGTACCCTGCCGAGGCGATCTATAACGTGACGGTGCGGGTCACCGACGATCAGGGCGCCACCGACACTGCTTCGACCCAGGCCACCATCGGCGCCGCCGCCAACCAGCCCCCCACTGCAGTAGCGGGCGGTCCATACAGCGGCACTGCGGGCTATCCGACATCGTTTGATGGGACCGGGTCATCTGATCCCGAGTCGGGGACGTTGACGTATTCGTGGGACTTTGGTGACACCAGCCCGGACGGGTCCGGGTCTACCCCGACCCATACCTATGCCGCTGCGGGGGGTTACACAGTGACTTTGACTGTGACCGACCCCGGGCTCGAGGCCGACTCGGACACCGCGGCGGTGACTATTGCCGCCAACCAGTCCCCGAGCGCCAATGCGGGGGGCCCCTACAGTGGTTCGAGTGGCACCCCGGTGGCGTTTTCAGGTTCCGGTTCGGATCCCGAGGGTGGCGGCCTGTCGTATTCGTGGGACTTTGGGGACGGGTCCCCTGCCGGGAGTGGCCAGAACCCCACCCACACCTACGGGGCGGGTGACTTCACCGCCACTTTGACCGTGACCGATCCCGGGGGCGCCCAGGCCACCGACACCGCCGCCGTCACAGTCGCCGGACTCCCCGCCGCCACCATCTACACCAACGAATGCGCGGCCTGCCACGGCGCCAACGGCGAAGGCGGCGGTGCACCGTCGCTGCAAACCAGCACCCTCACACTCTCCGAGATCACCAACGTGCTCACAGTCGGCTCCATGTCCGCATACACCTCGGGCCTCTCGGCCGGCGAGATCGACTCGCTGGCAACCTTCGTCCTGGACATGCAAATCCCGCCCGGGTCGACTACCACGACCACCCTGCCCCCCGACGGCCCCGGTCTGTATGCCGCCAAGTGTGCCGCCTGCCACGGGGCGAACGGCGAAGGAGGCATCGGACCGTCGCTGCAAACCAGCACCCTGACCCTGGGCGAGATAACGACGAGCATCACGAGCGGAACGATGTCTCCATACGCCGGCGGGTTGAGTGGAGCCCAGATCGACGCTCTGGCCCAGTTCACCAAGGATCTCCAAGTGCCGCCGGGGAGTACGACGACCACCACCCTGCCCCCTGACGGCCCGGGCCTGTATGCCGCCAAGTGTGCGGCCTGCCACGGTGCCAATGGCGAGGGCGGCATCGCCCCGTCGCTGCAAGCGAGCAACGACACGCTGAATCAGATCAGAACCAACCTGACATCGGGTTCGATGGCGACCTACGCCAGTGATCTCAGTGGCGCCCAGATCGACGTGCTGGCCCAATTCACCAAGGATCTCCAGGTGCCTCAAGGCACAACCACGACGACCACGATCCCGGCGAGCAGCGCGGCCGTGTACGCCGCCAAGTGCGCCGGCTGCCACGGTGGGAGCGGTGAAGGGACCGGAATCGCGCCCTCATTGCAAACGAGCACGCTCACGCTCCGTCAAGACAAGACGATTCTCAAGACCGGATCGATGGCGACGTTCACCGGCGGTATGACGAACGCGCAGATCGACGACCTCGCCGTGTTCATCCATGACATGCAGGTGCCCTCCGGATCCACCACGACCACCACACTGCCGCCGACCGATGGGGGCGCCATCTACGCCGCCAAATGTGCCGGCTGCCACGGCACGGATGCCGGTGGGAAATCCGGGTTCGGCCCGTCCTTGAAGACCAGCACCCTCAGCCTGTCACAGATAGAGGCCGTACTGACGACGGGTTCGATGACGGGATTCACCACCGGCCTCAGCTCGCAGCAGATCGACGCCGTCGCCGCCTACACGAAGAGCAAGCAGGATCCGACTGCGACGACCACCACCACAACGCTGGCGACCGGCCTCAGCGGATCCCAGTTGTACGCGTCCCAGTGTGCGATTTGTCACGGCGGATCCGGGCAGGGTGGCGCGGGGCCGTCGCTGCAGACGAGCACGATGTCGCTGTCGCAGATCACGTCGGTAGTCCGCAACGGATCGGGCTCGATGGGCGGGTACTCGACCAAGTTGACCGGCAGCCAGATCGACCTGGTGTCCAGCTTCACCAGGGGTCTGCAGAGCACTTCGGCCACAACAACGACGGTGCCGGCCGATGCGGGTGGTGACACCATTTACGCGGCCCTGTGCGCAGGGTGCCACGGCGCTCTCGGCGAGGGTGGCCTTGGGCCCTCTCTTCAAGCCGGCCAAATGACTCTCGAAGACATCGTGGCGGTTATCACCAATGGTGCCGGCACCATGCCGGGCTATTCGAGCCAGCTCACTCAGGAGCAGATCGACGCAGTGGCAACCCACTCCTTCGGCCTGCAGGATGCGACCGTGTCCACGACGCTGGCGCCGACCGGCGGCGCGCCGCTCTACGTCTCATATTGCTCGGCGTGCCACGGCGCCAACGGGGAAGGGGCCATCGGCCCCGCTCTCGTCGGCCTGGACAAGACCCTCGACGAGTTCGTCGAGATCACTCGCATCGGAGCGGGAGCCATGCACGGTTTCGTGCAGGTGCTCACCGACGAGGAGATCGAGACACTGGGGGCCTACCTATTCAACCTCGGCCAGGTGGGGACGGCCGGGCGAACGCTCGCCAACATCACCGATCCGGCTGAGATGTACGGCGTTGCCTGCGCCGTGTGCCACGGGATCGGAGCCATCGGCGGGATCGGTTCGGCGTTGGTGGACACCCCGCTTTCTGTCCAGGAGCTGATCGCCGTCATCGCCGACGGCGCTCCCAGCATGCCGGCATACGCCGACTCGATGGAAGCCAGCCAGATCGGCGCCCTCGCCGAGTTCATTGCCGGGCTTTCTGCCGACGGCGGAGCAACTCCTGACTCGAGCGTAGGCTCGAGTACGACTTCGGGCACGAGCACGGTCCTCGCGGCGCCCCTGCCGATCCCCGACGATGAGTCCTCGTCAACCGGGCTCGTGGTGGCACTGTTCGCGCTAATGGCAGCTGGATTGGGCGGCCTGGCGCTCTGGCGGATGCGAACCCAGCAGAGGCAACGCCCGTAGCTCCGGTCATTGGCAAGCTCGATCAGAACGCCGAGCCATCAGCCGAGGCCGGCGGCCTCCACCACGTCGCCCGACATCACGAGTTCCGTTGCCGCTGCCAGGTCGGGAGCCAGCACCCGGTCGGTATCGAGGTGATCGACGACCTCGCGTAGGCGGGCAACAACCTGACCGCTGACCGGCCCGGCGTCCGCTTCACGCATCTCGATGGCTTGCGCCGCCGTGACCAACTCGACGGCAAGCAGCCGGCCCAGATTGGCGACCACGCGCCGCAGCTTGCGCGCCGCCCCCCAGGCCATCGAAACGTGGTCCTCCTGCATGGCCGACGTCGGCAGCGAGTCGACGCTCGCCGGTGCTGCGAGACGGCGGTTCTCTGCCACGATCGAGGCCGCGGTGTATTGGGCGATCATCAGACCGGACGAAACTCCGGGATCCCCGGACAGGAAGGGGGGCAGTCCGTGGGAGCGGGCCGGGTCCAGCATCCGATCGATGCGGCGCTCCGCGATGGCTCCAACCTCTGCGGTAGCAATAGCGAGGAAGTCGCAGGCCAGCCCAAGCGGCACGCCGTGGAAGTTCCCTCCGGATTCGACTCGACCGTCCGGAGTGACGACCGGATTGTCGATAGCCGATCGCATCTCGTTCTCGACAACGGTGGCGGCATAGGCCCAGGTGTCACGGGCCGCGCCATTCACCTGCGGCGAGCACCGCAGCGAGTAGGCGTCTTGGACCCGCGGATCGTCATGGCGGTGTGAAGCAACGATGGGCGACCCGGCGAGCGCCCGGGTCATGTTGGCGGCGGAGATCGCCTGCCCGGGCTGGGGGCGCATCGCGATGATGTCGGCGGCGAACGCCCTATTGGTCCCGAGTAGGGCCTCAACGCTCATCGCTGCCGTGATGTCCGCGGTCGTCAGCAGGGTCTCGAGATCGGCCAATGCCAGCACCAGCATGCCCTGGATGCCGTCGGTGCCGTTGATCAGCGCCAACCCCTCTTTGGCCTCCAGCTCGAGGGGCTCCCAGCCGAGCGCCGCCAGTGCCGCCGAAGCATCCTGATCCACTCCCCCAACCTCGACGGTCCCCTCTCCCAGCAGCGCCAAGGCGGCGTGGGCGAGCGGCGCCAGGTCGCCGGAGGCTCCCAGCGACCCGTATTCGTGAACGGCCGGTGTGATACCGGCATTGAGCATGTCCAGCATGCGGTCAACCACGGCCGGACGCAGTCCGGAGAAGCCCATAGCGAGGGTGCGCGCCCGCAGCAGCATCATTGCCCTGACCACCTCGCGTTCCACGCGGGGCCCCATGCCGGCCGAGTGCGATCGGATGAGGTTGCGCTGGAGCTCACTGCGCCGGTCCTCCGGGATGAACTTGTCGGCCAGGGCTCCGAAGCCGGTGGAGATCCCGTACGCGGGTGCACCCGATGCCGCCAGGTTCTCGACGACCCGGCGGGAGCGGGCCATGGAATCGCGGGCTTCGGCGCTCAGCCCCACCGTGGCGTCACCCCTGGCCACGGCCACCACATCGGCCCGCGTGAGCTGCGTCCCGGTCAGCTGAATGTCACTCAATCGGGTCCACCCTCGCTTCGTAGTGTCGTCATCGTGGAGTCTTCCATAGATCGACGCGGCGACCGGCAATCAACAGCTCGGACAGCAACGGGGCGCCAAACCAGTAGGCGAGGGACGGGGCGAAGTCGACGTCCCACAGCGCCAGGTCGGCCCGCTTCCCGATGGCGATCTCGCCGCGGTCGCTGAACCCCAGCGCGGCCGCTGCGTTGCGGGTGGCGCCGTGAAGCGCCTCGGCCGGGGTCAGCCCGAACCTCGTACAAGCCAGTGCCATCGCCAGTTGCATCGAGGCGAGCGGCGCCGAACCGGGGTTGAGGTCCGAGGCAACGGCGATGCGAACCCCGGCGGCGCGCATTGCGGCCACCGGCGGGCGCCGGTCCTCGTCGAGGAACGTCGCCGCCCCCGGGATGAGCACCCCGATGGTGCCGGCTGCCGCCAGTCGCGCCAGCCCGTCCGCAGATGCATTCTCGAGGTGGTCGGCCGACAGGGCGCCGTACTCGGCGGCGAGGGCTGCGCCACCCAGGTCGGACAGCTGATCGGCGTGGAGTCGCACCGGCAGCCCGACCGCCTGGGCCGCTTCGAAGACACGGCGGACCTGTGCCGGCGTGAAGGCAATGTGCTCAGCGAATGCGTCGACCGAGTCGGCCAAACCCTCGACAGCCACGGCCGGGATGACTTCGCGACAGATCAGCTCGATATACGCGTCGGAATCGTCGAGGTACTCGACGGGAATCGTGTGGGCCGCCAGGAGCGACGTGCGCACCGTTGCCGGCAGGTCGTCGCCAAGGCGGCGAGCCACCCGCAGCATGCGCAGCTCAGTGTCGAGGTCGAGGCCGTATCCCGACTTGATCTCGACCGTCGCCACTCCGCTCGCCATTAGCCAGCGCACGCGAGGCGCCGCCAGTGAGTAGAGCTCGTCTTCGGAGGCCGCCCGCGTCGCCGCCACCGTCGACTTGATACCGCCGCCGCTCTCGGCGATCTCGGCATAAGTGGCGCCCTCCAGCCGCCGCTCGAAGTCGGCGATACGCTGCCCGGCGAACACCAGGTGGGTGTGGCAATCGACGAGCGCCGGTGTGAGCAGCTTGCCGGCGGCGTCAACGGTCTCGGCCGCAGTGAACTGTGTGGAGGGCGGGCCAACGTATGCGATGCTCCCATCGACGATGCCGACCATGCCCTCGTTGAGCAGCCCGTAGTCGCCCGCTACGCCGAGAGTCGCTACCTGGGCGCCCACTATCAGCGTGTCGAGGGCAATGGTCACCGGACCACCGCCGCCGCGAGTCCGGCCGGGGGCCGCGCTCTCGTCACGAACGTTCCATCGGGAGATCGACACCTCGCTCGCGAGCGACCTGCTTGGCGATCTCGTACCCAGCGTCGGCGTGGCGCATCACACCGGTGCCGGGATCGGCGGTCAGCACCCGGGCCAGGCGCCGGGCGGCCAGCTCCGAACCATCGGCGACCACAACCATGCCGGCGTGGATCGAGCGGCCGATGCCGACGCCGCCGCCGTGATGAATACTGACCCAGGTGGCCCCCGACGAAGTGTTGAGCAGCGCGTTGAGCAATGGCCAGTCGGCGATGGCGTCGGAACCGTCTGCCATGTCCTCGGTCTCTCGATAGGGCGACGCGACCGAACCGGAGTCGAGGTGGTCGCGACCGATCACGATCGGGGCCGAGACCTCGCCGGTGCGCACCATCTCGTTGAAGCGCAGCCCGAGGCGGTGCCGTTCGCCGTATCCCAGCCAGCAGATCCGCGCTGGGAGTCCCTGATACTCGACCCGTTCCGAAGCGAGCTTGATCCAGCGCGCCAGTGCCTCATCGTCGGGGAACTCCTCGAGGACCGCGCGGTCGGTGGCGGCAATGTCGGCGGGGTCGCCGCTGAGCGCCACCCAGCGGAACGGCCCTTTGCCCTCGCAGAAGAGCGGCCGCACATAAGCCGGGAGGAAGCCGGGGTAATCGAACGCCCGCTCGAATCCGCCGAGCCGCGCCTCGGTGCGCAGCGAGTTGCCGTAATCGAAGACCTCGGCACCTGCATCCATGAACCCGACCATGGCCGCGCAGTGGCGCGCCATCGACTCGCGGGCCCGTCGGATCAAACCCTCCGAGTCTTCAGTCTGCATGCGGGCGGCCGCTTCGGGGGTCAGATCGGCCGGAACGTATGTCATCGGATCATGCGCCGAGGTCTGGTCGGTGACGATATCCGCGGGGAAATCCATCTCGAGCAGTCGGGGCACCATGTCGGCGGCGTTGCCGACCACTCCGACACTGAGCCGCTGCCGGGCGTCGCGGGCCGCGACACAACGGGCGACCGCCGACTCGAGATCCTCGGCTACCTCGTCCAGGTAGCGGGTTTCCAGGCGGCGCTGCACCCGATCGGGATCGACCTCGATGCACAGCGCCACACCGTCGTTCATCGTCACGGCCAGCGGCTGGGCTCCCCCCATGCCCCCAAGGCCGGCAGTCAGCGTGATCGTGCCGGCCAGCGATCCGTCGAAGCGCTTCCGACCGATCTCGGCGAACGTTTCGTATGTTCCCTGGAGGATGCCCTGGGTGCCGATGTAGATCCAGGAACCGGCCGTCATCTGCCCGTACATCGTGAGGCCGAGCGCTTCGAGGCGGCGGAACTCCTCCCAATTGCCCCAGTCGGGCACCAGGTTCGAGTTGGCCAGCAGTACCCGCGGGGCCCACTCGTGGGTGCGGAATACCCCGACCGGTTTCCCGGATTGAATCAGGAGTGTCTCGTCGTCATCGAGGCGCTGCAATGTCGCCACGATGGCATCGAACGCATCCCAGGATCGGGCCGCCCGGCCGGTACCGCCGTAAACAACGAGATCATCGGGGCGTTCGGCGACCTCGGGATCGAGGTTGTTCATCAGCATGCGCATGGCGGCCTCCTGGGGCCACCCGCGACAACTGATCTCGCTGCCTCGCGGAGCTCTCACCGGCCTCGGTCCACTCATGGTTCCTCCTCGACCTCCATTGTGGCGTCCGCTACCCGGGTCCGAAAGTCTCCACATCGCGGACTGCCGGATCGGGGGCATCAGATCGATGGCTGCCGTAAGCAGCAGACAGGACGACAGGCGGCACAACGACGGGCGAACCTACGAGCCGGACGCCAACGAGGACCAAGCCGCGACTGCTAACCGGCGTCGGCGGGGGTTGAAGATTCGACTGGGAGCCGCATGACGAAGACGGCTCCCGGGTTGCCGTTCTCCACCCGTATCTCACCCTGATGCTTGTTCACGACCGCGGCGCGGGCGATCGACAAGCCCTGTCCGGAGCCCTTGCCGACTTCCCTCGTTGTGAAGAACGGATCGAAGATACTCTCGACAATGTCATCGGGGATTCCCGGACCGGTGTCCGCGACGCGGATCTCGACCATGCCGTCCACGTGGCGTGTGGTGACAGAGATGGTGCCCTTGCCATCACAGTCGGCGCAGTCCTCCTCCATGGCCTGGGCGGCGTTGACGAACAGGATGAGCATGGTTTGGCCCAGCGGTCCGGCGAGGCCCTCGATGAGCGGGAGGTCCGGGTCGAGATCGAGCTCCATGTCGGCGATCTGCTTCCATTCATTGCGCGAGACCGCCATCGATGACTTGATGACCCGATTGATATCCACCGACGACTTGGTCTCGGAGCTGGGGTGAGCGAAGTCCTTCATTGCCCGGACGATCTCAGCCACGCGGTTGGCTCCCTCGAGGGTCTCATCGATCGCCCGCGGCATCTCCTCCAGGTAGAAGTCACAGTCCTTTTCGTCCCACTCCTGGTTCATCTCGGCCAGTTCCTCGGTGAGCTCCGGCAGGTCGCTGTGCTGCGCGGCGCATTGCCGGTGAGACAGCAGAAGCTCGCTGAGCGCTTCGACACCCTCGCCGATGAACGTTGTGTTATCGGAGATGAACTGGATGGGAGTGTTTATCTCGTGAGCGATTCCGGCAGCTAGCGAACCTATCGCCTCCAGCTTCTGCGCGGCAAGAAGCTGCGTTTGGGTGTTGGCAAGCTCTTCGTGTGCTGATTGGACGGCGTCCCTACTCGCACGCAGCTCTGCGTATTGCGCCTCGAGCTCGACGTTGAGCGCCGCCAATCGATCGTGCTGGTGCCTGATGAGGCGCGCCGAACGTAGCCCACGATCCGCGATCGTGGCGCTGATCGGCCCGGCACAAAGCAGAGCGATGGCCGGGCCTTCCGGGATGAACTCACCGCGCAATAGAAACGAGAGACCAACGGTCATTATCTCAGCGGCGATGATGCCGATCACGGTGATTCGCAGAACGGAGAGGAAGTGGTCCGAGCGCGAGAAAGCCGGCAATGCGGCCACTGGTTCCGGTCGAGCCGTCTGCGCGATCACTAGGTGATTCTCTCCGTTCCGATTGTCTGTCGGCCGGATCCACCTGATTTTCAGGGCCAATTGGCGCCATGTACGTCCCTCGAGTTGGCGAGGCAAACTCACAAGGAAACGCCGAAGGTGTTCCCCTCAGCGGCTCATACCGTCTGCGATGGGGTCGCCGGAGTCACGCTCCAGCACGGCCTGTTGGAATCCGACCTCCTCGGCGCGGTTCTTGAACCACATTCCTTCCGGGGTATGGCGAGTCACGCCGTCGAAGAATGTCGCCAGCACCTGAGTACTCGCCATCCCCATGTTCTCGAAGGCCTGATTGATCATCATCTTCTGCATCATCAGCTGGTTCCGGGGAACCCCCGACATCCGCGCCGCCAGAGCGGCGACACGTTCATCAAGGTCTGCCTCGGGTACCGACTCGAGCACCAGGCCCATCGCCTGGGCTTCCACGCCCGTTACGAGATCCCCGGTCAACAGCATTCGCTTTGCCTTCTCAGCGCCGAGGCGATATACCCACATGGCGGTCGTCGGACAGCCCCACACCCGCGCCGGCGGGTAGCCGATCTGTGCGTCGTCGGCCATCACCACGAAATCGCATGACAGCGCTATGTCAGAACCGCCGGCAACCGCGTGGCCGCGTACCTTGGCGATCGTCGGCTTGTAGGAACGCCACAGCGAGAGAAAGTCCTGCGTGTTGCGGTACATGAACTTGAAGTCGACAGTCGGGTCCCAGGGCATCTCCTGCACTCCCGGGTTGGGACCGGGACGTTCGGCGAAGTCCTTCAAGTCGTACCCGGCACAGAACGAACGGCCCGCACCGGCCAGCACGATGACATGCACCGATTCGTCCTCGTTGGCCGCCTCAACGGATGAGCGGATCTCGCCCGGCATGTGCTCATCGATTGCGTTGAGGCGATCCGGGCGGTTGAGGGTGATCGTGGCCACCCGGCCATCAACTTCATATGTGACGCTGTGCATCGGGCCTTCCTTCACGACGGTTGTGTTGTCGGGATTCTCGCTCCCGGTCACCGGGACGGCCACCGTATCCAACTAACGCCGCGCGACGTTTACGGTTATGACATGTCCACTACTGGTTCCGAAGCCGGCTTCCAGGCTGCCACCGACGATTTCGAAGAGTTGCTCGAACGTGCCCGGCGCGGCTCGGGCCGCGCCCTGCGCCATCTCTATGACTCGCTGAGCCCCCAGCTGGCGGGATACCTGCGGGTGCGGGGGGCCGCCGATGTCGGCACCGCCACCAACGAGGTGTTCCACAGGGCGTTCGATCGCCTCGATCGGTTCAAGGGCAGTGAGTCGGGTTTTCGTTCGTGGATCTTCACCATCGCCAACAACCTGCTGATCGACGAGCACCGCAAACGGATCCGTCGTCCCAACGTCGTCGCGTCGCTCGATCCGACCCGCCACGACGTAGCCGGTGGAGACACAGAGTCCGAAGCGATTCGCAACCTGTCCGCCGGCGACATCGATCGCCTGCTCGAAACCCTCACGCCCAACCAGCGCGACGTGTTGCATCTGCGAATCATCGCCGGCCTCACTCTGGCCGAGACCGCCGAGGTCCTGCAACGTCCCCTGGGGGCGGTCAAGTCGCTGCAGCATCGGGCGGTCGAGGCTCTCCGCAACAATCTCGAGAGAAACCGCGTATCCCCCGACGCCATAGGCACGTTCTGAGGTTTGATGGACGAACACAACGACCCCCTCGACGAACTGGCAGCCGGCGACCACCCGGCCGATCGCAGACTCGCAGCCGGCCTGCGCTCCTGGCGCGACTCCAAGCATGATTCAACGGTGGTCCCGGATGACCGGCTCGAAGCTCGCTTCTCCCATGAGCCGACCGCCGCCCAGCCGGCCGGATGGCGCCGGTGGATGCAGCGCCCCGCCGTCGCTTTCGCCGCCAGTTTCGCCGCCGTTCTCGTCCTGGGCGCCGGCGCCTTCGCTCTCGTCGCTCGCGACTCCGGCACGCAAGACATCGCGGCGACGACCTCTTCTTCGGTCGCGACGCTCACCGCGGTCGACGACGAGCCCGGTGAGATAACCCTGCCCAGCGATCTAACCGAGCAGACGAGCTACGGCAGCTGCGTACTGGGCGAGCTGACGTCCTGGTTCACCAGCGGATTCTCCGTCGAGGAGGCGCCCCGCCTCTCCGAAGCCTGTGGACTCCCCCCGATCCCTGATCTGGGCCCTGAAGCCGAAGCCTTCCGTACGGATCTCCAGGCCTGGTCCGTTTGTGTTGCCGGCGAACTCGACAGCGTTCTGCCCGAGTTGCCGAACCTGCTGAACCAGGGCCACGAAGACCTCGACGGCATCGCCGACATCGAGAATGCTTGTGGCGAACCTCCCGATCCGCGCGACTACGGCTTGAAGCTGCCCTTCGCCGACTTCGATTGGGAGAACTTCGACCCCGGCATGTTCAACTTCGAAGGCTTCGACTTCGGCGAGTTCAATCTCGACGACCTCAACCTCAAGGACTTCGACATAGATGGGCTCCTGGAGAAGCTTCCCGAGGGAGTTCTGCCGGAGGACTTCGACATCGAGGAATGGAAGTCCGGATTCGGTGACTTCGAGCTGGACCTCGAGGGGCTTGACCTCGACGGGTTCAAGTTTGACCTCGAGTCATGCGACCCGGCCGACCTCCCCGAGCTTGGCGATATCAACAGCTTCGAGGATCTGGAAGGCATCGACTTCAAGACCTGGTTCGAGGACTTCGACAGCCTGTGTGGCATAGCCGGCATCCTCAACTTCGATGACCTCGACCTGGAGGGCCTTGATCTCGGTGAGTTCGGCTTGGAGAAGATGTTCTCCGATTTCGAGACGCAGTTCGAGGGCTTCCAAGGCCTCGAAGGACTGAACTTCGAGGAGCTGCTCGGCAGTCTGTTGGGAGATGGCGAATTCGATCTCGACACCTTCCTCGACGGATTAGCCGACCAGGACGCGTAGCGAAACCCGGCTACTCAACGGTGACGACCACCGCAAACTCCTCCAGTTGTTCTGTTGAACACCGTCACGGCCGCGCAATCACGTCCGCAGACTCCGGAGAGTGACCGATTCCTTGAGGAAGGCCACTCGGAGTAGTAGTCTGGTCTTTCTGTCGAGAATCGATCAGTCGAGCTATCCGATTGGCTGGCGACCTCTTGAAGACCATGACAGCTGGGCTAGGCACAATGGGAGGAATAATGCAGGCAATCTCGGGAAAACGGCGCGTCTTGCCGTACCGCCGAATGACAAACAAGAGGGCCACATGGATCCTCGGTGCCGCAGCGGCGCTGGTGGGTCTCACGATCATCGGGGCCTCAGCGGCAGGGGCGAGAAGCGGAGGGGTGAGCGGCTACTCCGGGAACCCGACCACGGGTGGAAACACATGCCTCCAGTGTCATGATCAAGATGCCACGGGTTCGGCGGCCACGCTGGCGGGCCCGACCACCGTGGCGCCCGGTTCGACGAACACCTATACGTTCACGGTGACCGGCGGTCCGGCAGTGGCCTCGGGTTTCGATGTATCGATCGACGACGGAGAGATGATCGCATCGGGAGCCGGTACCGAACTCAACGGCGGCGAGATCACTCACAGTTCTCCACAGGCGTTCTCAGGTGGATCGTCATCGTGGAGTTTCCAGTGGACGGCTCCCGCGGCGGCCGGCACTTACACGATGTGGGGAGCTGGGAACTCAACCAACGGGAGTGGTACGGGGGGCGACGCGCCGACGGCGGCCGTAAGCCTGGCAATCACGGTGGAGGCTCCGAATGTGGCACCGACGGCGGATCCGAATGGTCCGTATACGGCACTGGTTGCTGAGACCATCACCTTCGACGGGACCGGCTCGAGCGATCCCGACGGCACCATCGTTTCCTATGACT
>CAMYIJ010000012.1 GCA_947258375.1 uncultured Acidimicrobiaceae bacterium
ATCTGTTGCGCAACTTCATCGGGTCGCTGCCGTCTTCGATCATCGAGTCGGCCAAGATCGACGGCGCCTCTCACTTCGAGATCTTCTGGCGGCTGATCATCCCACTTTCGGTACCGGCGCTGGCCTCGTTCGCCATATTCCAGTTCCTCTGGGTGTGGAACGACTTCCTGATAGCCCTTGTCTTCCTCGGGGGGACTCCCGATGTGCGGGTTCTCACCCAGGCCCTGGCCGAGCTGAACGGCTCGAGAGGGGAGGCTTGGCACTTGCTCACCGCGGGCGCCTTCATAACGATGGTCTTACCGCTGAGCGTCTTCTTCGCATTACAGCGCTACTTCGTGCGCGGCCTGACGGCAGGGTCGGTGAAGGGCTGATCCGGGCGGTGGACCACTATGTGGCACCCGCTTCCTGTCTGTGCCTGACGCACCCGGTTCCATGACCGTCGAAGCAGAACCGGGCGCCGAGCCGATTTCGCCGCGCCGCAAATGGATGGCGATCGGCGTGGCGACGGTGCTCCTCGTCGTGAGCTACTCCGCCATGTTGCTCGCGTTTGTGGCGGCTGAAGTCGATGACGGCACAGAAGGCGGCGCCGCTTTCGCTCTCGGTGCCGCTCTGGTTCCTTTCGTCTTTTTGGCGCTGGCATTCATATCCGGCCATCGTCGTGCCGCCGGGGCGGTGCTCAAAGCGATGGGCCTCGCCGTACTTGTGGCGTTGCCAGTGTCGGCGATCATGCAAGACGTTGTGACCGGTCTGGTCGCAGGCTTCGGAGCGGGCGGAGTGATCGCGTTGCGTTCAGAGCCAGTTCACACGTGGAAGTCGCGGGCTATCGCCGTCGCATTTGTTTCGCTATACGTCGCGGTCCTCGTTCGGGTGATCGTCGAGGCCGGGCTGATCGCCGGCGCAACGCTTCCGCTGGTGAGCATCGGGATCGCCGACTCCTTCGTGGAATTCCGGGCGAGGCAGAACTCGCCTCGGTGAAGGTATCGATCGAGGCCGCAGCTAGTTGCGGATTGCGAGCCCCGTCTCGAGTTCGAAGAAGTGAGTTTCCTCGGAGGTGACGGCGATCTCCACATCTTCACCGGCACGCACAGTCGATGCCGGATCAAAGCGTCCGGCTATCCGCGAGCCTCCATCATGCTGGAGCACCTCGGCATCATCCTTGAGATCCATGGCATCCTCTTGGATCACTTGCTTGGCATCGAGCCCGAAGTGCACGATGCGCTCGTAGCCGAGGGCCTCGACGTTCTCGACCTTGGCCCGGATGCGCTGACCGGCAGGGTGGCCCGGCACGATCGCGGCATCCTCGAACTCCTTTGGCCTGATACCGGCGACAATTGTCCGCCCGATATGGTCCCGGAGGGCGGGCCGGCTGGTCATGACAGACGCCGGCAGCTCCACGCTCTGGCTGCCAAGTTGGAGGCCATAAGCGCCGCCCGACTCGGTGACAACTGCCTCCATGAGGTTCATCGATGGCGAGCCGATGAAGGCGGCGACAAAGAGATTGTCGGGCTCGTCGAACAGGGTCTGCGGGGGTGCGACTTGCTGGAGGATGCCGGCATTGATGACGGCCACGCGGTCGGCCATCGTCATCGCCTCGATCTGATCATGCGTCACGTAGAAGGTGGTCACACCGACGCTGCGTTGCAGGTCGGTGATCTCGGCCCGCATCTGCACGCGGAGCTTGGCGTCCAGGTTTGACAGAGGCTCATCGAGCAGGAACACCTGAGGCTGGCGCACAATCGCACGGCCCATCGCGACACGTTGCCGCTGACCGCCTGAGAGCTGGGCCGGCTTCTTGTCGAGCTGTTCGGTGAGTTCGAGCAGCCGGGCGGCATCGCCGACACGTTTGGCTATCTCGTCCTTGGGGCTCTTAGCGAGTTTCAGCGCGAAGCCGATATTGTCGGCGACGCTCATGTGGGGGTAGAGCGCGTAGTTCTGAAATACCATGGCGATGTCGCGGTCCTTGGGATGCACATCATTGACGAGGCGCTCTCCAATCCGTAGCTCACCTTCTGATATCTCCTCGAGGCCTGCGATCATGCGCAGCGTCGTCGACTTGCCACAGCCGGAGGGCCCGACCATGACAAGGAACTCGCCGTCCTCAATATCGAGGTCGAGGTCGTCAACGGCCCTGAAACCGTTGTCGTATTCCTTGGTCACGCCTTTGAGTGTTACACCTGCCATGGGGCCACTCTAGTGTCGTCCGATCGTCGCATGGAAGTGGTGTCGAGGCGTTGGTAGGGTCGGCGAACGACAGGAGAAGGAAGGGACGTGGCAGAGCCGCCCGAGGCAGTCAACATTGGATCCAAATTCGACGGTGTGCTCGAGTTGTGGTCGCCGCGAACGGTGGCCGAGTTCAATGGACTGCATGTCAAGCTCGCCCGCGGCAAGGGCGTCTTCGTGTGGCACACGCACGAGGACACCGACGAGCTCTTCTGGATTCAAACCGGCTCGGTGGAGATCCAGATGAGGGATCGTCCTGCGGTGCGGCTGGCTGCCGGCGACCTGTTTGTCGTCCCGGCCGGAGTCGAACATCGGCCGGTAGTCGACGACGAGTGCGAGCTTCTGCTCATCGAACCCGCCAACACACCCAACACCGGAGACGTGGCCACGGCCACGGAGGAAGAGTGGATCTAGTGACCGAAGTTGCCCCCCCGACACTCGTTGACCTCGACCTCGAATTCGTACGATCACGTTTTCCGGCCTTCGCGACGCCGGCGCTGGCCGATTGGAGCTTCTTCGAGAACGCCGGCGGTTCGTACGCATGCGGCCACACCATCGACGCGCTGAGTCGCTACTACACGGAAACGAAGGTGCAGCCGTACGGCCCGTACCCGGCCTCGGCCCGCGCCGGAGCCCAAATGGATCATTCGCATCGGCGATGGGCTCAGGCGCTCGGTGTCGATAGCACGGAGGTCCACTTCGGACCGTCGACGTCGATGAACACCTACGTACTGGCCCAGGCCATCAGTCGCACCCTCGGGCCGGGCGACGAGGTGGTCGTGACCAATCAGGACCACGAGGCCAACACGGGCGCCATCAGGCGGGCCGCCCGGATGGCCGGCGCAGAGACACTCGAGTGGCAGGTGGATCCCGCCACGGGGCTCCTCGATCAGGAGGGACTCGGAAGGTTGCTGGGCCCGCGCACCAGGGTCGTGACGTTTCCGCACGCGTCGAACATCGTGGGCCAGGAGAACGACGTTCAGATGCTCACCGCGATGGCTCATGAGGCCGGAGCCCGGGTCATAGTCGACGGGGTCTCCTTCGCCCCGCACACGTTCCCCAACGTGGCCGACCTCAACCCGGATGTCTACCTGTTCAGCCTCTACAAGACGTACTCGGTGCATCAGGGGCTGATGGTCGTGCGCAACGGCTGGATCGACGATCTACCCAACCAGGGCCACTACTTCAACGAGTCGTTGGCGGGCAAGCGGCTCACGCCGGCCGGCCCGGACCACGGCCAGATTGCTGCGGCAGGCGCCGTGCTCGACTACGTAGAGGAGCTGGCGACACACCACGGGCAGCAGGATCTCGAGTTGCGGGAGGCCACCGACTTCGTATCTGCCTTGTGGCGCCGTCACGAGTCGGCGCTGCTCGAGCCGATGCTGGAGCAGCTGCGTGCCGACACCCGGCTGCGCATCCTCGGTCCCGCGACAACAGACACGGCTCCCGGCCTGCACCGCTGCCCAACGGTGGCAATCGCCCCCCGCGACCGAACGCCGACCGAAGTCGCCGCCTCACTCGTGGCAGCCGGAATCATGCCAGGAGTCGGTCACTTCTATGCGAAACGTCTGGTTGAGGCGCTCGGAGTCGAATCCGAGCCGGGCGCCCTCCGGCTGTCCTTCGTGCACTACACATCTCACGCCGACATCGCACGGTTGGGTGACGCGCTGGATGCCGCCCTCGGCTAGGGGTGCAAACCTAGGACCCGGGTGAATCGCGCCTGACGTGGACGATCGTGCCGGTCATGATGGCTATCGGAGGGCCGCCGCTCGGTGCCGTTAGCTCGCCCTGGCTCACCGTGAGGGTGGCTCCCGGCCGCACCACCCGGCCGCGAGCGACGAAGGAGTCGCCGACTGCCGGCCGCAGCAGGTTGATCTTGTATTCCGACGTCACGACGTCCGTATCCGCCGCGGCCAGGGTGTATGCCGCATACCCGCACGCCGAGTCGAGTGCTGCCGCGACGACGCCGGCATGAACAAAACCTGCTTGCTGGGTGAAGCCATCCGGAACAGAGAAGCTCAAGTCGACCCATCCGGGGCCGAGGCCGGCAATTGTGATGCCGAGGCTGGCCATGGCCGACTGGTTGGCGAAGCTGGCGCGCACCCGCGACTCGAAGTCGGGGTCCCTGGCGGTGAAACCGGTCATCGACCCACGGTAATCATTTTGGCTTGGTCAGCCGGACCTTCTCCTGCGAGTAAGTCCAATCTTCCAGACGCTCACCGACGAAACCGGCCATCTGTGCCTTCTCGAGCAGCAATTCGGTCGGGTAGTAGTAGTCCTCCTCGAGGATATGCCACGAGCCGTCATCGGAGTGGTGGTAGGTGAAATCGAAGAACCCTCCGGGTCGCAACACTCGATGAACGGCTTCGAAATACGCCGTTACCACCTCGAGCGGGGTGTGAGTGAAGACGCTGTGAGCGTGGACCACGTCGAACGACTGCGCCGCGAGGAAGGCCAAGCCGGTGCCGGAGACGAGATAGAGCCGCGGTTCCTTTTCCTGAAGCTCGTACTCGACAATGGTGTCCTGGGCAGCCAGCAGAATCTCCGGTGAGATGTCGACTCCCGTGTAGTGGCCCGGCTTGAGATAGCGAATGAAACGGCGCCCGGCCCGGAGGTTGCCGCACCCGATCTCTAGTAGAGAGTCACTGCGCTTCAGGCCGCGTTCCCGTAGGAATCGAAACTGTTTGCGTCCGGCTGCCTGCCAACGCTCCTCGCTTTGAGTGCCGACGGCACCCTTTGCCGTGCGTCGCCTGACATCATCAGCCATCACGGCCCGATAGAACTCAGGGTGGGTCGTGGCACCCCTCCGCAAGTGTCGATTGCGCAGCGCCCGCCGGAAGTGCTTCACGACGAGTGATGGACGGCGCAGCGCCCGGAGCGCTCGCCGTCCGGTCGATCTCTGAGTGGCATTCACCCACCAGACGCTACCGCGTCCAGAGCACGGTGCCGCTGGAGCGTGCTGCTGAATCGCCTGCAGACGCCTACGTCGCCAGGTTGCGGATCTGGCGGATGGCAACGACGACGGAGGCAACGTCGGTGACACCGTCGCCGGCGAGCGATCGCATGAATCGGGTGAGGCGACCCAGCTCGTGTGTGCGGGCGACGAGGTAGCTTTGCAGGGCGGCTTCAGCGCCGGCACCTTCGGCTTCGGCAAAGATGCCTTCGACGAGTTGCCGGCGCAGCACGACCAGATCCTCCTCGATTGTCTGCACAGCCCGGCGCTGCCAACGCGTGCCCTCCGGGAGGCCGGCAACCTGCGACTCGAGCCAATCGATCTCGAACGCAGCACCGGCGAGGAAGAACATCTCGGCCACTTCCCGGATCGGCCGGCCGGTGGTCTGGATCACTTCGATGATGTCCGGCGCGTGAACCAGCTCCTCCTGGTAAACGTGCCGGTGCGCAACGGCGGGCGGGACGCCCCGCTCGATCCATTCGGCGACCGCGGCGTCACGCTGAGTGCGCCACTGCTCGGGCCCGTATTCTGCGATTGTCGTCGCCAACTCCTCAAAGACCGGCTCTGCCTTGGCGATCACCTCCCCCATGAATTCGGTTCCAGGGTTCGTGAGATACCAACGGGCCACGGACTCGACGAGCTCATCAATACCACCGAGAAGGGTGCGCTCGAGTCCGGTCGACACCTGGCCGACCAGCGCCTCAACGGCTTCCCAATTGGAAGGCGCATCGGTGACCTCACGGGCGATGTGGTAGGCCCGCACGACTTGCCCGGCTGCCGCGCCGGTTTCGGTCATCAGACGGGTCACCAACGTGATGCCGGCTGCATTGACAACGCCGTTGGCGACACTCGTTGCGATCAATTCTCGGCGGAGCGGGTGGTCCGGGATCAGATGGCCGAAGCGGGCGACCACCTCGCGCGGGAAATACTCCTCGGCCACACCGGAGAAGTCGGGCCAGTCAGGCAGCTCCGAGTCCAAGAGCCATCGGCGGAGACTGCGTTTCGAGTAGGCCAGAAGCACGCAGAGCTCCGGCATTGACATGCCGACATCGGACCGGGCCCGCTCGTGCATCTCCTCCGTCGTCGGGAGATGTTCGATTGCTCGATCGAGAGTGCCTTCCGCCTCCAGCAACGACATGAGATCCTCGTAGGCCTCGAGTCGGCGAGCCGATATCTCCACCTCCTGGGCGAGAATCTGGGCCTGGAGGAAGTTGTCGTAGATGATGGCGGCAACCACATCGTCCACCACCTGCAGCACCAACTCATCGCGGCCTTCCAGCGTCAATTCGCCGCGTGCTTGGGCGAGGCCGAGAAGCACCTTCAGGTTGACTTCAAGGTCGGAGCAGTGCACACCTCCGGAATTGTCGATGAAATCGGCGTTCAGCCGCCCACCGTTGGTGGCGAATTCGATCCGGCCCAGCTGGGTGAGCCCCAGATTGCCGCCCTCGCCGACAACCTTGCATCGCAGGTCCTGGCCGTCGACGCGCAATGGATCGTTGACCCGATCTCCGGCGTCCTCATTGGCCTCGGTCGAGGCCTTGATATACGTGCCGATTCCGCCGTTCCAGAACAGGTCAACGGGCGCCTGCAGGATTGCCCGGATCACCTCGTCCGGGGTGAGTCCCTTGTCCGAGATAGCAAGGGCGGCGGCCGCCTGTGGTGACAGGTCGATCCGCTTGGCGGTACGCGAAAAGACACCGCCACCCGGTGAGAGCAGCGACGTATCGTAATCCGCCCAACTCGACCGGGGCAGCCCAAAGAGGCGTTGCCTCTCCTCGTAGGAGGCCGCCGCGTCCGGATCGGGGTCGATGAATATGTGGCGATGGTCAAACGCGGCCACGAGCCTGAGGGAGGACGACAGCAACATGCCGTTCCCAAATACGTCGCCCGACATGTCGCCGACTCCAACTGCCGTGAACGGATCCTGAGCCACGTCGATTCCGATCTCTCGGAAATGTGACTTCACTGATTCCCACGCTCCGCGAGCGGTGATGCCGAGCGCTTTGTGGTCGTAGCCGGCCGAACCTCCGGACGCGAACGCGTCACCCAGCCAGTAGTCATAGTCGGCGGCGATGGCGTTCGCCGTGTCCGAGAAGGTTGCCGTGCCTTTGTCCGCGGCGACGACGAGATACGTATCGGCACCATCCCACACTCGCACCTGTTCGGGGTGGACCGCGACTCCGTCGGCGAGGTTGTCGGTCACATCGAGAAGGCCACGGATGAAGGTCGTGTAGCCGGAGCGGACCGCCTCGCCCAGCTGGGCGCTGTCGAGGGGCATCTGGCGCAGCACAAAGCCGCCCTTGGCCCCTGTCGGCACGATCACAGCATTCTTCGTCATCTGTGCCTTCATGAGGCCGAGGACCTCGGTGCGGTAGTCCTCTTTGCGCGTCGACCACCGGATGCCCCCGCGAGCCACGGCACCACCGCGCAGATGGATTCCTTCGACGTCGGGGGCGTAGACGAAGATCTCGTACAGCGGTGCCGGTTGCGGCATTCCGGGCACCTCCGCCGAACGGAACTTGAAGGCGAGGCTGGTGGTGCCGTGCCGATAGGCATTTGTCCGCTGCGTCGCCAGGATCAATCCGACGAATCCGCGCAGGATGCGGTCTTCGTCGAGGCTGGCGACGTTGTCGAGTGCGACGGCGATCCGGGCCAGGATCGGCTCCTGGTCGGTGTCGGTGGCATTCGGGTCGAATCGTACGGCGAAGAGTTCGACGAGGTCGGCCGCAATCTTCGGATGAGCGGCGAAGGCGTCGTTGATATACGCCACTGTGAAGCCCGGGCTGACCCGCCGCCAGTATGTGCGGTAGGCACGGAGAACGCCCACCTGCTCATGATTGAGGCCCGCGGAGATGATCAGCCGGTTCAGTGAATCAGAATCGGCCCGGCCCTCGAGAACCGCCACGATGGTTTCGGGAAGGCGCTCCTCGATATCGTCGAGGCGGAGCATCTGGCCCGCGCCGTCGCGTACGCCGAAGTCGTGGATGAACATCTCGCGAGTGCCGCTCTTGAGGCGAGTCGGAACCTCCTCGACGACCCGCAGTCCCAGGTCCTCGAGAACCGGCATGATCGTGGACAGCTCCAACTTGCCGTCAGCGCGGTAAACCGCAAGACGGGTGAGACCTTCACTGTCCGAGCGTTCGTCCAGCAGCCCAACCACGGGCCGCCCATTGACGGACTGCATCATCTCGTCGAGCTTGCCGACGTCCTCGACCGCGATATTGAGCGGCGTGGATGAGCGATAGTACGCCGGGAATCGACCGGCCCACTCCTCGACCAGCGCCCGGCCGATCTCCGGTCCATGGGCGGCGAGCAACCTCTCGGCCAGGCGATCCTCCCACGACTGGGTCGCGGCGATGACCTTGGCTTCGAGATCTCGCGCCGACACATTGGGTATCTGGCCGGCTCCCAGCCAGACGGTGAAGTGGAGTCGTGCGGTGTCGGTCTCGCCAAGCGCCAGCTTGTAGTCGATCGACGAACCGCCGAACTCCGTGACGAACAGTTGTTGCAGTGTCTCGCGGATCGACGCGTTGAAGTGGTCTCGGGGCATGACGACGAGCAGTGAAACACTGCGCTGCAGCAGGTCGCGTCGGACGAAGAGCCGGATTTGCCGGCGTTCCTGCAACTGAAGCAGGCCGACGAGATTCTGGCGTATGTCCTCGGTGGTGGTGGCGAACAGCTCGTCCTGGGGGAAGCTGTTGAAGAGCTGGACAATCTCCTTGTACGAGTGGCTGCCCGCGATCAGATCCTCGGCTTCGATGATCTGCTGGAGTTTGCGATGCAGGCCGGGGATCGAATCGGCCGGCGTCATGTAGGCCTTTGATGTGAACAAGCCGAGCAAGCGAATCTCGCCGACGACCGAGCCGTCGGGCCCGATGTGGCGGACGCCGACGTAATCCATCTTGGCGCGTCGGTGGACTCGGGAAGAGGAATTGGTCTTGGTGATGACCATCAAGTCGCCCTCCTCATAGCGGGCCCGCAGTGAAGGCCGCAGCTCGGAGATGGGGACGGGAGCGGCAAACGCCGAATCGGCGTCCGCGCGAAGAATACCGAGGCCCGAGTTGGGGACCACCGATACTAAACGGCCGGGCCCCTCGCCGGTGATCTGATACTCGCGATATCCCAGAAAGACGAAGTTGAGGTCCAGCAACCACTCGAGAAAGGCCACCGCCTCGTCGACTTCGTCCTTGCCGTAGCGGCGCCCTCCGGCGCGGGCGACCTTGATCATGGTGTAGATCGCGCCCTGCATCGCCTCGAAGTCGGTGACGGCCCGCCGCACGTCGAGTAGAACCCCTTCGACGCGCTCGCGCAGGGCGACCAATTCCGCCGGATCGAGCCTCTGGCCCAGCTCGTAGTGCTGCACGGACTCACGCAGCAGGGCGGTGCGGGCAGGAAGCACATCCGTGATCCGGCCTCGATCATCCCGGGTCATCCCGACCACCGGGTGCAGAACCCGATTGACGACGTAGCCATCGGCCTCGATGGCGTTGATGACCGAATCCACGAGAAAAGCCATGTCCGGCGTGGCGATTTCGAGCACAGCCCCAGATCGTTCATAACCATGCATTTCCGTGACCGGGTTGAAGACGCGCACCACCGATTCGTCGTCGCGGCGAGCCTCGGCGAACTCGAAGAGATTCCGAACGTGGTTTTCGAGCTCGTCGACCGGCTGGTCCAGGAGGTAGCCGGATGGGATTCTCCGGAGGTAGGCCCGAGCGAAAGCGGCAACCACCTCGCCCCCGTTGCTGTCGCCGAGGCTCGCGACGAGGTCTTCGATGATGGCGTCCTGGCTGATGGGTGCGTCGTCGTCACTCACAGGTGAAAACCCTACCCTTGTCGGGGCCGAAAGCGTGGCAGATCGGGCTCACGGATGGTGCCCGGAGGCCCGTCGACCGTCCCTACAGGGCACCCACCGCCTCGAGCCGCTTGTACGAGATGTAGCCGGGAAGTATCGGGAACCAGAATGTGCCGATCCGGAAGAGGAAGACCGCAGGAACCGCCACCGTCGCCTCGAGACCGAACGCCGTGAGGCCGGCTATCAATGCGGCCTCGGCGGCGCCGATACCTCCGGGGGTCGGCGCCGCCTGGGCAATCGCCGACCCCGCGAGATAGACGGCGGTCACGGCCACAAACCCGAGGCCTCCACCGAATGCGGCGATGCTGTACCAGAGGGCAAAGACATAGGACATGGTGATAACCAGCGAGCCGCCGAAAAGCATGAGCATCTTCACCGGATTGGCGGCGACGGATGCAATGCCGGAGACGGACTTGCGGGCGATGGGCCAGATCCGGCGGAGCCACAACTTGCGCCCCCAGGGGAGCAGCATGATCAGCCCCGCAACGGCAAGCACGATGGCAAGCACCATGAGGACGCGTCCGCTGGAAGGAAGAGAGATGACGTCGGTGGCAGAACGGCCCGCCGTCGTCACGAATATCGTGAGCAGCAGGACGTGAACGATGATTCCGGCAATGTTGTTGAGCCCGACGCCGGCAATGGCGACGGCGGGGTCGATGCCACTCTTCTGGAGATACCTGATGTTGGCGGCAATGCCGCCCACTTTGGCGGGAGCGATTCGATTGAAGAAGGAAGCTGCGATCTGGGCCAGCAGTGTCGGCAAGAACCGCAGGCGCTCCGGCATCGCACCCATCAGTGCCATCGCCGCCCCGGCGTACGTGAGAAGCGAGAAGAAGACAACCAGCGAGAACCATTCCCATTGGGCGCCCGCCACCTCACCGAAGTCGACCTTTGCCAATTGGGGAATGAGGAAGTAGAAGGCGAAGCCGAGCATGACGGTCGTGAAGACGGTGCCGGACCTGACTCTTTCCAGCTTCTCGAGCTCGAACTCCTCGAGGCCGGTCGCAGCCGCCACCTCTGATTGCAGCTCATCGAGAAGGCCCTTCTGCTTCTTGAGGGCGTTGCGGGTCGTGGTGCTCAAAGCGGTTGGTTGGAGGCGGGGAGCGGCCGCGGCAACGGCGGTAGGGCCCAACTCATGCACGGCCGCCGCAACAGACCGGGATGCCCCGACCCGCAGAGCCAGCGTGGCCATCAACTGGGCAACGTCGCCGTTGAGGTCTCCGTCACGAGCTGATATCTCGGCGAATCCAAAGTCGATCAGCCAGGGACGTCCATCCGGCGTGAGGAGGACGTTTGCGGGGCTGAGGTGGCGGTGGGCGATCCGAGCGGTATGCATCGTGCGCACTTCAGACCACAGGGCGTGCAGCACTTCATCGGTGATGAGATCGAGATCGATTGCATCGAAACCGGCGGCTTCGACCTCATCGAAGGCGATGAGCATGGACGTCGGCGTGACGTCGGCGACTCGTACCATCTGCGGGGTGCGGACCCCGGCCGCCGCTGCCGTCAGTGACATCCCGGCCTCGTGTTCCACCTCGCGTCGCAGTGACGCAAACGGCCTTTCGTCTCCGGAGCCTCTGAGACGGACCATACGATAGATGCGGTACAGGATCTCGGCGGCCCGTTCCTCATGACTCCGCACCTTCACGAAGAGGCGCCGACCGTCGGCCATGCCAACCGAGAATCTGCGGGAGTCGCCGCTGGCAACACCCGCGCTCACGACCGGGCCGACCTCGAACCCGTGGCCGGCAAGGGCGGCGGACACATGGGCGGCCGTGGGTCTGCGATCGGGCGATCCGAATGCAAGCAGGGTGGCCGCGCCGATCGCGTAGCCGAGAGCCAGAATCAGCAGGGCATCGACCGGTACCAGAAGGCCGTCAATCAGACGCACCGTCAGAAACACCAGGAGCAGAATCCAACCGGCCCGCCTCCATCGGTGGCTGAGCCACGGCGTCAGTAGGGAGAGGCCGGCGGCGAATCCCGCGAGGTAGACCATTGAGGGGAAACCGTCACCGGGAACGCAAGCATGTGAGCCGAAGACGGTGCCGATTGCCTCACCCGGCTGGCCGACGATGTCGCCGACGGCGCCCGGGTCATCGGCGCGTATGTCTTGCTGCCCGGAAGCGGCCAGGTTGTCGCACACCCACGATGGCGGGTCGACTGCGAGATCCGGGGGAGCAAACCGGGCGATCAGCTCGCTCTGGACTCCGTATGCCACTGCTGCGGCGACTGCGGCTGCGAGCACCAGCAGGGTCAACCGCCGGTAGCGCCGCCAGAAGAGCAGCAACCCGACAACAACAACCGGCACTACCCACGCCACCAATTGCACGGCGAGAATGATCGTGACAACCAGCGCCGCCGGCAGCCCGTCGAAGCCGTCGATCACTTCGATGGCGATGCCGACGCTGATGTTGTCGAGCACGCTGGCGAGGAGGAATCCGAGTCCGCCGGCAACAAGAGCGACGACCAACCGAAGCAAGTCGCCCGGCATTCGACCTCGCCGATAGACCTCAACCTCCCCAGCGGGGGGTGGCAAGGTCTCTGCGATTTCCGGCGGTCGAGTGTCAGCCATCCCGGTGGACCTTATCGCGAAGAACCCATGGGAGCAGTCGCGCCCGGACGGCATTGCCGGATGACGATGTGGGGAGACAACGGGCGGCCTCGGTCATCGATGCCGGCGGAAGAAGAGAGCCGTCACGAGCTTGCCAAGTCCCCGCATGGCAGCCTGCCGCGCCGCCTCACCATCCTCGTCGATGACCAGATGCAGAAACGGTCCTCCCATTCGCCAAGCGAGCAGCCCGTCGGTGAGGACCTGATCGCCAATCACGACGATCCTGGAATCCCGGCTCAGCCCAAGCCGGCGCCGAGTCGTCCATGGCTTGTTTCCTCTCGCCGTCATCCGCGGCACCCCACGCTCCGGCCCGTTGGTGAGAACTATGACCCTGTCGACACCGGAAAGGGCCTCAAACCGATCGATAGCTCCATTCACGAGAGCCGCGAATTGATCGAGCGGGGCTCCTTGTGGCGCCAGGGTGTTGTCGGCGTCGAATATGAGCACGGATCCACCCGGATCGTTCGGAGCCAATGCTGCAACATCGTCGAGCGACGAGACGTTGTGGATCGGCACGCGGCGCGGGATCATGGCCTCTGGAGGGTCGCACGATTCCGGGCGACCCTCCAATCGGAGCGAGTCGGAGTCAAGCGCTCGAGGCGCGCAACGCCGACTCAACCGCCTCCGGTGGGCGCCGGCTCTTGCCGTACCGCCGTGCTGCGGGCGTGCGGGTCGTACTCGGCGATAGGACTCGGATGCATCTCGAGGAGGCGTTCACGGTCCTCACCCTTGAGGCTGGGGGTAACCACGAGTAGCAAGCTGGGTAGCACCAGCAGTGAGACCAGAAGCGCCAGTGCCACCATCACCGCGGTGAGCGTGCCGAACGTCGCGAAGATCGGCGTCGGCGCCAGGCTCAGAGCCCAGAACCCGATGATCGACGTCAGGGCGCTCAGCGCCAGTGCGCCGCCGGTGCCTTCCCCGGCGCGGCGTAACGCGGGGAAGCGGCTCGGCTCGCCTTCGAGCTCTTCGCGGAATCTCACCGTGAAGTGGGTGGCGAAGTCGATCCCGACTCCGATCGCAATCGCCGCGATCGTCGCTGTGATCACGTTGATCGTCATGTCGGTGAGGAACATGAATCCATAGACCCACGCCACAACGAGCAAGATCGGAACGATGGACGTTGCGGCGTAACGCACCGACCTCATCACGAAGGTCGCGATGAGAATCGCCAGCAGCACGGCAAGCGGCAGCGATATGAGCATCGAATCGATAAAAGCCTGCAGGGTGTCTTGAGTGGTGATCGGTTCTCCCGAAACTCCAATCGTTGTTGCCGCAGCGCCGATCCCAGTTCGCAGCTCCTCTGCCCCGGATTCCAGATCAGCGCGGGCATCGAGGATCAGCGCATCATCGGTGAAGCTCGGCACGTCGATCTCGAGTCGGGTCGCCTGCACGGCCCCGTCGACATAGAGGAACCGTTCGACCACGTCACCTCGTAGGAGGGTCACCCCCTGTGCATTGGGGATGCCCTCACTTACCGCATAGTCGTAGATGGCACGAGTCTGGGCGGCGTCATCGGGCAGGCCGTTTCCGTCGTTGTCCGTCAGGCTGACTCCTCGGGCCGATATCGCCTGCACGGCCGGGGGAGAGGCCATCGCGGCTCGCACGATGCTCGCCGCGTTCGGGCTCCTGTCAGTTTCGGCGTCGGCCAACCCTGCCAGCACGGTCTCCATCGATTGCAGCGTGTCCGGTTCGGTCAGGTCGCCCTCGACATATATGAAACCGGTTCCGCCCGCCTCTCCGGGGAAGTGCTCGTCGGCCTTGTCGATGCCCTGCACCGTTTCGCTGTTCTGGGGGAGGAAATCTGTGAACTCGAAGCGACGCTCCACCTGGGTGAAGAGGACGACACCGATGACGGCCACAATCGCCACGATCGGCAATGTGATGACCCGCCATCTGGCGAAGAAGTGGACCACGGTCCCGGCCGCGCGGAAACCGTGACCGGCGCCGCGTACGTCGTCGATCAGCAGTCGGCCGGCAGCGACAGCTTTCTCGTTGCGACGTTTCGCCATCCGGAAGGGAAGCCACATGAAGAGGGCGGCGAATAGCAGGAACAGCACCGCTCCGATGAGCGGCATCACGACCGTCATGGACACCATCACTCCGGCAACGATTGCGGCAAACGCGAATAGGACCTTGTAGGGGATCATCAAGCCGAGGTCGGCAGGCCGGCCCTTGAGGCGGCTTTCGATGCCGAGCAACACCCGTGGTGCGACGATTCCGAGAATGGCGTAGGCGAGCAGGAGCGCGATCGCAGCTCCAATGCCGAACTCCGTGATCGCCTCGACTCCAGATACAGCGTTTGACAGGAAAGCCGCTGCCGACGTGACCGCCGCCAGCAACAGCGCCTTGGCTACGGCAGTCATGCCGAGCGGATATGCCCGGTCGCGCGTCGCGCCCTCGACCTGAGCTTCCCTGGTTCGACCCGCCCCGTGGATGAAGAAGTCGACGCCGAAGCTGATCATGGCAATAGGAACGATCAACTGCAGCAGTGGTGACACGTCCAACTGAACCAGGGCCGTCACTCCGTTGTAGGTCATCATCGTTGCGCCGAGACCGACGGCTACAACCGCGGCCGCCCAGTAGGAGCGCAGCAGCGCACCGACCAACAGGACGATCAAAGCGACCGCCAGGAAGATGTAGGGGCCGCCGGCCAGGAACGAATCCTCGAACGCAGTATTGAAGTCGATGCCAAGACCCCAAACATTGATGTCGGCATCGGCCGGTAGAACCCTGTCTCCACCACGCAGCACGGTTTGCGTCTCGATGAGCCAGGCTTCGGCGTCGAGAATCTGCTGCTCGTCGCTGGCCGCACCGTCGAACGAGTTGAAGTCGTAGCGCATCATCGCCGTGAACGCCGGCGCCTCCCACACCTCGACGATCCCGCCGCTGGTCAGATTGAGGGACGTCCGAGCTGAGCTGCTCAGCGTCGTCCGCAGGAGCGCCGTGGGGGCATCGCTTGCCAGCAGTGACGTGATAGCCGCTTTGACTTCGTCATCGGTCGCAGCCTCGAGTCCACCGGCGCCGAGGGTCTCGTCGACGGCGTCCGCGATCGAATAGATCCCGGGCACCTCGATTCCGAGATCCAGGTTGCTTCCAGTAACCAGCCGCGCATTGAGGGCTTGACCTTGGACATCTTTCGTGTCGGCTCGGAGGGCATCGGATCGCTGCTTGAACTCCAGTAGGTCGTCACGAGTCAGCACGTCCACTCCGTCGGGATCCTCGACCAGGAATGTCGCGGGGCGCACAGAGCCGAATGGGTCAAAGACGTCCTCGGCCCGCTCCGCGATCTCATAGATCTCGCCCGTCGGGCTGAAGTTGACGGCTTCCTCGTTGGCGATCCCGGGAGCGACGATCGCCAGCCCAACTGCGAGAACGACAATCAGGGCCGCAACAATGCCGATCCTCCTGTTCAGGAACTCAAAGACCCAATTGCCCCGTGCCGTGTCCTTGGACGATGACATCGCTTCTCCTCGGTTGTCTGCACCCGATACCCTGGACACTATCGAATCAGATGTCGAATCGCCTGGCCAGGCGCGTGAACCTGATGCCGCCTGGTACGGTCATGACGACGAGGAACGAGGCGGTGAACATAGAAACGCCCCCTGAGGTGCCAGCAGAAGTGTCGCGCCCGATTGAGCGTGGGTTGCCGACCATCGGTGTTCGGCGCGAGGTTCGCGTCGCAGGCATCCGAATTGCCGGTCGGCGCCGCCGGCCCAGCGGCGAGCGGGCGCCGCTCGATCGGGAACTACGCACTACCGGGAGGTTCTGGCTGCTCGCGGGCGTCGCCTTGATCGGAGTGTGGGTCTCCCTGTTCGCGTTTCCGGCAACGACGAGCTGGTGGACCCGCCACGACCTGTCTGTTCTGCGGCGCTTCGTTGACATCCGCACCGACACCCTCACATCGATTGCCGACGCCGTCGCCGTGCTCGGGTCATCGTGGTTCCTGCGGATCCTGCGGATCGGCACGCTGCTGGCTCTGATCTTCATCCGCCGCTGGCGTCACTTTTTCGCCGTGATCCTCGCGATCCTGTTCGTGCAATGGACCGTCGACATTCTCCAGGAGGTCGTCGGCAGGCCGCGTCCGCTGGTGCCGCTGATCGGCAGTTGGGAGGGTGCGTCACATCCGTCCGGCCCGGTAGCTCGCTTCGGGGTGACTGTGGCCACCATGGCCTACGCGCTCGTCCCCACCGGTAGGTGGCGACGCCGGGCTCTCGGCATCGCGGGAGGCCTCGTCGCTCTCCTGATACTCGCCCAGTTGTACCTCGGCGTCGACCATCCGAGTGACGCCATCGTCTCAGCCGTCTTCGCGATCGCGGTGACCGTCGTCCTCTTCCGCTGGTTCGCTCCTGAGTCGGCATTTCCGGTCCATTGGAAACCTGGTGTCACCGCCCACCTCGATGTGACGGGTGCCCGCGGCGAGGCCATCCGCGAGGCCGTAGGAGAGCAACTCGGGATGGACGTGCTCGAGATCAAACCATTCGGGCTCGAAGGCTCCGGCGGCTCAACTCCGCTCCGCATGAAGGTGAAGGGCGATCCCGACACCTTCGTCTTCGCCAAGCTCTACAGCCAGACCCACCTTCGCTCCGACCGTTGGTACAAGGTCGGCCGGACCATCCTCTACGGGTCTCTCGAAGACGAAGTTCGATTCACCTCCGTCCGGCGGCTGGTCGAATACGAGGACTACATCCAGCGGTTGATGCGTGATGCCGGCGTGCGCAGCGCCGAACCGTTCGGGATCGTTGAGATTGCCCCCGAACGTGAGTACCTCATGGTGAGCGAGTTCCTGGAGGGCTCCGAAGAGCTGACACATGCCGAGATCGACGACGATGTGATCGACGACGCGCTCGAAGTGATCCGCTGCATGTGGGACGCCGGCCTCGCCCACCGCGACGTCAAACCGGCCAACGTCATGCTCAATGATGGCCGCATAGTCCTGATCGATGTCGCATTCGGCAGTGTCCGCCCGACGCCATGGCGCCAGGCTGTCGACCTGGCCAACATGATGGTGATTCTGGGGCTCCGCGTGGGCGCCCCTCGTGTCTACGAGCGGGCACTGCTCCAATTCGCTCCGGAAGACATTGGCGAGGCCTTCGCCGCCACGCGCAGCGTCACCCTGCCCTCCCAATCGCGCAGCTCGCTGGCCATCATCAAGAAAGAACAAGGAGTCGATCTGGTCGAGGAGTTCCGCAAACTGGCTCCGGCAACCGAGCCGATCTCGATCCAGAGATGGAGCCCGCGTCGGCAACGGCTGACGGCCGGCGCCGCGCTTGTGATCATCTTCGTGGTCGGCCAGGTCATCACCGAGTTCACCGGCGGCGGTTTCCTTTGAGCCGGCGACTGATCCTCGGGCTCCTTCTCACCACGCTGCTGGCGAGCGGCTGCAACAGCGGGCTCGGCCTCGATCAACCGGACTGCAATGACCTGGAGTTGAATACCCACTTCCTCGCGGCCCAGGCGGTGACGACCGCCAAATACACACCGTGTATCGACGAGTTGCGCCTCGGATGGGACTCGGTGGACTGGTATGCACGGGACGGCGAGGCCGGGATCGAGTTCAGAGGGGGAACCACGCCCTTCCTGACGGTTTCCGTAACTGAGACTTGTGACGTATCGGATGCGCGGCCCGCCCGATCGGGGCACCCGGTCGGCTACCCCGACATCGACCGCTTCGAAGATACCGAATCCGTGCCCATCGTCATTCGCATCACGATCATTCCGCTGGGTGAAGGCCCATTGACGAGCGCCGAGAACATCGTCGAGGAGTTCGGGCGAGAGGAAATCGAGGACCGGCGCGTGATAATGACCATCGATGGCGACCTCGAGCAGGATGCCAGGTCTCGCGTCGACCGCGCGCTGGCAAACGACCACTACGTATGGATCATCTCGAACCTCGATGCCGAAGAGAGGACGATCGAGATGCGGAGCAATACCACGGCGGTCGCCGGAACCGGACTGAGCCCCGAAAAGGCAATAGACCTCATCGAGGACCACGTGCCCGACCTCTTCTTCCGCGGCTCCTGGTACTTCACCTTTGAGGGCGGGTGCATCACTTATGACTTCGATGCCAAGGGAATCCGCGCGGTCACCGTTGCCGAGGACGCGGACGATGCCCTGGGCTTCTACCCGGCATATCAACTCCGCCAGTTCTTCCGTGATGGCGGCTTCGACATGGGATGATCGGTCTCGGCTACCCGGCCGCGGCGGCGACCTGCTGTAGGTCGATGATCTCCTGCCCGGCGATATCGTGTGGCAGGGACTTGACACCGAACAAGATCCGATCGACTCCCGCGGTGCGCAGGTCTTCGATGACCTTTGGATCCGGCGGGGCCATATAGACGGTCACCTGGATGGCATCCGGGTCGCGTCCGGCCTCTTCGGCAAGGTGCCGCAACCCGGCGACGTGGTCCTCGATGGGAAATCGACCGTACAGAGGCATCCAGCCGTCGGCGTACTCCACGATGTGGCGGAAGGTGACCGGTGTCGGCGCCCCGCCGATGACTATCGGTGGGTGCGGCTGCTGGACCGGCTTGGGCCACGACCACATTGGGTCGAAGGACACGAACTCGCCGGAAAAGGACGCCTCCTCGGAGGCCCATATCTCCTTGATGGCGAGGGTCTTTTCGCGCACCATCGCCCGGCGCCGGGATGGATCGATGCCGTGGCTCTCGATTTCTTCGACGTTCCATCCGTACCCGATGCCAAAGTTGGCCCTTCCCCCTGAGATGACGTCGAGCGACGCGATCTCCTTCGCCAACCAGATCGGGTCGCGTTGGGCCAGTAGCGCGATGCCGGTGCCGAGCCGGATTGTGCTGGTGCGCGCCGCGATCGCGGCGAGCGCCACAACCGAGTCATGCGTCCTCCAGTAGTGCTCGGGGAGGGGAGGGGCGCCCTCACGTCCCCCCCACGGGGTGATCCGGCTCACCGGGATGTGGCTGTGCTCGGCGAACCAGATCGACTCGAATCCGGCCGACTCCGCGGCCTCGCCGAAGTCGATCGGTTGCATCGCCTTGTCGGTTGGGAAATAGGCCAGGCCGTAGAGCATTGCTACCTCGCTGATTGATTGAGGAGAGGCTACAGGTCTCCAACCGTGCCGGCGCGCAGCATGGCGGCCGCTCCCTGGACGAGCGCCTGGTCGTCGCTGCTCACCGTGACCATGCGGAACCCCTGGTCCCGCCGCTTGGCGGCGAGCATCGGGTTGGCGTGGATTCCGGGCACCACTCCGTGGCTGATGCACGCGTCGATGATCGTCTCGAGGGCGCCGACGAAGGGACCGTCGTTGTCACCGGCGGGAGGGAGCTCGTAGGTGAGCGACAGATCGGCAGGACCGACGTAGATCGCGTCGATTCCCGGGACGGCCAGGATATCGTCGATGGCAGCCACGGCGGCGGCGGTCTCGATCATCGGAATGCACAACACAGAGTCATTGGCTGCCGCCGTCTCGTACGCACCGTGCAGTCGGGCGGCAAGGAGCGGTCCCCAACTGCGAGCACCGTCGGGAGCGTATCGGCAGGCGCGCACAGCTGCGGCGGCTTCCTCGGCGGAGTTCACCATCGGCACGATGATCCCGAGCGCGCCGGCGTCGAGAACGCGGCCGATGATGGCCGGGTCGTTCCACGGCACGCGCACCAGCGGCACGCTGTCGGAATGCCCTACAGCCTGGATGAGGCGCGTCGCCTGCGTGTAGTCGGCCAAACCGTGCTGCATGTCGACCACGAGGTAGTCGAACCCGACGTCGCCCATCACCGACGCAGCGAAGTCATCGCGGAGGCTCAGCCAACCGCCGTGAGCTGTCCCGCTGCCTTGCCAGATCCGCTTCAGGGGGTTTTCCATGTACCTCTCCTTGGCTTGTCGAAGGCACGCTACAGCTTGTCCCACGACCGACGCATCGGTCATCAGTCCAGGACGTTCTCCGTGGCACCGAAAGCCTCGGCTTCCCTTAACCTCTGCTGGTCATGGCATCACCAATTCCTTCCGTCGCGACCCTACGCGCCCGCCTGGACACCGTGTCGATAGCCGATCGCCATCGTTTGCAGCGGCGCCTGCGCGGTGTCGGCCGCTTGTCGGGACGGCGGGCCGACGAAGCCCGGGCCCAGATCGCAGAGGAGATCGGTACTGCTCAGCAGCGGATGGACACGCGCCGCAAGCTCGTGCCGGCCGCCATCGCGTATCCGGAAGATCTCCCGATCGTCGAGTGGCGAGCAGAACTGCTCGAGACGATTCGAGACAATCAGGTCGTGATCGTCGCCGGGGAGACCGGGTCCGGCAAGAGCACCCAGCTTCCCAAGTTGTGTCTCGAGCTCGGCCGGGGCGTCACCGGGCTCATCGGCCATACCCAGCCGCGGCGAATCGCAGCCCGGTCGATCGCCGAACGAGTCGCCGAGGAGTTGCACACGGCACTCGGCGACACCATTGGCTACACCGTGCGGTTCACGGATCAAGTGAGCGATCGGACCCTCGTCAAGGTGATGACCGACGGCATCCTGTTGAACGAGCTGCAGCGGGATCGGTCCCTCCGCCGCTACGACACGATCATCATCGACGAGGCGCATGAACGCAGTCTCAATATCGATTTTCTACTGGGCTATCTGAAGCAACTACTGCCGAAACGCCCCGATTTGAAGGTGATCATCACCTCGGCGACCATCGACACGGCACGGTTCTCCGAGCATTTCGACGATGCGCCCATCGTCGAGGTTTCCGGGCGGACCTATCCGGTAGAGGTGCGATATCGACCCCTGGTCGGCACCGACGGCGCCGAGGCCCGTGACCAGACGGATGGCATCGTCGACGCCGTATTGGAGTTGCGCGATGCCGGTCCGGGCGACATGTTGGTCTTCTGTTCGGGGGAGCGCGAGATCCGGGATGCCGCTGAGGCGCTGCGCGGCCTCGACTTGCCGCACACGGAAGTGCTCCCGTTGTTCGGGCGGATGCCCGCCGGGGAGCAACACCGTGTGTTCGCCCGCCACACCGGACGCCGGATCGTCGTCGCCACCAATGTGGCAGAAACGTCGCTGACCGTCCCGGGTATCCGGTACGTCGTTGATGCGGGCACAGCCCGGATCTCCCGATTCAGCCGGCGCACGAAGGTGCAGCGGCTCCCGATCGAAGCGATCTCCCAGGCTTCGGCCGATCAGCGAGCCGGCCGGTGCGGCCGGCTGGGCCCGGGTGTTTGCATCCGCCTCTATTCCGACGAGGATCTGATGGGCCGTCCGGAATTCACCGAACCGGAGATCCTGCGTACCAATCTCGCGTCGGTGATTCTCCAGATGGCGGCGATCGGTCTCGGTGAAATCGGCTCGTTTCCCTTTCTCGAGGCACCAGATACCCGCACCGTTCGTGACGGCATTGCGTTGCTCAACGAATTGGGTGCCGTCGACGGAGAGCGGGTGGGCACCCGGGACTGGCTGACCGACATCGGACGCAAGCTGGCCCGGCTGCCGCTCGACCCTCGTCTGGGCCGAATGCTCCTCGCCGCCGATAAGGAGTCTTGCTTGCGCGAGATGCTGATCCTCACGGCTGCGCTCTCGATCATCGATCCCAGGGAGCGGCCGACCGGCAAGGAGGAACATGCCGTCCAACTCCATCGCCGCTTCCACGACGAGACCTCCGACTTTTTGAGCCTCCTCAACCTGTGGCGCTATCTCGAGAAAGAGCGCCGGGCTCGCACGTCGAATCAATTCCGCAGGATGTGCCGCGACGAGTACCTCAACTGGCGTCGCGTGCGCGAGTGGCAGGACATCCACGCTCAGCTGCGGCGGGCCGCCGACGACATCGGGCTCGAGCCGAACCGTGAGGCGGCGCCGCCCGAGCTGGTGCATAGGGCGCTCCTTGCCGGTCTGCTGTCACACGTCGGTGTCAAGGACCCCGAGAGTTTCGAGTACCGCGGGGCCCGGGGCACACGGTTTGCGATCAATCCCGGGTCGGCGCTATTCAAGAAGGCACCGCAGTGGGTGATGGCCGCCGAGTTGGTCGAGACGACACGGCTGTGGGCACGGGTGGTCGCAGGCGTCGATCCGGCCGCCATCGAGGAGCTCGGCGCCCACCTCGTGAATCGGACCCGTTCGGACCCATGGTGGGACCCCGAGCGGGGGACAGCCGTGGCCCGGGAGACGGTCACCCTCTTCGGAGTCCCGCTGGTGGCGGATCGTGTTGTGCTCTATCACCGGTTCGACGCGGGCGCCGCCCGCGAGCTGTTCATCCACCATGCCCTGGTCCTGGGGGAGTGGACCACCCATTTCCAGTTCCCGGCTCGGAACGCGGCCGCGATCGAGGAGGTGCGCGCTCTCGAGGCGCGGGCACGGCGCGCCGACATGCTGGTCGATGAGGATGCCATGGTCCGTTTCTACTCCGGCCGGATCCCGGAGGACATCGTCTCGGTGCGGCACTTCGAGCGGTGGTGGAACGACACCCGTGACGCCCGGCCCGATCTACTCGATATGACAATCGACGATCTCATCGCCCATGACGCGGCCGGGGTGGACGACGACCTATTCCCGGCGCGCTGGCTCTACGGCGACATCGATCTGGCACTGTCATACGTGTTCGATCCGGCGAGTGCCGACGACGGCATCACCATCGAGGTACCTGCCAACGTTCTCGACCGAATCGACCCCACGGTGTTCGAGTGGAATGTCCCCGGCTTCCGCGATGGCCTCATCGAAGCGCTCATCAAGTCGCTGCCGAAGCGACTCCGGAAGCTCTTTGCTCCCGTCCCGGACACTGCCCGCGAGGTCGCGCTCGCGATCAGTCCCGAAGATGGCGGCATGGTCGAAACGCTGCGGCGCGAGCTGTCGCGCCGGGGCGGGGTGACAATCCTCCCCGAGGACTTCGACACTGCCGCTGTGGCGACGCACCTGCGGCCCGGGTTCCGTATCGTGGATGACGCTGGGCAGGTCATTGCCGAGGGGGAGGACCTGTCTGCGATTCGGGATGCGGTGCGAGAGGATGCTCGGGCGACGGCCTCGGCCTCCTCCCACCCGATCGAGCGGGATGGGATCACAAGCTGGGACTTCGGGGAACTCCCGCCGCAGATCACTTTGCAGGGCGCCGGTCACGACGTCATCGCCTATCCGACCCTCATCGACAACACCACCGACGTCTCGATCCGATTGGTGTCGAGCAGGCAGGAGCAGACCGAGCTGATGTGGGAGGGAGTCCGTCGCCTCCTCATCCTGCAACTGCCCAGCCCCACCAGGCTCCTGCGATCCATCCTCAGCAACGAACTCCACATGACCTTTGCCTCAAGCCCATACGCCGGGAAGGACGACTGGATGGACGACTGCCTCGCCTGCTCCCTCGACCAGGTGATGGTCGATGCCGGCGGCCTCGTGTGGAGCCCGGACGGATTTGACCGTGTGCTGCTCGCGGCCCGCGAGCACCTCGCCGAGGTACTCGAGCGAGTCGGGAGCCAATCGGCGGCGGTCCTCCGCGAATTGCATGATGTGGAGGCTCTTCTCGCGGGGGCCCGCGGCGAAGCGGTCCTGGCGGGTGCCGAGGACGTGGCCGAGCAGATCGGCCGGTTCATCTATCCCGGCTTTGTCGCCGGTATCGGAGCGGACCGACTCGACGACCTGAGGCGGTATCTCGCCGCGGCCGCGTACCGCCTTCGCAAACTGCCGGACAACCCAAAGCGCGACTTCGACCAGATGGTGCGCGTCGGCGCCCTTGAATACGAGCTCGACACCCTGATGGATTCCCTCCCGTGGAGCCCGCGAATGATCGAGATCTCGTGGATGCTCCAGGAACTGCGGGTGAGCTTCTTTGCCCAGCCCATCGGTGCGAAGGGACCGGTGAGCGAGAAGCGGGTCCGCCGGGCGCTGAATGAGCTGCTCGCGCCCGATTGATCCCAACGGCGGGCCCCGAACGGCGGCGTCCTTTTCTTGTCGGTGGTGGCGTGTAGCGTGCGCGCCATGCAAGTTGAGGTGAGAAGAAGCAACCGCCGCCACAAGACCGTGCAGGCCCGCATGGTTGACGGGATTCTGGAGATTGCCATCCCCGGTCGCATGTCCGCGGCTGAGGAGCAGAAGTGGGTCGAGGTGATGCGCGCCCGATTCTCCCGTGAACGAAGTGCCGATCGTATCGATCTGCCAGGTCGGGCCGCGAAGCTGGCCGCGGCGTATCGGCTCGGCCGCCCGGCGGAAATCGTGTGGTCGGAGAGACAGAAGACCCGGTGGGGATCCTGCACTCCCGCGACCGGCCGGGTCCGAATCGCCACCCGTGTTGCCCCGTTTCCGGACTGGGTGCTCGACTACGTCATCGTCCACGAGCTGGCGCATCTAACCCATCCCGATCACAGCCCAGCCTTCTGGGACCTGGTCGAGCGGTACCCCCTGGCCGAGCGGGCTCGGGGCTATCTCCTCGCCAAGATGGACCCGGTGACCTGACGCCTTCTCGCGCGCGATCTCGATATGCCGCCAGGCCTGGCAGTCGATAGGCTGGAGGTGTCGTCATTGGGCACCGTCGTCATTTGGGCACCAAGGTGCATTGGTTTCCGCCGTCGGCCGGATACGCCCTCGGCTAGTGGACACAAGGGAGTTGGCTATGAAGCCGGGCCGAATCGTCGCACTCATCATTGCACTGCTGCTGTTCGCTCTGCCCGCGGCGGCAATGCTCATCGGCGGTGCCGTGGTAACAGGGGGCTACATCATCGAAGGGGACGACGACGGGTTCTTCGACGAGACCCTCGACCGGATCGCAAGCGGCACAGCCGCGGTCGTGACCGGCGATCTGGACCTCCGCTCGGATCCCCGTGCCGTCGACTGGTTCCTCGATTGGGTCAACCCCCGGATACGGGTCAAGGCTCACTCCGTACCTGACCAGAGCTCTCTGTTCATTGGAATCGGCTCACGCGATGACGTCGAGTCCTACCTCGGTGGGGTCGCTCGCGATGAGATTATCGACATCGAGCCCAACGGTGACGTCGACTACAACCCGCTCCCCGGAGCTGCTGCGACTGCCGCCGCGCCGGCCGATCAGCCGTTCTGGGTGGCCTCGGCTACGGGCCCCGGAGACCTCGAGCTCGAGTGGGATATCGAGGAAGGGGAGTGGATCGCGGTTCTGATGAACGCGGACGGCTCTCCCGGAATAGTCGCCGATGTCACGGTCGGGATTCGCTCCAGCGCGATCCTCGTAGCCGGCCTGGTGCTGCTGGCCGTCGGGGCACTGTTCGCCCTCCTCGCCGTTGCAATCATTCTGGTGGCCGTCAGGGATCAAGAAGGAGCCGTCCCGGCGCCGGAGACAATGGCGCCTGTTCCCGTCGGGGCCGTGAGCGAGGAGGAACCGGTCGCCCTCAACGCCAGGCTCGATGAGCCGCTGTCGCAGGCACTCTGGCTCGTGAAGTGGTTCCTGGCAATCCCGCATCTGATCGTTCTGGCGTTTCTGTCGATTGGTTTCGTTGTCACGACGTTCATCGCCGCCGTCTCGATCCTGTTCACGGGCATCTACCCCCGCGGGATCTTCGACTTCAACCTCGGAGTGCTCCGCTGGTGGTGGCGGGTCGACTACTACGCGTTCCAGGGTGGCTTGGGCACGGATCGTTATCCGCCGTTTTCGCTGAACCGTGAAGACGACTATCCGGCAACTCTCGATATCGCATATCCCGAGCGGCTGTCGCAAGGCCTGGTGCTCGTCAAGTGGTGGCTCCTGGCCATACCTCACTATCTCATCCTGGCGTTCCTGCTCGGCGCCGGAGTTTGGGCGTCCTCGGGACGGCCGGATGAATGGAATGGCGGAGGCGGCATCTGGACGGGAGGTCTGCTCGGGCTCCTCGTCTTCATCGCGGCGGTGATCCTGCTGTTCACCAACCGTTATCCCCGCCCGCTATTCGCCCTCGTCATCGGGCTCAACCGCTGGGTGTTCCGGGTGATGGCCTATGCGGCGCTGATGACCGATCGGTATCCGCCCTTCAGGCTGGATCAGGGAGGTTTGGAGTCGGATCACCTCACGGCGATTCCTCCACCAGAGACGGCCCGCGGCGGAGCATCCGAGAGTCCCCCCGCTCGGATGTGATCAAGCGGGGGAGCTACCAGCCCGGACCACGAATGTGAGCTCGCAGCGACGATTTCGAATCGAGACCGATTCTGCCTTCGTCTCGCGCGGGCGTCGCGTAGGTTGAGGGTAAGGAGGTACCCATGACGAACGATCCTCGCTATACGGAAGCCAAGAAGCATGTTGAGGAGGTGAAAGGCTTCTATATACATCTCGCGATTTACGTGATCGTGAACCTCGGCCTGTTCATCATCAACGCCCTACAAGGAGACGGTTGGTGGTTCTACTGGGCCACGATCGGATGGGGCATCGGAGTTCTCTCGCATGCCGCAGCGTTGTTCTTCGGATCAGGGAAATGGATGGCGCGGTGGGAAGAACGCAAGATCGAGAGCTACATGCGGCAAGGCCGCTAGCGCGGGCCGGTTCAGTTGAGTCCGAGGACGACGCCCTGTCCGGAATTCGACTCTCACCCTGACTGCCACTTCCGGATGCGGCCAGCACGCTAAGCGGGGCGCCGCTGCGTGGCGGCACCCCGCTCGAGAGTGGCTGATTGTGCTAGCTGTCCATTGGGACCGGCATCAGCTCGAATATGTCGATAGCGAAGTCGCCCTTACCTTCGCTGAGGTAGGGATGGCCCACGGTGAGCGCTTCGGCTGCGCCGAGATCGGAGGCCTCTACGATCGAGTAGCCGGTCGCCGCCATCGCGTCGCCGGAGGTTCCGTCGTCAACGACAGATGATCCGGGTCCGAACGGCGCACCGATGTCCGTGAGGGCCGGACCCAACTTCTCCATCCAGGCTCCCCACTTCGCCATGACGGCGGCGCCCTCTTCAGGCGTCATATCCGACATATCCGTAGCTTCGCCCTTATAAACCATCATGAACCGTGGCATAGCGCGCCCCTTTCTGAAAGGTCCAGGTGTTCGAAAGCGTACACCGATAGCTAGGGCTAGGTAGACGAATTCCTTTGTGCCCAAACCGCGTTGTGCCGTGAGCCGCGGTTGTCTTCTCGGCGCAATCACTGGAGAATCGGGACGTTGCTCGGCCTGGGCGGTAGCGCGGGCCGCGCCGATTCGCCGTTCATACGAGAAACGGAGTCGACATGCTCAAGTTCCTGGTCTGGCTGGTGCTCCTCGTGGTTGCCTGGCCCCTCGCCCTACTGGCGCTCATTCTGTACCCGATCCTGTGGTTGATCAGCCTGCCGCTGCGGGTACTCGGCATCTCCGTCAAGGCGATTCTTGATCTGTTCAGAGCGCTCATCGGTCTCCCGGCACGGGTGCTGCGCGGACCGCGGGCCTCCTAGAACAGGCAAGCCCAGCCGTAACGCCGGGCTCGTGGCTAATGCAAATAGCCAAAACGCCGATGATAAGAGGGTGGTCGATGTCAAAGAACCGACGCGCCGGTCGCTCAACTCAGCCGCGGAGCTAATCGTCGCTCTCGCCCTGGTGTTGATTGCAGTCGGCCTGATCGTCGTGCTTGCCGCGAACCTCGGCACTTCGGCGGATATCCGCAAGGAGTCGCAAGAGTCGCACCTGCTCGCAGAGATGCAGATCGCGCTCACCGTCGTCGAGGAAGCCATAGCTGCGTGGCAAGTCGATCCGACCCGCCCGCATCCCTCGGCGGACCCGGAGATCGCCACTGCCGTCTCGCAATTCGATGAACGGCGAGCGGAGCTGGCAGCCCTTGTGGATTCCGACGAGATTCCAGTGATCGATGGCTTCTCCGATGCCTTCAACACGTACGTCCAGACAGCAATGGGTGCTTCTGCCGCGGCTGAGCCGAGTGAAGTGCAAACGCTGATTGCACTCGACTTGGCCGCCCGGCGACCCTTGCTGGATCTCCTCGAAGAGGAGAACGATCACCTGCTCGAGTCTGTGGAGGCCGATCGCAGGGCGGAGCAATGGCTCCGCTGGGGCTCTCCGATTCTTCTGATAATCGCGTTACTGGTGGTGACGTTTGTCTTCCGGCTCCGCGACCGGGCTCGCCAACTCTTCGACCAACGCCGGATCAACGAAGCACAGACCGAGTTCATCGGCTCGGTGAGCCACGAACTGCGCACGCCATTGACGTCGGTGGTGGCATACGCCCACGAACTCCGTGATCGATTCGAGGACTTCTCCCCGGCGGAGATCGGTGAAATGGTTCAGGCTCTCGTCCAGGAAAGCGACGAAGTTTCCGCAATCGTCGATGACTTGCTCGTTGCGGCCCGCATTGAGACCGAGAACCTGGTGATCAGACCCGAGGCACTCGATCTCCGCGAGGAAATCCGACACGTCCTCGCCACCGTAGGTGACGTCGCCAACGTGGCGATAGACGCAGAAGGCCACGTTCTGGCGGATCGGGGCCGGTTGCGCCAGATCTTGCGCAACCTGGTGTCCAATGCCGTGCGCTACGGCGGGGACCGGATCCGCGTTGTTGGCGGGGTCCACGGAGGCGAAATGCTGATCGTCGTGGCCGACTCGGGACCGCCGGTCCCTATCGAGCTGCACGGTGAGATCTTCGAGCCGTTCAACTCGGTGAGTGATGATGATGGGGCTTCAACGTCTGTCGGGCTCGGTCTGGCCGTTTCGCGCAATCTCGCCACGCTGATGGGAGGAAGCCTGTGGTACTCCCACGAGGACGGCTGGAGTCGCTTGAACCTCCGCCTGCCCTTGCCCCCGTCTCCGAACGGTAAGCCCAAGCTCCCGGAGTCGTTGCAGACGGCGGGCCCGGGCGTCTAGTTGTACTGTCCCGCGAGACTGTTTGACACTCCGGGCGCTTGGCAGGCTCGACTAGGCAGCCGAGTCATCAGACTGCTGAGCGTGGTCCTCCCAGATAATGTCTTGCTAATGCCGATTGAACCTGCCGGATCTCGGACGCCGGTGGGTGCGCGACATTGTGCTGGGCGGCGGGTGATCGGGGCGCCTCCGCCGAACATGCGTACATCCGGGCGAGATATCGCCGTCATGTACGCAAGAAACGACGATGGCACACTTCTTCTCGAACATGCGTACATCCCGGCCAGATACCGCCGTCAGGTACGCAAGAACCACTGGCCTCCGACGGGACAGCGCTCGCGACACGGGACTGACCGGCGGGCGAGTTCTCAGCCGACGCACCGGTTTGCGCCGAAACTCTCCAGAATCTCCAGAACCGCCTCGGGTGCCTGGACGACCATCGAGTGCTGGGCCTCAACCTCAACCACGCCCGCCTTGAAGTGGTTCGCCGAGGCGATCTGGTGTTCCGGGGCGAGAATGGAGTCCTGCTTGGCCACCACCCATGTCGTGTTGGCCGGAAGTGTCAGGTCGTCCCAACCGCGGGCGTCGAAGCGACTCAGTGCGGTAGCGGTCTCGTCGAGCAAGCGCCGACCGGGTCGCCTCGTGTAGGCCCAGGCAATGTGATGGGCAACGTGGGGCGTGTTGCGCAGGTCGGACCGCTCAGCTCGTAGGAGAAACGGCGATCGCGGCGCCATCGCATACGGCGCCATAGCCATGATCACTTTGAGCCGGGGGCGCACCCAGTGCGCCGAGGTTGCGATGGCAATCAGACCCGAAAAGGCCGCGGGGCCCTGGCGCCGCAAGGTCGTGAGCACCACCGGGCCGCCCATCGAGTGACCCACCAGGACCGGCTGGTGCAAGCCGGCATCGGCGATAGCGCGCTCCACCGCTTCGGCAGCAAGCGCGAAAGAGAAGGGCGCTTTCAGCCGCGACCTGCCATGCCCCGGAAGGTCCACCACCACCATCGTGCGACTGCAGTCGGCCACGATCGGCCACCAGGCGGAGTCGGCCGTCTTTCCCCAGCCGTGGACGAGTACGAGGGCAGGCGACCGCGGATCGCCTTCAACGAGACGGTAGGCAGTCGACCCCCAGGGAGTCGGGATCTGGCGGCGATGACCGGGGAGCTCCGGCGCCACGGATGGGTGGGCGTCCACCGCGCGTACCGCTCTGCGGTACTGGTGCCAGGCCAGACCGGCTGCGGCCGGGACCGAGGCCAGAACGAACGTTCGTGAACCGTTCATTTTCATATATCGACAAACGCGCCCAACGAAGTTGAATCAGCATCGCGTCATCCTGGGTGATGTGGAGTGACTAGTCAGTGGCAGGCCGGCGGTGAGGACTTGGCCCTGAAGGTGACGGAAGGACGGGAACTTCCACTCCTCCACGGGTCCTATCCTCCGGCTCATGACAGACTCACTCCTTGCAGACGCCCAGGCCATGCTCGACGACGTCGTGCAGTTGCGGCGCCGGCTTCATCGCCATCCCGAACTGGGCAATCACCTGCCAAGGACCCGGGAAGCCGTCCTCGCCGCACTCGACGGCCTACCGCTCGACCTCACCCTCCACGAGAGCACTTCTGGCGTGGCCGCCGTGCTCAACGGTGCCGGCGATGGCCCAACCGTCCTGTTGCGAGGAGATATGGACGGCCTGCCGCTGACCGAAGACACCGACTTGGACTTTGCCAGCGAGACGGGCAACACGATGCACGCCTGTGGTCACGATCTCCACACCGCCATGCTGTACGGGGCAGCAAGGCTGCTCAGCAATCGCCGTGAGCAACTGAACGGCAAGGTCCTGTTCATGTTCCAACCCGGCGAAGAGGGCAGTGCGGGCGCCAGACACATGCTCGAAGAAGGCCTGCTCGAGACTACGGGAAGCAAGCCCGCGGCCGGCTTCGCGATTCATGTCAGCTCCCTCTACGCGTCGGGTGAAGTCCACATCCGCCCGGGCCCGCAGATGGCTTCGGCCGATGAGATCACCATCACCGTCTTTGGCAGCGGCGGCCACGCCTCGGCTCCGCAGAATGCACTCGACCCGGTCCCGATCGCGGCGGAGATCATCTTGGCAACGCAGGTCGCCGTAACGCGCCGGATCAACGTCTTCACTCCTGGAGTGGTGACGTTTGCCAAGATGACTGCCGGCACCACAAACAACATCATTCCGCCCACCGCCGAGCTCAACGGAACGGTACGCGCCGTGTCCGAGGAGACTCGGGCCGCCATACACGAGATCCTCGAAAGCGTGGCGATAAATGTTGCGGCGGCCCACGGCGCCACCGCAACTCTTGCCATCAGGCATGGCTACCCGGTGAGCGTCAACGATCCTGAGATCGTCTCGAGCGTCATAGACATGACGGGCAGGGTTCTCGGGCCTGAGGCCGCAATTGATATGCTCGATCCGATCATGGGTGCGGAGGACTGGTCATACGTCATGCAACAGATCCCGGGTGCCATGGCGTTTCTGGGCGCCTGCCCACCCGACCTCGACCCGGGAACTGCACCCGCCAATCACTCGAACCTCGTCCGGTTCGATGAGGCCGCCATGGCCAAGGGTGTGGCCCTGTACGCGGGCTTCGTCCTCGATCGCCTTACCGGCTGAGAGGGCGCTGGGGCCTTTGGCTCTACACCTTCTCCGCGATCTGGACTAAGAATGGCAGTGAGTGAGCAACGTCACCGTCCACGAGGACCAACCGCAGCGACTCGACAATGATCCGGGGGCGAGGTGACAGGGGACATCCCGCTGGTTCTCCTCCTGGTTGTGTTGATCGGCACGGCCGTCTATCTGGGCGCGGCCGAAGCTGCCATGATTCGGGTTCGACCCACCGCAATAGAGGTTCTGGCCGATAGCGGCGACCGGAGAGCGGGCCGGCTGCTCCGCCTCCTTCAGGACCTGCCTCGTGTGATGAACACCGTGCTGCTGGCTGTATTGCTCGTGCAGATCGGCGCTGCCACGGTCACCGGCCTGCTGGCCCAGCGCCACTTCGGGAAGCTCGGCATCACAGTGGCATCGGTGATTCTCACTCTCGCCCTGTTCGTCTACGCCGAAGCCATTCCCAAGACCTATGCGCTGCGGAACCCGACATATGTGGCCAAGGCAACGACCCCGCTGCTCAGGGTTCTCAAGGTCGCGTTACACCCGATCGTGTCGGTGCTTGTGCGGTTTGCCGATCTTCAAGCCCCGGGCCGTAGCATCGCCGGCGGCACCGCGGTGACTGCGGCCGAGCTCCGGCGGCTGGCCGCCCAGGCAGCCGAGGTGGGAGAGATCGCCCCCGGCGATCTCGAGTTGATGGAACGAGCACTCCGGCTCGGCAGCGTGAGGGTGGACGAGATACTCGTGCCCCGGGTGGATGTCGTGTCCGTTGCTGTGTCGACCACGGTGCGGGATGCGCTCGATGCGGCGATCTCCTCGGGCCATCGCAGACTGGCAGTGTTCGACGAGCGCCCCGACGATATTACGGGGATCGTGCGGCTCCGCGACCTGGCGCGCTCGGTTGCCGAAGGCCGCGAACTGCCAGTCAAGAGCCTCACCCGTCCGGTACTTGTGGTGCCGGAGAGCAAGAGAGTGATCGACCTACTTCGGGAAATGCAGTCTGCGGGAAATCATTTCGCGGTTGCCATCGATGAACACGGCAGCACGGCGGGCATCGTGACAATCGAGGATGTCGTTGAGGAGCTCGTCGGCGACGTAGCCGACGAAGGCGAAGACCGGTCCCCTCCGGTTGAAGAGATCTCGCCTGGGCGGTGGCGAGTTGACGCGCGGACCTCGGTGACACGGTTGGAGGATGTGATCGGTATGCAAGTGCCGCGCGGCGAATGGAATACCGTCGGTGGCCTGATCATTGGGCTCGCAGGGCGAATCGTGCGGGTCGGCGAGACCGTGGCCTTCGAAGGGGCCCGGGCTCGGGTCACGAAGGCAACGCGGCGCCGGGTACGCGAGGTCGAGATCGAACGACTCTGAAGCCGGCTGCGATACGCCCGTAGAGTTGGCGGAGCCCGGAAAGCTCGCCTAGTTCGCATCCTGCCGGTCTTCCCCGGTCGCCGGTCGACGTCAAGTAGTCCTAACGGCCGCTTGCAGCTCCGACATAACGCTTCGCACCGCTATGCGGCCAACCGTCCCGTACGTCTACGCTGGACGCGTGCGATCGGCGTCGCGTCGGAGCGCGATTGTGCTGCAATAGCTCCTCAGAAACGGTGAACAGGGCCTCTCGGATCCTTCCCTGGCGCTCCATCGCCACCCTCCACCCCGGTTCCGCTGCAGCCAACCGATTACCCTCTGCGAATGACGCGAGGGCATCACAGGCTCGGGCGAGCATTCGTCGTCGGGCTCGCATCGGCGATTCCGGCTCCGAAAGTGCGTCCGCGTCGCCAGTCGTTCTTCCGTCGCGGCCTCGGGACTGCGCAGCAGCGGTCCGTGTACGACACACTGCGCCATGCCCATCTTGCGGCTCGGCCGCTGCGTGATGGGTTGGACGAACGATCGGCGAGCACTGCCGCACGATCAATCCGGCAGCTGCTCGACGTTGCGGCCGTCGCTCTGGCCGACACGAGTCAGGTTCTTGCGTACGCCGGGAGCGGGGCGCGCCGCCATGGGATCGAAGATGAGCGTCTGGCGGGAATCGTGGCCGCGACGACGGCCAGCGGGAAGTCGCGGGCGTCGCGGTCGGGCCTCGAGTGTGCCGACCAGCACTGCTCGCTCGGAGAGGTTCTGGCGGTGCCGATCAAGGTGGGCAACGAGGTCCTCGGCGTGATCGTCCTGCTCACCCGGCGCGGGCGCCCCGTCACGCTCGGGCTGCTGCGCGCCGGCCGGGAGGCCGCCCGGCTGGCAGCGACCCAGCTGCAGTTGGCGGCGGCCGATCGCACCGGAGAAGAGCTCGTCGAGGCGCGGACGGTGGCGCTCCGTCATCAGATTTCCCCACACTTCGTATACAACACGCTGACGGCGATCGCCAGCATGGTCCGAGGCGACCCGGAGCGGTCCCGCGAGGCGCTCATCCAGTTTGCCGAGTTCTCGCGGTACATCCTGCGTAGCGACCGGGTCAATACGACTCTCGCCGACGAGTTGCGCAGCGTCCACACCTACCTCGAGCTGGAGCGAGTGCGATTTGGCGAGCGGCTCGAAGTGCTGTTCCGCATCGACCCGGAGGTCCTGGCGGTGACGATTCCGATGCTGCTCCTTCAGCCGATCGTGGAGAATGCGGTGCAGCACGGGATTGACCACAGTGAGGGCTCGGGCCGGGTGATAGTGGCTGCCGAGGATCATGACGAGGATGTCTACATCACGATCTCAGATAATGGCCCCGGCATGTCGCCGGAGATGATTGCGACGATTCTGGGCGAGCACGACGATGTCGATGCCGTCGGTTCGTCGAGCTTGGGTTTGGCCAACGTCCAGGCCCGTCTCCGAACGAGTTTCGGACGGCACTACCGACTACAGATCGAATCCTCGCCCGAGGTTGGTTCAACTGTGACACTGCGGGTCCCGAAGTTCCGGGCGGGTGTGCCCCACGAGCCGACCGCCCTGAGCGGATCGGACAACGAATGAGGATCGATAACGCGCTGGTCGTCGATGACGAGGCCCACGCCCGCGATGATCTGGCATACCTGCTCGAGTCGTCGGGCCGTGTGAAAAACGTGGAGACGGCCGCCAGCGCCACCGATGCCCTGGTCAGGCTCCAGGAATCGTCGTTCGACATTGTGTTCCTGGACATCAGGATGCCCGGCCTCGACGGGATTCACTTCGCGCGCACTCTGCAGCAGTTCGCGCAGCCACCGGTAATCGTCTTTGTCAGCGCTCATGAGGAGCACGCGGTGGAGGCATTCGACGTCGCGGCGGCCGACTACATCCTGAAACCGGTGAGCGCTGAGCGAATCGCCAAGACACTCGACCGGCTCGAGCAGCGCACCGGGTCGGCCGACGTCGGCTCGCCTCCCGCGGCGGCAACCGGCCCGGCGGCAGAGACGTCCGAGGAGCTTCCCTTCGTTGCCGTGGAGGTCGCCGGCAAGACGTTGCTCATCGATCGGGGCGAGATCAGGTATGTCGAGGCCGAGGGCGACTACGTACGGCTGCATACCCGCGACGATGCCTACCTCATCCGGGCCTCCATGGCTTCCATTGCAGCCCGATGGGCCTCCGAAGGTTTTGTCCGCGTCCACCGCAGCTATCTGATAAACCTGCGTCACGTCGCAGATATCTCGCCGTCGTTCAACCAGACCTTGATCGTCCGGATCAAGGATGCCGCCGGGACCCGTGTTCCTGTGAGCCGCCGTCGGGCCCGAGAGCTGCGTGACCGACTCGGTCTGTCCGTTCAGGGGAGCTGACCCGGTTGGCTGAGGTGCCCCGCGAAGATGGTGCTCCGCTGGCATCGGTCTATCTGCGGACCCTGCTCCACATCAACCTCGCCACATCTCTGGCGTACCTGGCCCCGTTCCTCGTGGTTGCGGTCGGCTTGCCGCTCATGTTCTGGCTCAAGCCGAGTGTCGCCGGTATACGTGTGATCGGCTTGCCGCTGTCCTGGATGGTGCTGGGCCTGGCGTGCTACCCCGGCCTGGCCGTACTCGGCTACCTGTACATGAGGAGCGCGGAGACGACCGAAGAGGAGTTCTCCGACCTCGTCGAGCGTCCATGACGGCGTCGCTGCTTCTGATCGGCCTCGTAACCGCGGCGACTTTCCTTCTCGGTGTCTACGGCGTTCGGATTGCCCGAACAACATCGGACTTCTTCGTGGCGACTCGCGCAGTCGGTCCCGGCTGGAACGCGAGTGCCATCGCCGGCGAGTACCTCTCGGCGGCCTCGTTTCTCGGGATCGCCGGCCTGGTGATGAAGCAGGGCGCTGCTGCCATGTGGTACCCGTTTGGCTACGCCGCGGGATATTTCATCCTGCTTCTCTTTGTCGCGGCTCCGCTACGTCGGTTTGGGGCATACACGCTGCCCGACTTCGCCGAGGGGCGGTTCCGCAGTCGGGGGATGCGGCGTCTGGCGGCGGTGAACGTCCTCCTTATCGGATGGTTCTACCTGCTCCCGCAGATGAAGGGTGCGGGAATCACCCTCGAGCTGATTCTCGGCACCCCGTATTGGGTCGGCGTGGTTGTGGTTGGATCGATCGTCACCCTTGCCGTGGCGTTGGGGGGTATGAAGGGGATCACCTATGTCCAGGCATTTCACTACTGGGTGAAGCTGTTCGCGATCTCGGTCCCGGCAACCCTGCTGCTCGCCCTGGTGGGTGGCGGACCGGCCGATCCCTTCGGCGACGCCCTGCCGACCTTCGCCGAGGTGACGGCTGTCGAGGTCCCGCGGGATCTCACCCTCAACGTCGGCGAATCCATCACCGTGGTCGTCGACGGTGTCGCCCGGCGCTGGCCGGAGGGCAATGTGGATGTGGCTGCCGGCACCGAGCTGCTGTTCCCGGCCGGAGGCGCCGTCCCCACCGCCGCGCCGGCGGAGCCGCTCGACGGTGTCAGCTGGACGGTGCCGATCGAGGATTCCGACCGTGGCCTGGGACTACTCGGCGCCATTTCCCTGACGATTGCCACGGTCCTGGGGACCATGGGGCTGCCCCACATCCTGGTGCGCTTCTACACCAATCGCGACGCCGCCTCTGCTCGGCGCACTGCCGTGGCAACCCTGGTACTCGTCGGGGGGTTCTACTTCTTCCCGTGGACCTACGCCGTTATCGGGCGCATGTGGAGTCCCGAGTTGTACGTGCGCGGGGAGACGGAGCTCGTGGTCCTGGCATTGCCTGCGCTCCTCGGTGGCTCGCTGGGGACGTGGATGTCGGCGATCGTCGCCGCGGGTGCCTTCTCTGCCTTCCTGTCGACATCCTCCGGCCTGCTGATATCCGTTGCCGGCGCCCTGTCACACGACCTGTACGCCGAACTGGTGCGCCCCGAGGCCGGAACGGCGCGACGCGTGGCCTACTTCCGTGCGAGCGCCGTCATCGGAGGGGCCGTCGCGATCGGGCTCGGAATGCTCGTGCGGCCGTTCGACATCAACGTCCTCGTGGGCTGGGCGTTCGCCATCGCCGCCAGTGCTTTCTGCCCGCTATTGCTACTGGGGCTCTGGTGGCGCCGCCTCACGCGCAACGGCGCTGCGGCCGGCATGGCAGTCGGCGGCCTCAGTGCAACCACTGCCATCCTCATAACGATGATCTCGCCGCGCACGGGTGTGCTCGGCGCGCTTCTCAGCCAGCCTGCAATCGTGACCGTGCCCCTTGCCTTTGCCGTGATGATTGGAATCTCCTGGCGAGGCCGCCCCAACCGCCATGCCGACAGAATCCTGCTCATGATGCACGCTCCCGACGAGGTCAAGCCTCTCATGGGAGTGGGCAACACCTAGCAACGCCTCTGCCGCGTCACGAACTAGTTCTCGTTCTTGCGTACGTGGCCGCCATATGTGGCGCTCAGCGACGCCAGAACGGAGCCGTGCCGGACAGCGCCGAAGGGCGCACCACAATGCGCCCACTGCCGGTGAACGTGCGACGAACGGTCAAGCGGTCGGGACGACCGGCATACGTGACACCGATCGGCGCACACGCGGCGCCATTCACCGCATCTCCATGTTCCCGCCCGCCGTGCGCCCATAACCTCCACACCAGGCACGTCATATGTCGCGCCGTTGATGGACATGGAGGAGGGCAGTCGTGGAACGACAAGCCATCGAGGGTTACTGGAGGCGGAATCTGCGCCTAATGATGATCCTCCTTGCGATTTGGGCTGTCGTCTCGCTCGTGTTGTCGATTATTTTGGTGAATGCACTCAACGAGGTCACGTTTGCCGGGTGGCCACTCGGCTTCTGGATGGCTCAGCAGGGCGCAATCTTCACCTTCGTGGTTCTGATCTTCGTATATGCGAAGACGATGGATCGCTACGACAATGAGCTCGAGATGACCCTGCAGGCCGGCGCTGGGGGTGGTGGCTCGTGAGCGTAGAGGTCTGGACATGGATCATTGTTGGCCTGACGTTCTCGCTCTACATCGGGATCGCAGTCCGCTCGCGCGCCAAGGACACCGAGCAGTTCTACGTAGCCGGCCACGGTGTTCCCCCGATCGCCAACGGTATGGCGGTGGCGGCGGACTGGATGTCCGCTGCGTCCTTCATATCGATGGCGGGGATCATTGCGATCCTCGGCTTCGACGGGGCGGTATACCTCATGGGTTGGACCGGCGGCTACGTGCTCCTGGCACTGCTGCTGGCTCCTTACCTGAGGAAGTTCGGTAAGTACACGGTTCCCGACTTCGTCGGTGACCGCTACTACAGCCAGACAGCCCGGGTGGTCGCGCTGGTTTGCGCCATCTTCGTGTCGTTCACCTACGTAGCCGGCCAGATGCGAGGTGTCGGGATCGTATTCTCACGTTTCCTGAACGTCAGCATCGTCTGGGGTGTCATCATCGGCATGCTCATCGTATCCGTCTACGCCATCACCGGTGGCATGAAGGGGATCACGTGGACTCAGGTGGCGCAGTACACAGTGCTGATCATCGCCTACCTGATTCCGGCCTGGGCCATTGCCAGCAAGCTCGGGTTCTTCCCGATTCCGCAGTTCTCGTTTGGCAACGTGCTGCCCGACTTGAACGCTCTGTCCACCGATCTGGGGTTCGGTTCGTATACCGAACCATTTGTCCGATTGTCGACGCTGAACGTGTTGATGATCACGATCTCGTTGATGGCCGGTACGGCGGGCCTGCCGCACGTCATCGTGCGGTTCTACACGACCCGCACAGTCCGCGACGCCCGCTGGTCCGCCGGTTGGGCACTGCTGTTCATCGCCATCCTCTACACGACGGCTCCCGCCGTGGCGAGCTTCGCGAAGTTCAACCTGATCAACGAAGTCAGCAACACCGCCTACACGGACGTGCCTTCGTGGTTCACGTCCTGGGAGGACACCGGATTGCTGACCTACGAGGATCTCAACGGAGATGGCTTGATCCAATACACCGGATCCGGCTCTGATGTCGCCAATGAGTTGACCGTCGACCGTGACATCATGGTGCTCGCCAATCCGGAGATAGCCGGCCTGGCGGCTCCCGTGGTGGCATTGGTAGCCGCCGGTGGCCTCGCAGCTGCACTGTCAACAGCATCGGGGCTGCTGCTCGTGATTGGCTCATCGATTGGGCACGACCTCTATTCGAGGGTGCTCAAGCGGGGAACCAGCGAGAAACAGCGGCTCATGGCAGGCCGGGTCGCCATCTCGGTCGGTGTGCTCGGTGCCGGACTACTGGGCATCTTCCCACCTGGATTCGTTGCGGAGGTTGTGGCATTTGCCTTTGGACTTGCCGCGGCGAGTTTCTTCCCGGTCATTGTGCTTGGTATCTTCTGGAAGAGGACTACCTCCCAAGGTGCGATCGCCGGGATGGCAACAGGTCTGATCTTCACGGCTACGTACATCATCCTGACGGCCCCGAAGATGCTGGGCAACGACCCGTTCATCTTCAACATCTCGGCGCAGGGTATTGGTACGTTCGGCATGATCCTGAACTTCCTCGTGACGTACTTCGTCTCGAAGGCGACGCCCCCGCCGCCGCAGGAGATTCAGGACATGGTCGCCAGCCTGCGGGTTCCCGAGGTTGCCGAGCCGTACCTGGAGGCAGCGAACGTCAAGTAACGCTGAAGCGAACTGTCATCAGGCAACGATTGAACGATCGGGAGGGAAGCAACGGCTTCCCTCCCGTCGTTTGTGGGCGGCAATGGTACCCATGACGCAAGCGGATTTCGTAAGCTGGTGTGGTTTCGCGAGAGAGGATCAGGTGTGGACGATGGCATCCATCATCTGCTGACGCGGATGCCGGCGTTTGCGGGCGCCGACGAGGACCAACTCGAGGGCTTTGCCAAGGTCGCCATAGAAGCTTCGGCGGGGCCTGGTGAAGTTGTCGACCCCGAAGGCCCGCTTGTGGTCCGATCTGGAGGCCTGCGAGTCTTCGATGCTCAGGAACGCGCCGTCGACGTCGTAGGTGAAGGCGAATTCTGGGCTCCACTCGAGGGCCTCAGAGCGGAGGCACTCGCACTTACCGACTACCTGATATTGCCAGATGAGGCCATAGACACCGCGTGGGCGACGATCACCGAGCAGCGACTTCGAACCGTCGTATCCGCGCCGACCCTACAAGGGGCGGCGGCGCGGCTCGCGGGGGCCACGGTCGACGCGATCATGCGACGGCCGGTGATAGTGGACGGTTCCACGCCGATCGTGGACGTAGCTGAGGAGCTGACCCGGGCCGAAATCAGCGGTGCGCTCGTCACAGGAGGGCCGTCTCTCGGCATCGTGACGGATCAGGACATCCGCTCGCGTTTTGTGGCTCGCGGGGCGGCGGCCGGAGGAGTAATCGCCGACGTCGCCACGATGCCGGTCGTGACCACCACCGGCGACACCCATCTGTTGGACGCGCTCGAGACGCTGGTGGGCAACGGCATCCGCCACCTGCCGGTTGTAGAGAATGGTCGTCCGGTCGGAATGGTCGTTGGATGGGATCTGCTGTCACTCGTGGGACGCAACCCGTTCGGCATTCAGGGGGAGATAGCCGGGGCCGCCACCGTTGGCGATCTCGAGAGGATCCACGACGCGCTCCCCGGCGTGACCGCGGCGTTGTTCGAGGCCGGGATGGACGCGTTGTCGATCGCCCGGATCCAGACCCTGTTCACAGATCAGATCCTCGAAAAAGTCATCGGAGACATCCTCACGACCATGGGCGGACAGCCGACGCCCTTCGCCTGGGTTGCGCTCGGTAGCCAGGGCCGTCGCGAGCAGACCTTCGTGACCGATCAGGACTCGGCGCTTGTCTATCCCACCGGGATCGACCCCGAGTGGTTGGCCGGGTTCTCCGAAGAAGTTGTGGCAACGTTGGAGCAAATCGGATATCCGCGCTGTGAAGGCAAGACAATGGCCTCGGAAGCGCAGTGGCGAGACGACGTGGATCAATGGCACCACCGCTGGGCCTCTTTCCTGGTGAAGGTCACGCCTGACCATGTGCTCTCAACAAACATAGCCCTCGACTCGCGGGTCGTTGTGGGCGATCCCGCCTTGGCGGAACCGTTCGAAATGGTTCGGAAACGGGCCCGGCACTACATGCCGCTCATGATCTTCCTGGCGGCAACCGCCCTCGACTTTCGCCCGCCGCTCGGTTTCCTGGGGAGGCTGGTCGTGGCCCGGGGTGGGGAACATGCCGGCACCCTCGATCTCAAGGCGGGTGCGATCATGCCGATCGTCTCGATTGCCCGGGTTCACGGATTGGCCGCGGCCTCACCGAGCGTCAGCACCGTTGAACGCATTCGCGATGCGGCCGCCGACGGCCAAATCTCCGCAGATCTCGCGGACATGCTCCACCACGGATATGAGTTGGCGATGCAGGTGCGCCTCGAGCACCAGGTATCCCGCTGGCGGGCGGGAACCAAGCCGGACAACCGCATCTACCCCGACGAGCTGAACAGCTGGCGACGCACCGCGCTCAAGGAAGTCTTCAAGTCCGTTCGCGAAGCGCAGGACTCACTGTCGTCGGACTACCACGGAAGCTACACCCGATGAGCGCCCGCCAGATTCAGCGCCTCGTGGCCCTGTTCGCCTTTGGAGCCGTGCTGCTCAACTATCCCATCCTGGCCATTGCGCGTGGAGACGCCGTCGTTCTTGGGATACCCGCACCGTACGTCTACCTGTTTGCTGTATGGGGCCTCCTCATTCTGCTCATGGCCCTCGTGGTGGAACGGACACGGTGACGAGATGCTGAACGGCTGGATCATCATCGCCACGTCGTTCGGCTACATCGGGCTGCTCTTTTTGATCGCGCGCCACGCCGACAGGCGCGCCGAGGCGGGCAGATCCATGATCGCCAACCCATACGTATACGCCCTGTCGCTCGGCGTCTACTGCACGGCGTGGACGTTCTACGGCAGCGTCGGCCGTGCCGCAGCGACGGGAGCGGGTTTCCTTCCCATCTACCTCGGCCCGACGCTCGTAGTCGGCCTATGGGGCCTGGTGCTGCGCAAAATGATCCGAATCAGCAAGCGGCACCGCTTGACCTCGATCGCCGACTTCGTCGCGTCGCGCTACGGCATGAGCACCACTCTCGGAGGTCTCGTCACGTTCATCGCTGCCGTTGCCATCATTCCCTATGTCGCCCTGCAACTCGACGCGATCTCGACCAGCTTCACGCTCATCCTCGACTTCCCCGCGGTGCCGGCCGGGCGTGCCGCATCGAGCATCCTCGGAGGGGGTACCGCCTTCTACATAGCCCTGATCCTCGCCGGATTCGGCATCCTCTTCGGCACCCGGCATCTGGATGTCTCCGAGCACCATGAGGGCCTGGTGGCTGCAATCGCGTTCGAGTCGATAGTGAAGCTCACCGCATTCGTCGCCATCGGGCTGTTTGTCACCTACGGGCTCTTCAACGGATTCGGTGACATATTCGGCCAAGCGGCGGCGCGGCCCGACCTGGCCGGGCTCTTCGAAATGGGCTCCGACCCCGTCGTTTACGTCGAGTGGATCTGGCTCTGCTTCTTGTCCGCCCTGGCGGTGATGTTCCTACCCCGGCAATTCCAGATGGGCGTCATCGAGAACACCGACGAGCGCCACGTCAACAAGGCGATCTGGCTGTTTCCCCTGTACCTGCTGGCAATCAACATATTCGTTCTGCCCATCGCCTTCGCCGGCCGATTGATGTTCGCAGAAGGAGCGATCGACGCGGATATGTACGTGCTCGGCCTGCCACTATCCCAGGGCGATGATTTCCTCGCCCTCGTCGCGTTCATCGGGGGACTATCTGCGGCGACCAGCATGGTCATCGTGGCGACCGTGGCGTTGGCCACCATGGTCTCCAACGATCTGCTGATGCCGGTCCTGCTGCGCATTCGCCGGCTCCGCCTCGCCGAGCACAGCGATGTGAGCGCGACGGTGCTGCGTATCAGGCGGGTCACCATCGTGGCGGTCGTACTGTTTGGCTACGTGTACTTTCAGCTGCGCGCCGGCACCCAACCTCTCGTCTCTATCGGTCTGATCTCATTCGCCGGGATCGCTCAACTGGCGCCGGCGCTGCTGGGCGGGATCTACTGGCGCCAGGGCAACCGGAATGGAGCAGTTGCCGGGCTCAGCGTGGGCTTCGCAGTGTGGATCTACACGCTCGTGCTGCCATCGCTGGTGGCGCCCGATGCGAGTTTGGTAGTCAACGGACCCTTCGGGGCCGGCTGGTTGCGGCCCTACGAGCTCTTCGGCCTCGATGCTTTTGGGCCCATAACTCACGCGATGTTCTGGAGTATGTTCCTCAATATCGGGCTCTACGTGTGGCTGTCGCTGGCGACTCGACAGTCGCCGCTCGAGACCCGCCAGGCCTCGCTCTTTGTCGACATCTTCACTCACACCGGAGAGGCCGAGTACCTGCGCATGTGGCGGGGCACGACAACGGTTGGGGTGCTGCGAGGGATCCTCGGCCGATTTCTCGGCCCCGCCCGGACCGAGGCGCTCATTGCCGCGTACCGCGACCTCGAAGGGGGAACGCTCGAGGACGATGACGTTGCCGACTCGGCGTTTGTCGCCTTTGCGGAGCGCCAGCTCGCGGGGTCGGTGGGAGCGGCATCGGCACGGGCCGTCCTTGCCACCGTGGCTCAGGAGGAACCGCTCACCGTCGACGAGGTACTCGGAGTGCTCGACGAGACTTCGCGTGCCATGGCCTACAGCCGCCGCCTCGAGCAGCAGCAACAGGAGCTCGAGGCGGCCACTGCGGAGCTGCGCAAGGCCAACACCCGCCTGCTCGAACTCGACCGCCTCAAAGATGAGTTCGTGACGACGGTGACCCACGAGCTGCGGACTCCGCTCACTTCGATCCGGGCCTTTTCCGAGATCCTTCAAGACAACCCGGATCTCGATCCAACCCGCCGCCGTGAGTTCCTCGATGTGATCCAGGCTGAGAGCACTCGCCTCACGCGCCACATCAACCAGGTTCTCGACTTCTCGAAGATGTCCTCAGGGGCAATGGAATGGCACCGGGAACCGGTTGACCTCGCTGAAGTCGTCCGTGCAGCCATCCACGCTACGAGCCAGCTCTTCGAGGACTCCGGCGTGGAACTCCACGTCGACGTGCCCGACAGGAGCATCATCGTCGTTGCCGAACGCGATCGGCTCATGCAGGTGATGCTCAACCTGCTGTCGAATGCCATCAAGTTTGCGGAACCGGACGACCCGGAGATCTGGGTGGAACTGTCGGCTCCGGAAGCCCCGCCCACAGCCACAGTGCGGGTTGCCGACAACGGGCCCGGAGTTGCCGAGGAAGACCGCGAGGCTGTCTTCGAACGGTTCCGGCAGGTAGTCAGCGTCGCCGGTGGAAAGCCCCAGGGGACGGGGCTCGGCCTTCCGATCAGCCGCGAGATCATGCTCGCACTCGGTGGTGAGATATGGGTCGAGGAAGCGCCTCAGGGCGGAGCGGTATTCTGCTTCAGCCTCGACGTGGCTGATAGCGACAGCGTCACAGACGGCCTCGTGCGGGCCGATCAAAGAGGGGAGTTAGCATGACGCATAGGGTTCTTATCGTCGATGTCGAGGAGAACATCGTCATCTCCCTGAAGTTCCTCATGGAGAAGGCGGGCTACGAGGTGGCGAGCGCCGACGACGGCGCCGCAGCCGCTGACCTCGTGGAGTCCTTCCAACCCCACGTCGTGCTACTCGACGTCATGTTGCCTCAGCTCAGCGGATACGAGGTGCTGCGCCGGATTCGCCAGTCCGAGGAGTCCGATTCGATCTCGGTAATCATGCTCACGGCGCGCGGACGCGAGGCGGAGGCAGCCAAGGGCTTGGCGCTGGGGGCCGATCGTTATGTCACCAAGCCCTTCTCCACCCGCGACCTCGTCAGAGAAGTCCAGGAACTGTTGGGCAATCAATGAATCAGCGCACCGAACGAGTGATGATCATGGCCGCGGCGGCGACCGCGATCGGCTTCGCGTTCGGGGTGTTCGCACTCTGGTTGACGACGGGCTCCCGCCGCCAGGAGATGCTCGAAGAGGTCGATGGTGCGCTGGTTCTCTTCGGTGGCCTGTTGACCATGGCGGTGGTCACGATCGGCGTGGCCGTCGTATATCGCAATCACACCGTTCGGCTGCGACGCCTCACCGAAGAAATCGATCTGATCGCCACCGTCAATCCGCGCCACCGGGTCGACGGAAACGGGCCGATCGAAACCCGGCACGTTGCCCGGTCGGTCAATGCGTTGGCCGACCGATTGTGGTCGAGCCTGGCCGACCAGGAAGCGATGGTCAACAGTGCCAAAGCGGCATTGGAGCAGGAGAAGGAGCGCTTGGCCGCGCTCATGGCCGACCTCCCGGAGGGAGTCGTAGTCTGCAATCTCGACGGCCAGATCCTGCTGTACAACGCCGATGCCCAGCGGCTTCTGACAACCTATGACGATCCGGACAGCAGTGGATTTGTCGGATTGGGCCGTTCGGTCTTCGGCATGCTCGATCGCAACGCCATCCTCAACGGACTCCACCGCTTGCAGCTCCACGTCGATCAGGGTCGCGCCACCCACCCGTCGCGTTTCGTTGCCACGACCAGCAATGGCCGCATGCTGCGGGTTCGGCTGACGCCGACCGTGGACACCGACGGCTCCATGACTGGATTCGTCCTGTCCATGGAGGATGTCACCGAGGAACGTGCAACCCGGGACGCCAAGAATCGGCTGTTGATCGATTTACTCCGAGGCAGCCGCGCGTCGGTCGCCGGCATTCGGGCCGCGATCGAGATGATTCAGGACTACCCGGACATGGACTCCGAAACCGTGGCACGGTTCAAGTCGATCATCCAGACGGAATCGGAGAGGCTGTCCTACCAGATCCACGAGATCGCGGCAGAGAACGCCGGGCTCCCCGAGCCATCGCACTCAGTGGACGACATGCTGGGCGACGACCTGTTGTGGGCGCTGCAGCGTCGCCTCAACGACGATGAAGGGATCAAGACCTCCATCAGCCACACGGTTGAGTCCCTCTGGCTCAAGGTCGACGGCACGGGGGTGATCGACTCACTCACGAAGGTGGCTCACGCTCTGAGGGCGGACGGCGCGGTCGATCAACTGTTCCTGACGTTGCGAGCGGAAGGCCGCTTCGCCGCGGTCGACCTTTCGTGGGATGGAGGTGCGGCGGCGATTCCGGCCGTCGAGCTCGAGGTCGGAGGCGACCTGGGCAGCGCCGCGTTCCGCAACGGCGGTGAGGTCTGGTATCGGGCCGAGAACGACGATCGACATACAGTGTGCCTGCTGCTCCCCAAGACTGATGCGATACCGAGTCTGAGCCACCGTGTGGTCGAGGGCGGGCGGCCGACCTACTACGACTTCAACCTCTTTGCGGGCACCGACTCCACCTCGATGGACGACACCCCGCTGCGCGAGCTCACTTTCACCGTCTTCGACACCGAGACCACGGGTCTTGATCCCGACGGCGGTGACGAGATTGTCTCGATCGGGGCCGTCCGCATCGTGGGGGGCCGGATTCTGCGCCACGAGACCTTCGATCAGCTCGTCGACCCGAAGCGCCCCGTGTCGGCGGGGTCGTTCGAGATTCACGGCCTCTCCAACGACATGCTCATCGGTCAGCCTCACCTCGATGCCGTGCTTCCCCGATTCCGCTCATTCGTCGCCGACTCGGTGATGGTCGGCCACAACGCGGCGTTCGACGTCAAGTTCCTTCAGCTCAAGGAAGCGGCCACGGGGGTCACGTTCGGCAACCTGCTGCTCGACACGCTGCTGCTCGCAGGAGTTGTCCACCCCAACCAGGCGCCGCACACGCTCGAGTCGATTGCCTCGCTTTTCGGGTTGGAGGTCACGGGCCGCCACACCTCGCTCGGCGACGCTCTGGTGACCGCCGAAATCTTCCTGCGAATGATCCCGCTGCTGGAATCCCACGGTATCGACACCTACGGAAAGGCGAGAAAAGCGAGCAGCGAGACCGTCTACGCCCGGCTGAAGTACTGAATCCGTGCCCGCGCCCGATCCAGCCCAGTACGACTCGTTTGCCGCCGAGTACGCGGAGCACGCCGCGACGGCTCCGTGGAACGCTTTGTACGACCGGCCGGCGGTGCTCGAGCTAATGGGCGACGTCGCGGGCAGGCAGGTGCTGGATGCCGGTTGTGGCCCGGGCCTCTACGTGGCGGAACTGCTCGCACGCGGAGCCGCCGTAGCGGGCTGCGACTACTCGCCGCGGATGGTCGAGCTGGCGAGGGAGCGGGTCGGCGACGCAGCCGATCTGCGGGTGCACTCGCTGGCCGACCCGTTCGACTGGGTACATGACGAGAGTATCGACGTTGTCGTCAGCGCCCTCGTCCACCACTACGTCAATGACCGATTGGGATTCCTGCGGGAGGTTCATCGGATGCTGCGTCCGCAGGGGGCGCTGGTCTTGAGCACCCATCACCCCACGGGGGATTGGCACCGGCTGGGCGGTTCCTATTTCACGGTCGAACCCGTGACCGAGACGTGGAGGAAGGGCTGGGAGGTCACCGCCTGGCGCATGCCGCTCACTCAGTTGACGAGCGAGTTCGCCGCTGCGGGATTCCTCATCGAGCGTCTCGTCGAACCCTCTCCGCAACCCGAAATGGTCGAGATCTACCCGGAGAGCTTTCAGCGTTTGAGCACCGAGCCCGGCTTCATTCTCTTCCGGTTGGTCAAGCGGTAGCGGTCAACCGAGCCCTAGTGGACCGTCGCACAACTAATCACGGCGTCTCTGCGGCCCTCAGCGCCCCTGGCGTCGTCCTCCGCCTCGACGCATCTACTGATGCGCCTTCGTTGTGCGTCCTACCCAGATGACGGCAGACACGCGCCCGCTAATTGTGCGACAGACCACTACTCGACTTCGGAGCGCATGAGCATGGTGCTGCGGACGCTGCGGAGGACGGCATACAGGGCCGCACCGCCCGCGATGACAAGACCGGCTCCGGGCCGACAGAAGGAGCCATCCTCTGTCCCGCACAGCGACGAGCCCCGGATGAGCTCAGTGAGCACAAGGCCAAACGCGATGAGGCCACCGACGGCGGGCAGGATCATGAACAAGTTGCGGCGCACGGAGAATACGCCGAGGAGACCGACCGCGGCAGCCCAGATTGTCAGAACACCCCAGCGCCCCAGGCCGCTTTGCGACCCCAGGGCGGTCTGCCACCAGGGCAGCATGCTGCCGACGATCACCGCGATGAAGCTGAACAGCATCCACAACTGGTCGCGGCCGAACCAGGGGAAGGGCGGGCGGCGGCGGACGATCGGAGAAGCTGGCTCTGTCACCGAGACATGATGCCGTGCCGTGCCCTCCAATCGCAACCCGGCTGCGCCGAGCGGTTTCGACACCGGTCATCGGCCACTCGTCGCCGCTGACGACCGATCGTCGGGAAACCTTGGCGCCACAAGGCGTTTGACCCATACGATGGCCCCTAATTGACCTGTCGATAATGGGCCGAAGGGAGGACCAGTGTCCGACGCCGCCACCCCCGCGATCTCGAACTTGCTGCGAGAGGATCGCCTTTTCCCACCTTCATCGGATTTCACGGCAGGAGCGAATGCCCAGCCGGGCACTCACGAAACTGCCGCGCAGGATTACCTCGCGTTCTGGTCGGGTCAGGCGAAGCAACGTATCAGCTGGTTCCGGGAGCCGACGATCACGCTCGACGACACCGAGGCGCCCTTCTACAAGTGGTTCCCCGATGGGGAGCTCAACGTTGCCTACAACTGCCTTGATCGCCACCTCGACACCAACGGCGACAAAGTGGCCTACCACTGGATCGGCGAGCCCGGCGACACCCGGACGATCACCTACCGTCAGCTCCACGAGGAAGTAGGTCGATTCGCCAATGCGCTGAAGGGCCTGGGCCTCGAAAAAGGCGATCGTGTCGCCATATACATGGGGATGATTCCCGAGTTGCCGGTGGCGATGCTGGCGTGCGCTCGCGTCGGGTTGCCCCACTCTGTCGTGTTCGGTGGATTCTCCTCGGATTCCTTGGCCGACCGCATCGACGATGCATCCGCCAAGGTGGTCATCACCCAGGACGGTGCCTGGCGTCGGGGCGAAGTCGTACCGCTCAAGGTGAACGCCGATATTGCCGCCGATCGCTGCTCGTCGATCGAGCACGTGATCGTGGTGAATCGGACCGGCAACGATGTAACGATGGTTGACGGCCGCGACCTCTGGTATCACGACGTCATCGACGGCCAGAGTGCGGACTGCCCCGCAGAGGTGATGAATGCCGAGGACCTTCTCTACATCCTCTACACATCGGGGACCACGGGGAAGCCGAAGGGCATCGTCCACACTCAGGCCGGCTACCTCACCGGCGTGACGACCACACACAGCTATGTGTTCGACATCAAGCCCGATGATGTCTACTGGTGCGCGGCCGACATCGGCTGGGTCACCGGCCACAGCTACATCGTCTATGGTCCGCTCGCCAACGCGAGCACCGGTGTGATGTATGAAGGTGCGCCCAACTTCCCCGGGCCGGACCGTCTCTGGCAGATCATCGAGGACTACAAGGTCTCGATCTTCTACACGGCGCCGACGGCCATCCGGGCCTTCATGAAGTGGGGAGACCAACACCCGGCGGGCCGCGATCTTTCGTCCTTGCGACTCCTCGGTACCGTTGGTGAGCCGATCAACCCCGAAGCGTGGATGTGGTACAACGAGCACATCGGCGGCAACGGCACTCCGATCGTCGACACGTGGTGGCAGACCGAGACCGGCGCCATCATGATCACGCCACTCCCGGGTGTCACGACGACCAAGCCCGGCTCTGCGACATTCCCGTTCCCCGGCGTCAGCGCCGACGTCGTCGACGAGGCGGGGGAGTCGGTACCACTCGGCGAGGGCGGCTTCCTCGTCCTCGACAGGCCGTGGCCTTCGATGCTGCGGACGATTTACGGCGATCCGGACCGCTACGTCGACACCTACTGGTCGCGGTTTGCCGGCAAGTACTTCCCGGGCGATGGCTGCAAGCGCGACGAGGATGGCTACTTCTGGCTCCTCGGCCGGGTGGACGATGTCATGCTGGTCGCCGGGCACAACATCTCGACGGCGGAAGTCGAGTCGGCGCTGGTGTCGCATCCGAGTGTTGCGGAGTCCGCGGTTGTCGGCCGCAAGGACCCGGTGACCGGTGAGGCGATCGCGGCGTTTGTGACTCTCCGCTCGGGACAGGTCGGGGATGAGTCGTTGATTCAGACGCTGCGCGACCACGTGGCGTCGTCGATCGGCCCGATCGCCAAGCCGAAGAGCATTGTGTTCACGGAGGACCTTCCCAAGACCCGATCAGGCAAGATCATGCGCCGGCTGCTGAAGGACATATCAGAGGAGCGGCAGTTGGGCGACGTCACCACGTTGGCCAACGCCGATGTCGTCCAGCAGATCGCCGACATGGCGTCCACGGCGACGGAGGACTAACCGGCCTCCCCCTTCCGGTTGGCGCGACCCCTGCGCCGCCTTCGTCTGAGACGCCAAAGCTGAGGGGAGGGACACACGAGGTCCCTCCCCTCAGGCGCGTTCACATGCCGGCAATGCCCGGCTGCTGTCGGGTTCGTCGCTACGCTGCTCCGCCATGACCAAGCGCGATCGATGGACCGGCGAGGATATCCTCGAGTCCTTCAACAAACCGGCCTACCCGCTGCTGGAGGTCCGGCCCGGCATGACCCTGACCCATACAGGCTCGCGCTTCATCGGCGCCGTAGCCGGCTTCTCTCAGGGCGATAGTGTCGTCCTGGTCGACGACTCGGGACGTCGCGAGCTCTTCAAGGCCCACGATGGGGCGTTTCTACATAGGGGCGTCCGGGTTGCTTTGCGGGAGCCCGCGACCCCTGCGGAACCCAAACGCCGGCGGACTGCCTCGGGGTCAATCGCTGCCACTGCGACCCGCGCTCGCGTTGCCCGCGCCAGTCGCATCTGGGTCGAGGGGATCCACGATGCCGAGCTGATCGAGAAGGTATGGGGCGACGACCTGCGCGATGCAGGAGTGGTCGTGGAGCCACTTCATGGCGCCGACGATCTGGCCGCGGCAGTCGCTGATTTCCAGCCGGGGCCGCACCGCCGCCTCGGCGTGCTGTTGGACCACCTCGTCGCCGACTCGAAGGAATCCCGTATCGCCGATGAGGCACGTCGGGACAACGTGCTCATCTGCGGCCATCCCTACGTCGACATCTGGCAAGCAATCGCACCGGCCACCATCGGCATCCAAGAGTGGCCGGCAGTTCCGAAGGGCGAACCGTGGAAGGAAGGGGTAATCCGCGGCCTCGGAATGGATGTCGCATCCGGCGAATTCTGGAGCCGGGTGCTCGACGCAGTTTCCACGTACCGGGATGTCGAGACGCCGCTCGTCAACGCCGTCGAGCGACTGATCGATTATGTGACCGTCGCCGATTGACGAGAGTCAGTGGACTGTCGCACAACTAATCACGGCGTCTCTGCGGCCCTCAACGTCCCTGGCTAGCTCGGGACGTTCGGCCATCGGCTGGCGCGTGATGGGTGCTTGTCGGCATGGCCTCACCCACCTTCGTTGTGCGTCCTACCCAGATGACGCTGATGACTCGCAGACACGCGCCCGCTAATTGTGCGACAGACCACTAGACCCAGAGCCTGTCGATCACGTCGAGCCACAGCTGGGTCGTGAGTTTCAGCGATTCAACGTCGATTCGTTCGTTGTGGCCGTGGAAGCGGTTCATGAACTCGGCCAGCGGGACTTCGGGACTGAGCAGTCCGGCACCGTAGCTGGGGACACCGCGGTGGCGGAAGAACCTGGCGTCGGTGCCGCCCGTGACCATGCTCGGCAGAATCTGCGCCCCCGGGTAGGCCACGCGGATCGAGTCGGTTAGGACATCCCACAGCTTGGTGTCGGTAGGGGAGGAGGTGGCACCCATGTTCTGGTCGGGGAACAGCTGCTCCCATTCCACCGACCCCATGAGGTCTTCGCCGATGGCGGCACGGAGATGCGCGTCGACGTCCTCCTGTGTGTCGCCCGGCAGGATACGAATGTCGACAATGAGTTCGGCCGTATCCGGGATGGTGTTGGACTTGCCACCGCTCGCCAGCACGTTTGGGCTGAAGCTCATGTGCGAGCAGGAGTGCAGATTGCGCGCCATACCGGGATCCATCTCTGCCAGCGCATCGTGGAGAGCCGCCGGATCGAGGAGCCGCTTCTGGGCCTCTGTCGACAGGCCGAGAGCCTGCAACCGGGCCGCAAACACCTCGTCGAGGCGGGGTCCCGGGTCGTAGGCGGCGATGCGGCGGACTATTTCCGCGGACTTGATGAGCGCGCTGTCGACTCCGAAAGGCATCGATCCATGGCCGGGCTCGCCGTGGACGGTGATGCGACGGCCTCCGCCGCCCTTCTCTCCCGTCGTCAACAGGACGACCGTACCGGCGGCGTTGGTAACCGGGGTCCCACCGTATTCGGTAAGGACGTAGTCGCAGTGCAGTGCATCCCACTCCTTCTCGACGAGCGGCTTGGCACCGAGCTCGCCGCCGTGCTCCTCATCGGCGACGGCAAAGTAGACGATGTCGCCTGGATATCTCCTGCCGGAACGCACCACCTCACGAAAGGCCACCGCCATCGAGGAGGTGAGGTTCAGCATGTCGACCGCGCCGCGGCCCCACACCTCGCCATCGATCAACTCCCCACCGAAGGGATCAACGTCCCAACCATCCGGATTCACCGGTACCACGTCGGTATGGCCCATGAGGCACAGCGCCGGAGCATCCGGATCGGTGCCGGCGTATCGGGCCACCATCGACGTCCTCCCCGGCAGCGTCTCGAACATCTGGATGTCGAGAGCGGAGTTCTCGATCTCGTCGCGCAGCAACTCCGCGTTGCGGACCTCGTGGCCCGATTCGGGTGTGCCCTCGTTAACGCACTGGTTGCGGATGAGGGTCTGGAGAAGCTCGATGGTCTCGTTGGTGAGTCGATCGATTAGGTCCGCCATACCTTCGTTCCGTTCACTGTCCGCGTCGTCGAAGAAGACGCTAGAGCAGTTGGGATCGCGCCGCTACAGACAATGCCCTGCCCCCAGGCCAACCGATCCGGCAGGCGCCATCGAGCCGGATGAGCGACCTCGCGAAGTGAGCCGGCTACCCGACCTGCGGCAGCTCCACTATTTCGAACCAGTAGTTGGCGAGATGCTGCACGATGCTGACCATTCCCTCGAACGTCACCGGCTTAGTGATGAACGAATTCACGCCCAGGTCGTATGTGCGGACGATATCCTCATCGGCCCGCGAGGTGGTCAGAACAACAATGGGGATGCCTTGCAGCTCAGGATCGGCTCGGATCTCCGCGAGCGCCTCCCTGCCGTCCTTGCGCGGCATGTTCAGGTCGAGCAGGATCAGTCCCGGGCGCGGGGCGGCACCCGGAGCGGCATACTCGCCGCGCTTCTTCAAGTAGTCCATGAGCTCCTCACCGTCCTCAACGAACGCGAGTTCGTTGGTGAGGTGGGCTTCTTCGAATGCCTCCTGCGTGAGGAGACGATCCTCGGGGTCGTCGTCGGCCATCAGGATGCGGATTTGGTGGTGGTTGCCCACGGTAACTCCTCTTCTTGAACACTCTGGCGGGCGGGAAGCCTCACCTGGAACGTGGCTCCCTCTCCCGGTCGACCGATCGCCTTGATAGAGCCCAGGTGGCGCTCGACGATCTTGGCGCACGCGGCTAGGCCGATCCCGGTGCCCGAATAGGTGCCACGACCGTGCAATCGCTGGAACACCCCGAATATCCGCTCGGCATACTTCTGGTCGAAGCCGATGCCGTTGTCGGCAACCGATATCTCCCATATGGTGCCGTGCCCGTTCTCGGAATGAACCCGCTCGGCCGCGATCGTCACTTCGGGAGGTCGTCCGGGGGTCGCGAATTTCACGGCATTGGCGATGAGGTTCTGGAACAGTTGACGCATCTGGACCGGATCTGCGTCGATCGTCGGAAGCTCGCCCACACTGACGACTCCGGACGATTCTTGAATGCGAACCTCGAGGTCCGAGAGGACACCGGATGCAACAACGTTCAGGTCGACCGCTTCGAGTTCGTTCGCCCTGCTTGTCACCCTCGAGTACGTGAGAAGCCCTTCGATCAGATCCTGCATACGAGCGGCCGCGTTCTGCATGCGGTCGATGTAATCCTGGCCTCGTTCGTCGATTTGCTCGCGGTACTTCGACGACAGTCGACTCCCGAAGGACTGAATCTTGCGCAGTGGCTCTTGCAAGTCGTGGGATGCGACATAGGCAAACTCCTGAAGAGCGCTGTTGCTCTGGGCGAGCCGGTCTGCGTACTTCTCGAGTTCCAGCGCGGCGGCCTTGCGGGCGGTGATATCGCGCGAAACATGCACAACTTGATGTACCTGGCCGAGGCTGTTGAAGATCGGCGCAGTCGACACTTCGGCGAATCTGAAACCGGCGGCAGTCATGTGGCGATGCTCGACGGCTACCTCGGCGCCCGAGGAGGCGGACTCGACCAGCGGGCACACATCGTCGGGCGGGCCGCACGGAGTTGACCGGCGGTGAGTGACTTCGTAGCACGCGAGTCCGATGAGATCGGCCTCGGCCAAAGCGGCCTGCTCCTGAAACACCCGGTTCGAAGCCACGATCGTGTAATCGTTCACGTCAACTATGGAAATGGCGTCTCCCATACTGTTGAGCACCGTTTCGGCGAACTCCTTGGCCATCCGGAGGTCGACCTCAGCGCGTTCTCGCTCGCGAACCTCCTCGCGGAGTGCGTCGTTGGCCTCCGAGAGATCGGACGTGCGGTCGGCAACCCGCGTTTCGAGGTTGTGGATGAGCTCCTGCAGTTGCACGGTCATGCTGTTGAACGCGCCGGCCAGCTTGCCTATCTCGTCGTGCTGTTCATCGCCAACACGGTGATCTAGGTCGCCGCCGGCGATGGCGATCGCCGTAGCGGTCATCGTGTCAATGCGACCCAGGCTGCGCGTTCCGAACACCCAGGCGGCACCGAGAATGGTCAGCACACCAACTCCGGCGAGCCCCAGTTGGGTTGCCAGGCCGGACACCACATCTGCCTGGGCGGCCGCCGCCTCTGTCGTCCACTCCTCAGACTCCTCGTAGAACTCATGGGTCTGGTGCTGCACATCTGCCAGGTCGACGAGGAGGGCCGCTTCGGTGGCCGCTTGGGGATCCGCAGCGAGGAATCCGGCAATGTCATGTGTCAACCGGCGTGTGCTGGCGATGAGAGACGTGACGTCAATCGTGACGTCGAAATCGAGCGGCAGCTCGTGCTCGAGCTCAACCAGTTCGATCTCGATATCCACCAGGCCGGCAGTGACGATCTGGGCCGCCTCATCGGCGCCTCCTGCGATGTAGCTGCCGAGGGCCGTGCCAATCGCACTGAGGCCTCCGTCGATGCCGGCCGCTACGTCGTGCACCTCGTTGATCGACTCAGCATTCTCAGATAGGTGACGGACCTTGTCGAGTGCCAACCAACCGGCAACGCCGAGCGCCATCATGAGAATCGCCACCGTCGCGAACGCGAGCAGCATCTTCTTCCGCATGGTCATGCTGCGATCTCTCCGGCTCGGCGGCATCTCCGAAGATATCGGCGTAAACGGCCATGGAACTTGAGGTCCCCGCCGTTCACCGCCATGTCGCGGCGCCCCACAGGCATGCTGAGATTCAAGGTTCCGACGGTGAATACCGACGTTCTAGTGAACGGCATGCTGCTCGTGCGGCCTCGAGGAGAGATGACGACGACCGACGGCTTGATCCCAACCGGAACCAACGCCGACCACCGACCCGGAACGCCCGCAGAATCGGGCGGGATTCCGCGCGTGCGAACCACCGCCGATGCCGCCGATCGCCCGAGGAACCCGATCCGGATCCTCCTCGTGGACGACGACGAAGACGACTACGTTGCCGCCCGCGACACCATCGCCGACATCCCGGGGGGCAACTATGCCCTCGACTGGGTTGCCACCTATGAGGAGGGCCTGGCCTTGGCGCTGCAGGGAGATCAGGACCTGTGCCTTCTCGATTACCACCTCGGTGAGCGCACCGGCCTCGAACTCCTCCGCGAGCTCGTCGGGCACGGCATCACGACTCCCGTCGTCCTGCTCACAGGCCAAAACGACCGCAGCACCGATCTCGAAGCCATGCGAGCCGGCGCCTACGAGTACCTCCTCAAGGACCAACTCGAGCCGGCCCTCCTCGAGAGGACCATCCGCTACTCCATCGAACGGAGTCGCGTCGAGGAAGAACTGCGGCTCGCCAAAGAGGCAGCCGAAGTAGCCACCCGGGCAAAGTCGTCCTTCCTGGCCAGCATGAGCCATGAGATTCGCACGCCGATGAACGCCATCCTCGGTATGACCGAACTGTGCCTCGGAACCGACACTTCAGATGAGCAAACCGAGTACCTCACGACGGTTCGATCGGCCGCCGGGTCACTGCTGTCGATCATCAATGACATCCTCGACCTCTCGAAGATCGAGGCCGAGAAGCTGGAGTTGTCACCCACAGTCTTCAGTCTCGTCGATCTGGTTGACGAGACCATGTCCATCATGGCCGCCCGCAAGAGCTCCGACGGTGTGGACGTCCGTCACACAATCGACCCAGACGTCCCTGAGATCCTCGAGGGCGATCCCGGCCGACTGCGGCAAATTCTGGTCAACCTTGTCGGCAATGCCATGAAGTTCACAGAATCCGGATATGTCGAATTGCAGGTGTCCGTCGAGTCGCGTTCGGCCGACAACGCCGTCATGCTCATGGAGGTCGAAGACACCGGCCAGGGAATCGCCGCAGAGCTGATTGCAAAGATCTTCGAGCCCTTCGAACAAGGGATCGACGGTCCCCAGCGGCACGCCGGCACCGGCCTCGGCCTGGCGATCTCGCGCAAGCTGGTCGCAATGATGGGCGGCCGAATCTGGGCGGAGAGCCAGGTCGGTGTGGGCAGCACGTTTAGTTTCACTGCTCGCCTGGGCTGCCCAGCAAGCTCATACCAGCTGCCGGCTCTTCCCGAAATGAAGTCGGTCGCCGCATATGCCGCCCTTGTCGTGGCCGATTCGGTGGGTCAAGGCCGAGCGACGGCAGCTACGCTGCGCGACAACGGCGTCGATGTGCTTGTAGCGCTCGATGTCGCGAGCGCAGTCGAGGCCATCCGAGCAGCCGGCGACGGCACAATACTGCCGCGGGTCGTCATCGTGGATGTGGTGAGCAATGCGGTCCAGGTGGTCGCGCGTTTGGCCTCGCAACACGAGCTGACATCGCTTCCGATCCTTGTTGTTTCTCCCGGCGGTCCGCGTGGAGACGCTGAGGCAACGCGGCGCGCCGGTGCCACCGCCTACCTCACGCACCCCATGGAGCCGGGAGAGCTGATTGAAGCCATTGCTGCCGCAGTCGGCCGGCCCGCCAATGACGATGAGCTGATCACCAGGCATGTGTTGCGGGAGAGGCGGCGCACGCTGAACATCCTGGTCGCCGATGACAGCGGCCCCAACCGCGCCGTAGCCCAGCGTCTGCTTGAGAAGAAGGGCCACAATGTGACCTCCGTTGGCGACGGGTCGCTCGCCGTCGATGCAGCCACAGCTCATGACTTCGATCTCATCCTGATGGATGTTCAGATGCCAAGAATGGATGGATTCGAAGCCACCTCACTGATTCGTTCTCACGAGGCCGCCGCCTCGAGACACACCCCGATCGTCGCGCTCACCGCCCAGGCCATGCACGGCGACCGCGAGCGCTGCCTCGAAGCGGGCATGGACGACTACCTAGCAAAACCCTTCCGAGCAGAGGAGCTGTACAGCGCTGTGACAAAACTCACCCAAGACCACACCAAATCAGCTGAGATCGAGGATCTGCCACCTCCCATTGATATGGCCACGGTGCAGGAGATGTTCGATGGCGACACGAGTATCCTCGCCGAGCTGGTCGGCCTGTTCGTCGATGAATACCCGGAGCTTCATGGCCTGCTGTCGGCGGCTGTGGCCGATGGCGACTTCCCGGCGACGGCCAAGGTTGCCCATCGGCTGAAAGGTTCGCTGGGCACACTGAGCGCCTTCCCCGCAATGGAAGCGGCCGCGGCGCTCGAGCAGGCCGGCAAGGCTGAGGACGAGGGCGCAGTAGCGAAACGCTGGCCTGAGTTCATGAACGAGATCGACCGGTTAGAGCCGGAGGTAGTGAAGCTGACCGACCGGACTTTGCTTCCCTCCTGACGGGCTTCATCCAGGGCGAAAGGCCCTGGTCGGGCCGCGCCGCAGCTGCGAGATTGTCAAGCAGCCGAGCACGACACGCTGCGCCGAACGGGCTCATCCGACCCACTGTGCCCTTCGCGCTGGAAGGTGGAGCACGATCATGGCCAAGCTCGATCTCAAGAAGCAATACCGGGAGTTGTACGGCCCCTCGGCCAAGGAGTGCTCGATTGTTGATGTCCCGGAGTTGAGCTTCCTCATGATCGACGGCGCCGGCGACCCCAATACGGCGGACGCATATCGGGAGGCGCTCGAGGCGCTCTACGCGATGTCGTACACGCTGAAGTTCTTCAGCAAGAACGAGTTGAAGGTCGACTACGTGGTCATGGCTCTGGAGGGACTGTGGTGGGCCGACGACATGGAGAGCTTCACCCGCGGGGACAAGTCCTCGTGGCAATGGACGGCGATGATCATGCAGCCGGATCACATCACGGATGGTCACGTGGCGACCGCACGGGAGGACGTGCGCCGCAAGAAGGACCCCGTGGCGCTCGATCGGATGCGCTTCGAGCCATTCACCGAGGGGCTTTCGGTGCAGATCATGCATCTCGGTCCCTATGCCGAGGAGGCACCCACCATTGCCCGATTGCACCGGTTCGCCGCCGACTCCGGCTACGACCTGCGGGACAAGCACCACGAGATCTACCTGGGTGATCCACGGCGAACAGCGCCCGAGCGGCTGCGAACGGTCATTAGGCAGCCCGTGATGGCGACGTCCGGCTGAAACCCGGGCATCGGATCGGGATCTGCGAGGATTGCCTCCACAGAGTCGTCCGGAGGTCGCTCAGTTGGATCTCATACTGGCAAGTACCTCACCACGAAGGCGCCAGTTGCTCGCAGAGGCGGGCTACACATTCGACGTCCACCTGGTGGATGTCGATGAAACGCAGCTCGATGGTGAGTCGCCGCGCACCTACGTATTGCGAGTCTCTGCCGACAAGGCCCGCAACATAGAGGCCCCGGATGCCGTGAGCCTCGGCGCCGATACCGTCGTTGTCGACGGGGGAGTGGTTCTGGGAAAGCCGGCCGACGCCGCCATGGCGGCGGAGATGCTCAATGCGTTGAGCGACGGAACCCACGAGGTTCTGTCGGGCTGGGCTTGCAGCCGGGGAGGCGAGATCGTCGCTTCCGGAGTCGAACTCACGGAAGTCACGTTCCGCGCCCTGTCCGCCGCGGAGATCGCTGCCTACATCGCAACGGGTGAGCCGTTGGACCGGGCCGGAGCTTATGCCATCCAGGGTGGTGCCGGAGGGTTCGTGACCGCGATCGCAGGCTCGTACACCAACGTGATGGGGTTGCCGATGGAAGCAGTTGCCCACGCTCTCACCGATCTCGGAATCAGCCCGTCGTGATCGGCTGAGCTTCCTCAGTCCCGGTAATCGCCGATGTTGATCTTCGAAGGCTGCAGCGCCAGCACAACGCGGCGGGCACCTGCACTGTCGAACGACCGCATGTCGGTGGAGTATTTCCTCCCCAGCCTGTCGGCAAACCCGTAGTCGAGGTCCTGTGACATCGAGATGGTTCCGCGAATCTCGGCGTAGTAGTTGGCGTCCTCCGGGTGGAAGATCAGGATCGTCGCACTCTCGTTGGCGACGAGATTCTTGTACTTCTGGGTCTTTTCGGTAACCGACATCTTGAGGACGCCGCCCTCGACGATGAACCAGATAGCCGAGAGCTGGGGGAGCCCGTCAGGCCCATTTGTTGCGATTACGCCGGCCTGGGCGGAAAGGATGGCATCGTCGATCTGATCCAAGTTGTGGACCTGGGCCATGCGGTCGTCCTCTTGTGATTGCTACGGAGCGAAAGCTAGTGCGCTGACCAGCAACCTTCGCCGGGTTGACGGCGGCCAGGAACCCCCCTGGCTAGCTCGGGACGCTTGGCCATCGGCTGGCGCGGATGGGTGTTTGTCCGCCAGGCCTCACCCAAACCCCCCTCGGCCCTCGTCCTCGACGCATCTACAAATGGGCCTTCGTCCTGCGTCCTTGCCAGGAAGGCCCCTGCCTCGCCCTCAACCTCGCCAACGAAACTGGACAGGGCTCGCCAACGAAACTGGACAGGGCACTAGCCAACGCGGATGCTCTGGCGAACTCGATAGGTGGCTCCGCCGGGTGTCCGCCCTAGGCCCCGTCAGAGTCCTCGATCGTGTACAGCCTGTCGATGAATCGGCGCAGCAGTTCGCCGACGGCCCGGCGGGCCGGGAAGGTCGCCGCCATCCCGTACAGGGGTGCCGACCCCGTCTGCGGGTTGCCACCCGCGGCGCGGGCCTCAGCGACGGCCGCCTGCAAGTCGGCGACGAAGGCGTCGGCTACTCCGGGCTGCGTGTGTCGCAGCGTCACTGCAATGTGGACGGCGGCCGGATGATGCAGTCCGTTGAGGCTCCAGCCCCGTTGCCCCATCCTGGCCATCACCTCGTAGATGTTGACCTCGTCGGACGAGAACGCGATGACCCAGAGAGGATCCCCGAGGATTCGCAGCTCCGGGATGTCCGCGATCCCGGCCCTTATCGTCGCCGCCGCCTCGAGGATTGCCGAAGTGGCCTCGAGGTAGCCCGATTCTCCCATCGAGAGCATCGCTGCCCAGGCCGCGGCCAGCAGGGCGCCCGGCCGGCTCCCGGCCATCGTCGGGGAGTAGTAGAGGCCCCCGGGCCAATCAGTGGCGACGAAATACTGCCGATGGCGCAGTTCCCTGCCGCGATAGAGGACGACCGAGGTTCCCTTCGCCGAGTAGCCGTACTTGTGGGTGTCTGCCGACATCGAAGTCACTCCGGGCAACCGAAAATCGAACGGCGGGATCGTATGGCCAAGGCGTTCGGCCCAGGGGAGAACGAAGCCGCCGAGACAGGCGTCTGTGTGGAATCCGACTCCACGCTGCCGGGCCATTTCGGAGAGCTCGGCGATCGGATCGATCACGCCGTGAGGGAATCCGGGAGCAGACCCGACGACCACGACGGTCCGGCGGGTGATTGCCCGGGCCATCGCTCCAACGTTGGCGCGGTAGTCCCGACCGACCGGAACCCGGATCTGGCGGTAGCCGAAGTAGTGGGCCGCCTTGTCGAAAGCGACATGGGCCGATGATGGCAGCACTATTTCCGGCCGGCGGATGCCGGCCCGGTCGCGATAGGCCTTCATGGCCATGATGATCGACTCGGTTCCGCCGGAGGTGACACTCCCGACGATCTCGTCCGAAGTGTTCGAGCCGCCGAGCATGGCCGCGGTCATGGAGACGATCTCGGCCTCGAACTTGGTGCCGGATGGCCACAGGTCGACGTGGAGGGGGTTGGATTGTGAATGAAGGGCGTAGGCCTCATTGAGGAATTCAACATGTGCCGAGTCGCCGTGATATACCGCACCGGAAGCGTGGCCGGAGCGCCAGTCGGCGTCCTCGGCGGCTGCTAGTGACGAGAGCTCGGCGATGATGGCGACTCTATCGAGGGACTCAGCGGGCAGCCGTTGATAGATCTTGTGCGCGCCCGCCGGTCGCTCGATCGGAGCCGCTCCTAGCATCTCGTCGTATTCGGCCTCGATGAGGCGGCGCACCGGAGGAATCCGGCGGGCCGACCCGTAGAGCGCCTCGGCAATACGCGGCGGCAGCTTTGCGAGAATCCGTTCGGCGAGCGAAGTGACGTTCATCGTGCCCCGCTATCGATTCAGCTTGCGGTAGGTGCGGCGGTTCGCCTTGTGGATCCGGCGGAAGGCGTCGAAGAGCCGGTCGTAGGTTGGCCCGTGTTCCCGGTTGGGCTCGTATGTGCCGGCCATGGGTACCAGGCCGGGAATGTCCTCCCAGGCGATGTGGCCGAGGGCGGCGTGGGCCAGGAGCCCGGCGCCGCGGACGTTAACCAGGAGTGGATCTGCAGCCTGGTGAATACTGCGGCCGAGGACATCGGCCTGAATCTGGCACCACAAATCGGAGCGGGCCCCGCCGCCCACCATAACGATGGGATCGAGTCGCCTCTTGGTGAACTTCTCGACACAGCCGAGAAGCCACCTGGAGTTGTACGCAACACCCTCGAATACAGCCCGGATCATCTCCGCGCGTCCGGTCTCGAGAGATTGGTTGAAGAACCCGCCCCGCAGTGTTGCGTCCTCTACGGGAGTGCGCTCCCCAAAGAGCCACGGTGTGAAGATCACCCCGCCGCTGCCCGCCGGGACGCTCGCGGCGATTCGGTTCATCTCGTCGTACGCGTCGGAGAGGTCTGGAGCGTCGGGAAAGAGAACGCCGGCGAACCATTCGAGGGCCTTGCCTGCCGTCTCCTGTTCGTTGGCCACGAGGTAGCGGTTCGGCACGGCGGCCGGCAGCGAGGCAATCCCATGGGCAATATCCGTCTTCTTGAACGACACGTGACAGGTGAGCCACGATGACGTACCGATGTATAGGTGCCCGGCGAAGTCGGCGATTGCGCCTGCGCCGATTGCCGCAGAGTGCACATCCGGTGTTCCCGCGATCACAGGAATCCCGGGAGTGAGGCCAAGGTGGGCGGCGGCGTCGTAGGTGAGGCCACCCAGCACGTCGGTGGCCTGGAGCAAGTCGGGGAGCTGCGATCGCTTCAGGCCGGCATAACCGAGTAGGTCGTCGTCGTAGAAGATCGAGGCTGGATTGCGGTTATTCGTCACCCAGTGCAGGGCTATCGAATCGAAAGATGCCGCCATCCTGTCCGTGAGCCGATAGTTGAGGTAGTCCTTCGGCTCGAGGAACTTGGCTGCCGCGTCGTACACCTCGGACTTCTCGTTGCGCAGATACAGGATGTGAGCGAGCGGATCCTTGCCCGAGCCGGCGGGAGCGCCACCGGTCAGCGAAAGCCACTTGCGAAGCTTGCGCGCATCGTAACCCTGCACCCGCACCGGCCCCCCGATGAGATCCTCCACGAACGAGGGCGTAGCCTTCTCGACCAGAACGGGGAGTTCGGGCCCCAGGTGGGCGCGGAACCCGTAGTCGGAGAACGTCCATCGGAGCACGTCACGGCCCTCAGGAACCAGCCGCGTCGCATCCTCGCCCAACGTTGCGAGGGCATCGCGCGGCGACGCATCCCCCACCACGACCGCGGAAGCGCCGTCGGCAAAGAGGCTGTGCGCAACGAGGCTTCCTGTCTCTGCATCCGCCTGGACATGCAGCGAACAGAGCTCCACGCAAACGACGAGCGCCAGGGCCCTCGGTCTGTAGGCTACAGCCCTTCGCCCAATGCGAAGCGCGGGGAACGACCCCGTGCAGCTCATCCAGACGAGGAGGTTGCGCTCCACCGTAGCTGGGAGCTCCAGGCGCTGGGCGACCTCCACATCGAGGTCGGGTGCCCCGACGCCCGTGCACGTGGCCACGACCAAGGTAGAGACGTCTCGCGGATCGACACCGGCGTCACTCAG
>CAMYIJ010000013.1 GCA_947258375.1 uncultured Acidimicrobiaceae bacterium
GAGACCTCCGCCGAGATCAACGTGCTGAGCACCTCCAGCATGGATGAGTTCTTGCGCGAGGCGCGGGAAGTCCGGCGCTATGGCGCGGCAGTCGTGGTGATGGCCAGATTTTCGATGTAGACCCCTGTGCCGGCGAATACGGACACGGCGGGGCCTCCGGCAGTCCACGGGTCAACGAAGGTCGCTCCTGAGCCGGCTCCCGAGATCACAACGGACCGCGAAATGGCGAGGCCTTCGGAGAACGTCCCGGCAGCGACATTGACGTTGCTACAGGCGACGTCGTCTATGGCAGCTTGGATTGTCGGGTACTCGCCAGGAACGGCGCAGTCGGGCGCGACGGCAAGACCTGCCGGCTGTCCCGACACCGCCGCCAGGGATGTGACAACGAGGAAGAACGCGGCAGCGGGCTTCAGCCGCCTCCGGGCGCCAGGCCCAAACCCTCTGACGGGGAAAAGCCCCCCTGGCACCTCGCTGTTTGCGCGACCCGAACCCCAGATACCTCGCGAAGCCATTCCCATACCTCCCGCGACCGCATCCAGCCAAGATTGCGGTCGACAGTCCCTGACGCGCCCCCGCCCGTTCCGGAGGGAACGGAGCACGCACGCGCACTCCTACACTGACTACGAGTCTTGTTGACTATGGCTCAGACCTCTAGAGCCAAACGACCCTGCCCAATACTGGGCAGGACCCAAAGCAGGGCGTCGGACGGGTGATCTCGCGACAAAGTCCGGTCCTTCCTTCCCGCCCTCTGTGGTGCCTGGCGAGTTACAGGTCGGCGATCAGGGGGATGTCGACGGTGACGTCACCGGTGACTGAGACCACGGTGGCGGTAGCGAAGGTGGTGCCGCCGTACCATTGGTTCGAGTATCCGGGTTCGTTGGGGTACACATACAGCTTGTAGTCCCCAACGGGGACGTCACGACACTGTCCCCGACAGTAGGAGCCGAGCAGAGCGCCGGAGAGCCTTCTAGGTCCGGTCGTTCCTCACTGTTCTTCGTCTGCCCGGCGAATCAGGGGGCGGGGATCAACGCCAGACCGGGTGATAGCTGTAGCCCGCATCGGGATGCGGATAGCACGCGCGCGACAGCGGCGTCCGCGAGGGACGCCGCTGTACCTGAGCTATACGAGTGCCTACGGTGCTAAGGGTGTCGCCCCGACCTCGTCGGAGTCTGGGCCCTCAACAGTCGACTCGAGGGCAGTAACCACGTAGTAGTAGGTAATGCCGTTCGTCACCGTGTTGTCGGTGAATGTCAACAGAGCCGTATCAGCATCAACCACGGTGTAGGGGCCACCACTCGTTTCGGAGCGATACACGTTGTAGCCGGTCACCGTGCCGGTAGTCGGTGCCGCCCAGGACACATCAACGAACCCGTCACCAGGAACTGCAGCCACACTCAACGGGGCCCCAGCAGTCGGCCCACCCAGGAAGATCCCAGAGAGCACCGCATTGACCGCGCCGCCGTCATGAGTCACAGCAATCGTGATCGTCTCCAAAGCGAGCACATCGATCGAGATCTCGACCCACGCTCCCCCATTGAACGAGGCATCAATCGCCGCCGACTGGACGCCATTGGTCGCCGTCGTCACCGACACCGTCTGGCGACGCGTCGTCTGATCCCAGTCCACTGAATACAACCGGATCGTGCCGCTATAGGGATCAGTGAACGTCAACCCCGCCTGCACCTCAACCGGGTGATACCAGGTCGTCGCCCGGTGAGTCGCCTCATCAGGAGCCTCCAACGCCCGCACATCGTCCGTGTTGGCATCCCACCGATACCGGCTGCCCTGATCCAACGACAACGACACCCCAGCCGGCAAATCAACTAGATCAGCCGCAACATCCCAACCAGCCAACACAAGACCGTCAGCCCCATATTGACCGACCCATTCACCCTGCACACCCTGTGACCAACCAACATCGGGAGCCGTCGGAGTAGCCGACACCTCATCCGAAGCCGGACCCTCAACAGCCGACTCGAGAGCCGTCACCACGTAGTAGTAGGTGGTGTCATTCGACACCGTGTTGTCGGTGAAGGCCAACAGAGCCGTATCAGCATCAACCACGCTGTAGGGGCCACCACTCGTTTCGGAGCGATACACGTTGTAGCCGGTCACGGTGCCGGTCGTCGGTGCCGTCCACGACACATCAACCAACCCGTTGCCAGCCACTGCAGCCACACTCAACGGAGCCCCAGCAGTCGGCCCACCCAGGAAGATCCCAGAGAGCACCGCATGCGGCGCCCCGCCATCGTGAGTCACCGCGATCGTGATCGTCTCAGCCGGATCCACTGTGATCGAGAACTCAACCCAGGCTCCCCCATTGAAGGAAGAATCAATCGCAACCGACTGGGGACCGTCCGTAGCCGTCGTCACCGTCACCGTCTGGCGACGCGTCGCCGTGTCCCAATCCAACGAATACAACCGGATCGTCCCCGAATAACCACTCGCGAACGTCAACCCGGCCTGCACCTCATCGGGGTGATACCAAATAGTCGCCCGCCGCGTCGTCTCATCAGGCGACGCCAGGGCCCGCACATCAGTCGTATCAGGGTTCCACCGATACCGGGTGCCCTGATCCAACGACACCGACACCCCGGCCGGCAACCCATCTAGATCAGCACCAACATCCCAGCCAGCCAACACAAACCCGTCGGCCCCATAGGCACCAATCCAGTCACCTTGCGGAGCCTCGGACCAAACAGGAGCAGCCGTCGGAGTAGCGGACACCTCGTCAGAAGCCGGGCCCTCAACAGCGCCCTCGAGAGCCGTCACCACGTAGTAGTAGGTGGTGCCGTTGACCACTGTGGTGTCGCTATAGGTCAGCAACGCAGTGTCGGCCGCGACCACGCTGTAGGGGCCACCGGTCGTCTCGGAGCGATACACGTTGTAGCCGGTCACCGTGCCGGTCGTCGGTGCCGTCCACGACACATCAACCTGCCCGGCACCAGCCACTGCACCCACACTCAACGGGGCCCCAGCAGTCGCCCCACCCAGGAAGATCCCAGAGAGCACCGCATGCGTCGCGCCACCATCGTGTGTCACCGCAATAGTGATCGTCTCAGCCGGGTTCGCAGTAATGGAGACCTCAACCCAGGCACCCCCATTGAAAGAGGCATCAATCGCCGCCGACTGGGCGCCATTGGTAGCCGTCGTCACCGTCACCGTCTGGCGACGCGTCGCCGTGTCCCAATCCACTGAATACAACCGGAGCGTGCCGGTATAGCCATCCGTGAACGTCAAACCGGCCTGCACCTCAACCGGGTGATACCAAAGCGTCGCCCGGTGAGTTGCCTCATCAGGAGCCTCCAAGGCCCGCACATCATCCGTGTTGGCATTCCACCGGTACCGGGTGCCCTGATCCAACGACACCGACACCCCGGCCGGCAAATCAACCAGATCAGCACCATCATCCCAACCAGCCAACACAAACCCATCGGCCCCATATTGACCAACCCACTCACCCTGCACACCCTGGGACCAACCAACATCACCAGCGGTCGGAGTAGCCGACACCTCAGCAGAAGCCGGGCCCTCAACAGCGCCCACCAGAGCCGTCACCACGTAGTAATACGTCGTGCCATTCGACACCGTGGTGTCACTGAAGTTCAACAAAGCCGTATCGGCATCAACCACGCTGTAGGGGCCACCGGTCGTCTCGGAGCGATACACGTTGTAGCCGGTCACCGTGCCGGTCGTCGGTGCCGTCCACGACACATCAACCAACCCAACACCAGAAACCGCAGCCACACTCAACGGAGCCCCAGCAGTCGGCCCACCCAGGAAGATCCCAGAAAGCACCGCATGCGGCGCCCCACCATCATGAGTCACAGCAATCGAGATCGTCTCAGCCGGATTCACAGTGATCGTGAACTCAACCCACGCACCCCCATTGAAAGAGGCATCAATCGCCACCGACTGCAAACCATCAGTCGCTGTCGTCACCGACACCGTCTGGCGACGCGTCGCCGTGTCCCAATCCAACGAATACAACCGGATCGTCCCCGAATAACCATCCGTGAACGTCAACCCGGCCTGCACCTCATCGGGGTGATACCAAATAGTCGCCCGCCGCGTCACCTCATCAGGAGCCGCCAACGCCCGCACATCAGTCGTATTGGCATTCCACCGATACCGAGTGCCCTGATCCAACGACACCGACACCCCAGCCGGCAAATCAACCAGATCAGCACCAACATCCCAACCAGCCAACACAAACCCGTCAGCGCCATAGGCACCAACCCAATCACCCTGCGGAGCCTCAGACCAAACAGCAGCAGCCACCGGAGTAGCCGACACCTCAGCCGAGGCCGGACCCTCAACAGCCGACTCGAGAGCCGTAACCACGTAGTAGTAGGTAGTGCCATTCGACACCGTGCTGTCGGTGAAGGTCAACAGAGCCGTATCAGCATCAACCACGCTGTAAGGGCCACCACTCGTAGTGGAGCGATACACGTTATAGCCGGTCACCGTGCCGGTAGTCGGTGCCGACCACGACACATCAACCGACCCGTCACCAGGAACCGCAGCCACACTCAACGGAGCCCCAGCAGTCGGGCCACCCAGGAAGATCCCAAGATCCCAGAAAGCACCGCATGCGCCGCCCCCCCGTCATGAGTCACAGCAATACTGATCGTCTCGGCTGCGAGCACATTGATCGGGACCTCGACCCACGCTCCCCCATTGAACGAGGCATCAATCGCCGCCGACTGAGCGCCATCAGTCGACGTCGACACCGTCACGGTCTGGCGACGCGTCGCCGTGTCCCAGTCCACTGAATACAACCGGATCGTGCCGCTATAGGAATCAGTGAACGTCAACCCCGCCTGCACCTCAACCGGGTGATACCAAATAGTTGCCCGGTGAGTCGCCTCATCAGGAGCCTCCAACGCCCGCACATCGTCCGTGTTGGCATTCCACCGATAACGGGTGCCCTGATCCAAAGAAACCGACACCCCAGCCGGCAAATCAACTAGATCAGCACCAACATCCCAACCAGCCAACACAAACCCATCAGCCCCATATTGACCGACCCACTCACCCTGCACACCCTGTGACCAACCAACATCGCCAGCCGTCGGAGTAGCCGACACCTCAGCCGAAGCCGGACCCTCAACAGCCGACTCGAGAGCCGTCACCACGTAATAGTACGTAGTCCCATTCGACACCGTCGTGTCGGTAAAGGCCAACAAAGGAGTAGCAGCATCAACCACGCTATAGGGGCCACCACTCGTTTCGGAGCGATACACGTTATAGCCAGTCGGGGAACCGGTAGTCGGTGCCGCCCACGACACATCAACCAACCCAACGCCAGGAACCGCAGCCACACTCAACGGAGCCCCAGCAGTCGGCCCACCCAGGAAGATCCCAGAAAGCACCGCATGCGGCGCCCCACCGTCATGCGTTACAGCAATCGACACAGTCTCAGCTGCGAGCACATTGATCGGGAACTCAACCCACGCACCCCCATTGAACGAGGCATCAATCGCCACCGACTGCAAACCATCAGTCGCTGTCGTCACCGACACCGTCTGACGACGCGTCGCCGTGTCCCAATCCAATGAATACAACCGGATCGTCCCGCTATAAGGAGCAGCAAAAGTCAACCCCGCCTGCACCTCAACCGGGTCATACCAAATAGTCGCCCGCCGCGTCACCTCATCAGGAGCCGCCAACGCCCGCACATCGGTCGTATTGGCATTCCACCGATAACGAGTGCCCTGATCCAACGACACCGACACCCCAGCCGGCAAATCAACTAGATCAGCACCAACATCCCAACCAGCCAACACAAACCCATCAGCCCCATAGGCACCAACCCAATCACCCTGCGGAGCCTCAGACCAAACAGCAGCAGCCACCGGAGTAGCCGACACCTCAGCCGAAGCCGGACCCTCAACAGCCGACTCGAGAGCCGTCACCACGTAGTAATACGTCGTGCCATTCGACACCGTGTTGTCCTGATAAGCAGTGGTCGGAGCCGTCACCGAAACCGGAGTGTCATACGGGCCGCCACTTGTTGTGGAGCGATACACGTTGTAGCTGGTCAGAACACCAAAAGTAGTCGGTGCCGACCACGACACATCAACCGACCCGTCACCAGGAACCGCAGCCACACTCAACGGAGCCCCAGCAGTCGGGCCACCCAGGAAGATCCCATGCGTCACAGCAATCGACACAGTCTCGGCTGCGAGCACATTGATCGGGAACTCGACCCACGCTCCCCCATTGAACGAAGCATCAATCGCCTCCGACTGGGCACCATCAGTGCTCGTCGTCACCGTCACCGTCTGGCGACGCGTCGTCTGATCCCAGTCCACTGAATACAACCGGATCGTGCCGCTATAGGGATCAGTGAACGTCAACCCCGCCTGGATCTCAACCGGGTCATACCAAATAGTTGCCCGGTGAGTCGCCTCATCAGGAGCCTCCAACGCCCGCACATCATCCGTGTTGGCATCCCACTGATAACGGGTGCCCTGATCCAACGAAACCGACACCCCAGCCGGCAAATCAACTAGATCAGCACCAACATCCCAACCAGCCAACACAAACCCATCAGCCCCATATTGACCAACCCACTCACCCTGCGGTGCTTCCACCCAAGGAGCGGCCAGCGCCGGTGCTGCCGGTACCAGTGTGAAGACGAGCAACAGTGCCGTGACGATGCGCCTCATTAATTACTCCCTAACCCAAGAGTCGATTGCGGCAGTCATTGTCACCCGCGCACTCTCAGTAGTCAAGGAAATGGATATAGGTCGACCGCATCATATTCCGGCGGCCTCCAGCCGAACCAAATGTCCCAGCGGCTGTGGAAGACGAGCTGTGGACTGCCGTACAACCGGAAATCTGCAGCGCGGTATCACCCCATACGACCGCTCTCAGTGGTCAAGAGTGTTGCGTCTCTCAATGCCGGGACAGCCCAGTTCGAGGACCCGCGCTGCCGCAAATCAAGGGGGTTAACCAGCAAGTCGAGGCCACTCCCCGCAGTCGCCCTTACCCGTCACATGCCGTCGGCGAGAAGACCCCCAGCACAGTTCCGTCTTCCTCCACAGATGAAAGCGGCCCCCACAACATCACTGTGTCCCCATTGAGCACCTCGAATTTGGGGCCTTGCGATGTGTCATCGCCGAGCACAACGCGGTATGTCGCAGTCGTGTAGATCTCCTCAACCGTGGGTACGGTGTCGCCTACGCGAAGGCCGCTCAGGGTGGTGAGTTCGAGCGGCGCACCCAGAACATCCTGTAGCGTCCCGTCAACTTCATAGCTGTGGAAGGCGACCGCGTCGTCGGGGACAGCCAGCGCCACAACGGCCAGCGGGCCCCATTCCACCGCCCGAATCTCGTCGTCGCGGCAGGTACCGTATTCGCCCCGGGACACCACCACGCCCGTATCGCGATCCGGTTGGCCCAGTGTGGCGGCCAGACTCCCCAGTACCTCGCCAAAGTCGTCGCCAAACCGCAAGTTTCCGATGCCCTTCCAATGCAGCCGCATCCCACTGGCGCTGAGCGGCGCACCGGTCGGTTCGATAAAGGGAACCACCACCGGGGTCCCGGTCGTCGTGGTGGTAGTCGTGGTGGATGGGGGAGCCGTAGATGTGGACACGACTGTTGCATCGACGGCGGTCGTAGGCACCGGGGACAGGGGCGCTAATGAGGTCGGCGTGACAGAAGGCGTGATAGTGGCAGCAACCTCGGTGCTCGGAGAGGCGCGGGCAAGCCAGATGGCCCCAACGGCGGCCGCCACCAGCACGAGCGGCACCAGAGGAACCAGTAGTCGCTGCCACATCCTTGGCAGGCGCCGCAGGCCGCGGAAACGGCGATGGTCGGTACCTGCCATGGCCAGCCTCAGATCGACGAGGGCGACGTCGGCGTCGGCGATGGATTGCAGATCCATGCTACGGCCGACTCCATTACTCGACTGCACAGTCTCACCAGACTTGTCGGCAGGCACGGCCTCCAGCCGATCGCCATTGGACAGCGGCCAGGCCACCGGTCCTACGTGTCGCGAAATCGGTGATTGCGGTCCTAGCAGGCCGCGCCACGGCGGCTGTCTCTGGACCCTGGTTTCCGCGCTGCTTCCGCTCCCGGCTGCTTCCCCGGAGGGGACATCGGTCGGCGTTTGACGCGATCGCGGTCCGGCCGCACCGCCGGATGGATTCTGAGTCACCTGCGCACTCCACAGTCGTTCGTCGCTGGCGCATATTACGGCGGAGCGCCTCAGCGTCATGGTAATACTGGCAACCCTGCGCCGAACCGTCCGCCGCCACTTGGCGGATCGGGTTCACGGTATCCTGACGCCTCGCCAAACACCGGCCCATTCGAGGTTGATCAATGACGGACACCGTCGCGGTTGCGCCGACCGATATCGTCGAATCTGGCGCGGCTACACCGAGCCGGGCGCACCAGATCGTACGCGCCTGCGGATGGGCACTCATCTGGCTCAGTGCCCTCACACTCGGTTTCGTCGTTCACCAGCTGTGGATCACGACCTGGCTCGCCCAGCTCAACCAGAGCGAACTTGATACCGAGCGAGAAGCCCACTTCGCCTCGGCGGTCATCTCCGAAGTCGAATACATCCCATTGGCGCCGGTCGTCGTGGCGGGCGCCACCAACGAAGGGGGACCCGCTACTCCGGTGAGCCCGGGAGCTACCGGATCGACCCTCGACTCCGGAGATGCACCGCGTCCGATACTGCGGGTTGAGTCCGCTCCCGAGCTGCGGTCTTCGTTCGCCCTGATACGGATTCCCGCTCTCGATCGCCTCGCCGACGGATGGAACGTTGTCGAAGGCGTGCGCACGTCGGACCTGCAGACGGGAGCCGGCCACGTTCCCTGGACGGCGCTTCCCGGCCAACCGGGCAACGCAGTCATCAGCGGGCACCGCACCAGCTACGGCGCTCCATTTCGCGATCTTGACCAGCTCGTCATCGGGGACCAGATCGAGGTGGACACCGCTCTGGGCACCCATATATACGAGGTCCGCGAGACGACCGTCGTGAAACCAACCGACGCCTGGGTTCTGTCGGATCGAGGCGGTGCCTGGCTGACGCTCACCACCTGCCACCCCGTGCTCAGCGCCCGGCAGCGGCTCGTAATCTTCGCGGAGCTCGTCGCCGGACCCAACGCCACCGCCATCGCATCGTCCCGTTGATTCATCTGTGCGTGGACCCCTCAACCCGCCGTCAGGCCGCCGTCGATGGGCAGGGCAGCGCCGGTGATGAACCCCGCCTCGTCGGAAGCCAGGTAGAGGACGGCTGCGGCGATCTCTTGAGGGGTGGCGATGCGGCCGATGGGGTGTTTCTCTTCGAATTGGGGACGGACGGCGGCGATTCCTCCCATCTCCTCCATCTCGCCGCGCAGCATCGGCGTGTCGACGCTGCCGGGGCACACGCAGTTGATCCGCACACCCTGCCGGGCGTGGTCGAGCGCCATCGCCTTGGTGAGGAGCACCACTGCCCCCTTGGCGGCGCTGTAGGCGGCGACACCCCGGCCGCCGACCACTCCGAAGTAGGAGGCGTTGTTGACGATCGCTCCGCCGCCGCGAGCCGCCATCACTGCGACGGCAGCTCGCGACATGAGGAACGTGCCCGTGGCGTTGACCGCCATCGTCTGGGCCCACTGCTCATCGGTCGTCTCGAGCGCCGATATGTCCCGATAGATGATGCCGGCGTTGTTGAACAGCACATCGAGCCCACCGAATCGCTCCAGGCAAGCCTCGACGGCGGCGTCGCAGTCGGCAGACTTCCTGACATCGCAAGCCACCGCGTGGGCCTTGCCCCCCGTAGCCTCGATCTCGGACACCACCGCTTGCGACTCGTCGAGGCGGCGGGCCGCGATGAGCACCCCGGCACCCGCCGCCGCGAACTGGAGAGCAGCCGCCCGACCGATCCCGGAGTTCCCTCCGGTGATCAGCACGGCCTTGTCCGTGAAGTCGCTCATCGGGCCGTGTACCCGGCGTCGACAGTCACCAGCGAGCCGGTCATGTAGCTCGACGCATCAGATGCGAGGAAAGCAACGACCTCCGCCACCTCCCGCGGGTCGCCGAGCCGGCCCATCGGGACCGCTCTGTCGGCCAGGGCGTGCAATTCATCCTCGGTCGGCGGACGGTCGCGCTCGGATGACAGCATCGGCGTACGAATCTCCCCCGGCACAACGGCGTTCACTCGCACGCCATGTCGGGCGTGCTCGAGCGCCATCGATTTCGTGAGCTGATGGACTGCTCCCTTGGTAGCGGCATAGGCCGAGTGCCCGGGCCCCCCGACGTCGCCCCAGATCGAACCGAAGTTGACAATGGAGCCACGGCCCCGTGCCACCATGCCCCGGGCCGCGGCCCGGCTCATGTAGAACAGCCCGTCGATGTTGACGCTGAAGATCCGGCGCCAGTCCTCATCGGAAGTGTCGACGGCATCGGCGCGGACGATGGTGCCGGCGGCGTTCACGAGGATGTCCACCGCACCCGCGCTCTCCTCGGTAGCAGCGATGACCCCGTCACAGAACGCCGAGTCGGCCACCGAGCCCACGTGGGCAACACCTTCGAGTTCAGTGGCGAACGGCGCGATGTTGGGGTTCATGTCGACAAGCACCACCTGTGCCCCCCGTTCCGCCAGGAGTACGGCTGAAGCATTCCCCATCCCGGAAGCCGCCCCGGTTATCACTGCCACACTGCCCGCGAGATCGCTCACGGGCCAAGTGTAGGGGCGACAAACGTGCGATCTCAGGTCCGAAGAAACTGCAACTGCAGCTCCATGAAACGTGAGCAGCGCATCGGATTCTCCCGGTACTGCGGAATGTCGACGAAACCGAGCTTGTCGTAGAGCCGGTTCGCCACCGGCATCGACTCGAGATCGGAGTCGAGGCGAATCGCCACATAGCCCTGCTCGCGAGCGAACTCGATCGCCTGCTCGGCGAGGCACCGGCCCAGACCGGTCCCCCGGGCGGCTTCCTTGACATACATCCGCTTCATCTCGGCGACGCCTTTACCCAGCGAGCGAACCCCGACAACACCCAGTACAGCCCGTTCGCCGAATGCCAGAAAGACGGCACCGCCCGGAGCCGAATAGTGCGCCACGATGTGGGCAAGTTCCGGTTCAAAGTCCTGGATATCGAGTTCGAACGGCAGCCAGTCGATGTATTCCTGCACCAATCCGGCGGCGGCGGCGAAGTCCTCTCGAGTGACGGCCCGGCGGATCACTGCGGCTCCGGGTCGACAACTTTCCAGTCTTCGGCCATCCGGAGGATGGTCTCGCTGACCTCACGCGACCTGTCGAGCACGTCACACAGCTTCTCGCGGCCGTACATAACGTCGATCAGGGGAACGTCGAATTTGCCGACCATGCTGAGGCGTCGCGAGGGCTTGTCCGCCAGAGCTTCGAAGGAGTCGACCGCGGAAACCGCGATCGGCAGGTTGATACCGGCAACACCGGAGAGCTCCGCGGACAGCATCACGAGATCCGGGGGCGCCTCGAGCGGCGGCATCGACCAGTTGAAGAGCAGCGGGACGTTGAAGCGCCCCTCCGGATCCTCGAGCTCGTCCGACTCGAGAGCCGCGTCCTCGAGGGCGAGCAGTGTGCGCGGCTCAACGTCGAAGGCCATATTGAGATCGAGTGGCCCGTCGCAAGCGAAGTCGGGGTGCATGTCCACCTCCCACGCCTGACGCAACGAGAAGCTCTCGATGAAGTGGCGCTCGTCATGCACATGAAAACCGTGCTCGACGGCGTGGTCTTTGAGATAGGTGATGAACCCAGCGAGATCTACAGCCATGGCTGAATGGTATACGCCCGGTGAGACATTGGAACCCTGTCGATTCGGCGCGGGGACACGGCCGGCTCCTAAACCACCCGACCGGGATCGGTGTAGACGTTGCACAAGTCGTCGCGCAGGAAGCCGATCACCGTTAGTCCGAGTTCCTCGGCCAACTCCACCGCCAGGGACGACGCCGCCGACACCGCGGCGATGACCGGAATGCCGGCCACTGCCGCCTTCTGCACCATCTCGAAACTCACCCGTCCCGATATCAGCAGAATCCGCTCCCCGATCGGCCAGGCGAGCCGGGAGGCATATCCCACAACCTTGTCGACCGCGTTGTGGCGTCCAATGTCTTCACGAAGCACGAGCAGCTCACCATCGGCCGCGAAGAGGGCGGCGCCGTGGATCCCGCCGGTGGCGGCGAAGCTCCGCTGGGCCGCCTGCATCGTGTCGACCAGTCCGAACAGCGTCTCGACCGATACGTGGGGACCCGGCGGGGGCCGCAGCGCCGCCACTCGAACGGCGTCGATCGATGCCTTGCCGCACACACCACAGGACGAGGTTGTGTACAGGTTGCGCCGGAACTGCTCCGGGTCGACCGCCACACCTTCGCTGAGGACCACCGACCAGCGATCGCCGTCGTCTGGATCACCGGCGGGAACCACGCCCGCCACCTCGTCGGGGTTGAGGACAATGCCCTCGGTGATCGCGAAGCCGAGGCCGAGCTCCTCGTCATGGCCGGGCGTGCGCATCAGCACCGCGAGCGGCACGCCACCGAGCCGGAACTCAACCGGCGCCTCGGTTACCAGCAGGTCGCTCGTGCGAGTCGCATCACCCTCCCGCGTCAGGCGGGTCAAGTCGAAGGGCGTGGCTGCCGCGTCCATTTCGCTCAAGACCGTGCCTCCGTCGCGATGAGGTCCCACAACTGCTCCACGTGGCGTTCGGCCGTGGAGGTTTGGCCAATGGACACCCGGATGAAGGAGACATCGTCGATCTGAGACGGCGTGACATAAGAGTGGCCGGAGCGGTTGATCGCCTCAGCCAGCGCCAGCGTCGCGTCGTTGCCGGACCGGTGGCGGAAGCTCACCAACGCGAACGGAGTCGGCGCCACCATCTCCAGCCGGTCATCGGCCCCGACACGCGACTCGAGCAACCGGGCCAGCCGCACGTGCTCACGAACATGGTGCCTGATGCCTTCCGCACCGTATGAGCGCAGCACGAACCACAGCTTGAGCGCCCGGAATCGGCGCCCCAGCGGAACGTGCCAGTCGCGGTAGTCGATGACGTCACCCGAGTCCGACGCTCGGTTGCGCAGGTAGGGCGGAGTGATGCTCATGGCGTCGATCAACGGCTCACGGTCGGCGACATAGAAGACGTTGCAGTCGAAATTGGTGAACATCCACTTGTGCGGATTGAACGTGTACGAGTCGACGATCTCGAGCCCGTCCTGGTGGTGGCGAAACTCCTCGCAGATCATGGCGGTACCGGCGTAGGCCGCGTCGACGTGGTGCCATATGCCTTCCCTCCGGGCGATCTCTCCGATGCGGCGCACGGGATCCACCGCGGTGGTCCCGGTTGTGCCTACCGCCGAGCCGACAAAGGCGGGCGTTAACCCGGCCGCCCGGTCGGCGACGAGTGCGGATTCGAGACCTGCGGGGCTCATGGCGTAGTCGTCGTCGACGGCGATGAGGCGCACATGGCCGTAGCCGGCAACGTTGGCACCTTTCTCAATCGAGGAATGAGCCTGCGACGAGGTGTAGGCCACCATGTCGCCAGAAGGGATCCCGGCCCGTTTGGCGTGGCGAGCGACGACCAGCGCGGTGTGGGTCGCGTCCGAGGCACTCATCTGAATCACACCGCCCCCGGGGCCGGTGGTCCGCCATGCCGGCGGCAAGCCGAGGAGGTCGACGAGCCAGTCGACGACCACCATCTCGAGCTCCGTCGCCGCCGGGCTTGTCGCCCACAGCATCCCCTGCTGTCCGAGTCCCGAGGACACCAGATCCCCGAGGATCCCCGGCCCGGAGGTGTTGGCCGGGAAGTACGCGAACCACCCGGGCGATTGCCAGTGGGTCACGCCGGGCATGATGATGTCGTTGAGATCGCCGACTATCGAGCTGAACGGCTCCGGGGCCTCGGGGGCCGTAGCCGGCAAACCGGCGATGATCTCCCCCGGCTTGACGTCGGGCACGATCCGATGGTCTTCAACCGTCTCCATGTACTGAGCGATCCACTCGATCAGCTCCGACCCCGCAGCCCGAAACTCGTCCGGCGTCATGTGATACGAACTCATCCCGCCAGGATATCGGATGCCCGAGCCCGTCCAGCAAAGCGGCGGCAATAGCGAGCGCACCCAGTGGCTCCCCCCGGAGCGACACCCGGAGGGGGGAGGGGCACCGCCCGTAGAGTGGGAAGGGGGGCGCGAGCTCGAGGTGACTCACGGCTAGAGGTTCACGATCCCCGGAGGCAACAGATCCCTCGCGACGGGGACCACGCCAATGGACGCGCCCCCCTACCCGCCTGCGGCGGGTCCCTTCCCCCCTCCGGAGGGACACATCCGCGGCCGGCACCGGCGCGCTCTTCAGCCCAGTACCTGGTTGCGGACTTGGCCGGAGGCGAAGGATTGGATTACCGCCACGACTTCTTCGGCGACTGCCCGCTGGGCTTGTTCGGTCGAAGCGCCAATGTGGTGGGTGCCGTACACGCGGGGGTGGCGGGCGAGCGGCGAGTTGAAGGTGTTCTCGCCGGCCCCGGGCTCGTCCGAATAGACATCGACGCCGACACGCAGGTCCTTATCGTCGACTACCTCGAGCAGGGCCTCCTCGTCGATGATCTCTCCACGCGAGGTGTTGATGATCATGGTGCCCGGGCGGACATGGGCCAGAAGCTCGCGGCCGATCATGCCTGCCGTGCCGGGCGCAGACGGCACGTGGAAGCTGATGATGTCCGCAACGGCAAACAGGCTCTCGAGATCGGGCACGGTGGTCACGTCGAGCTGTGCCAGCCGCTGCAGCGCCGCCTCGCTGCGCCCCGATCGGTCCACCGTGACGACCGCGAGGCCGAACGCGGCCGCCCGCCTGGCGACTTCGGCTCCGATGTCGCCAAAGCCCACGATGCCCAGTGTGCGACCCTTCAGCCCGCGCGCCCGGGACCAGCGCTTCTTGTTCCAGATCCCGCCGCGCAAGTCGGCAACGTTGTCCGGGATGTTGCGGTCGATTGCGAGCATCAATCCCATCGCCAGCTCGGCGACCGCGACGGCGTTCTTGCCCGGCGTGTTGCAGACGACAACCGAATTCATGGCGGCCGCAGCCACGTCGATCGTGTTGGTGCCTGCGCCGGCGCGCACGATGAGCTCCAGATCGTCGTTGGCTCGAATTGCCGCCGCGGTCAGGCGTGTGCCGCGCACCACGACACACTGAAAGCCGGCGAGCGCGGCGACCAGTCCTTCCGCATCGAGATCGGGAGCGAATTCGACCTCATGCCCGGCAGCCCGCAACTCCTCGATGGCATCGTCGGGAAACTTGTCCGCGATCAGTATTCGCACTCGCTGCCCTTCCCTGCGACCCGGCCCGGCACTGTATCAGCCGCCAGATTGTCGGTCTTCCGTCCTTCATTGGAATGGCCCCCGCGCCGGCGTGGTTGCCTCGACCACAGGTTTGTATACCGTCGCGTGAATATCGGATTAGGAGCACACACCATGGCCGAAACCAAGAAGCGGGGTCGGGTTCGCATCGAGCCGGGCCAGAAGAGGATCCGCGTGATGATTGCCGGCAAGATCGTCGCTGAGTCCGACAACACGCTGCTGGTTTGGGAGAAGCCCTACTACCCGACCTACTACTTCCCGGTAGCCGACGTCGATAGATCACTGCTGGCACCTTCCGGCGAGACCAACCGGTCCCCGAGCCGCGGTGAGTCCGAGCTGCACAACATCAAGGTCGCCGGCGCGGAACGCACCAACGCCGCCGCCTGGTACCGGGAGTCACCCGTCGATGAGCTAGTCGACCACATCCGATTCGATTGGGGCTCGATGGACGCCTGGTACGAGGAAGAGGAGGAGGTGTATGTCCACGCGCGTGACCCGTACGCTCGGATCGACATTCTCCCCAGCTCGCGCCATATCCGGGTCGAGATCGACGGCGTCACCGTTGCCGAGACGAGGCAGCCCCGACTGCTCTTCGAGACCGGGCTTCCGGTCCGCTACTACATGCCCAAGGGTGACGTGAACATGGAAATGCTGACCCCCAGCGAGCTCATCACATCGTGCCCGTACAAAGGCGATGCCAGCTACTACAACGTCACAATCGACGGCGTGATCCATCCCGACATAGTCTGGTGGTACCCGTACCCGGTCGAGGAGTCGAGCCGCATCGCCGGCTACGTGAGCTTCTACAACGAGAAGGTCGATATATATGTCGACGGCAAGCTCGAGGCCAAACCCAAGACGGTTTTCGCCTAGCCGACATGGCCCGCGAGAAGTTCGGGTGCCCGGTGATCTGAGAGCGCACCGGGGAAACTAGATTCATTGGGACACAGCCTTCCATCGAGGGGTCCCCCATTGTCTGATCAATCCCACCCGGTCTTTGCGTTGAGTTCCGACTTCGTCGACGAAGTCGCTGCTTTGGCGCCCACCTGGGCCACCTACGCCGGCGTCGCCGGCAACGATCACCGCTGGCCCGACCTCAGCCCGGCCGGCCACGAGGCGACGCTGGCGCACTACCGCGGAATGGTCGAGCGCCTCGAGGCGCTGCCCGCGCCGGAGACGAAATGGGATCGCCTGGCATTCCAGGCAGTCGGAAGCTTCCTAGCGGACGCCATTGCGGTCTATGAGTCCAACGACCACCTGCGCGAGCTCGATTCGATCGCCTCGGAGGCGCAAACGATCGTCGACATCTTCGAGCACATGGACAAGAGCACTCCCGAAGGATGGACCAACATCTGCACCCGTCTGGGTTCGATGGACACGGCCCTCAGCGGATATCGGGCGACTCTGGCCCAGGGGATGGATCAGGGCCTGGCAGTCGCGCAACGCCAGGTGACCGTCGTAGCCGAACAGTCACGCGTCGCGGCTTCGGATGACTCGCCCTTCGAGGCGCTGCTGACCGAGCTCGCTGAGTCGAACGTTGACCGGGCCGATCTTCCGCCCCGCTTGGCGGCAGCAATCGCCCACGCCAGGGCGGCCCAGGCGGAGTTCGGCGAGTGGCTTGTGGATAGCTACCTGCCGCATGCCATTGCCAAGGACGCCGTCGGCCGGGAACGCTACGTGCGCTCGGCTCGCCGTTTCCTCGGCATGGCCATAGATCCGGAAGCCACCTATGCGTGGGGTTGGGAGGAGGTGGCGCGCCTGCGAGCCCGGATGGAGGAAGTGGCCGATGAGATCTCGTCGGGCGCCACCATTCTCGAGGCGTTGCAGATCTTGAAGACGGACCCGGCCCGCGCCGCCGCCACCCGCGAGGATTTCGTCAGCTTCATGGAGGCTCGTAATGCCGTCGCCCTCGAGAGGCTCGAAGGCAGCCACTTCGATGTCCCGGAGGAAATCCGCGAGGTAGATGTCAGGTTGGCCAAGCCCGGCGGACCCCTCGGGGCCTACTACGTCGGGCCGAGCGAGGACTACACGCGGCCCGGGGCCGTCTGGTGGTCGCACGGCGACAATCCCGGTCCCTTCCCGCTGTATGACGAAGTCTCGACTCTCTACCACGAGGGATTCCCAGGCCACCATCTCCAGGTAGGCACCCAGCTGACCAGCGCGGAGAACCTGTCACGGTTCCACCGGCTTTTCATTTGGTATCCGGGTCTCGGTGAGGGCTGGGCCCTCTACGCCGAGCTGCTCATGGAACAGATGGGGTTCCTCGACAAGCCGGACTATGTGTTCGGTTTCCTGTCGGCGCAGATGTTGCGAGCGTGTCGGGTTGTGATCGACATCGGTTCGCATCTCGAGCTGCCGATCCCTGATGACCAGCCGTTTCACCCCGGTGAGGACTGGAGCTTCGCGCTCGCGGTCGAGATGCTCCAAACGTACGCCACTCTCGAGAAGGAATACGCCGAGTCCGAAGTGACCCGCTACCTCGGATGGCCGGGGCAGGCAATCGCATACAAGGTTGGCGAGAGGGAGATCCTCGATATCCGCGCGACCCTCGAAGGTCGCGGCGACTTCGACGCCAAGGCGTTTCACGCCAACCTGCTCGAGATCGGCCCGGTCGGCCTCGAGGTTGTCCGAGAACTCCTCCTCGGCTGACCCGGTCGCCGAGCAGGTGCAACCGCTTTGGCCGGCGCGGTGTTCATAAGGGTGCAACAGCGGAGGCACAGGGAGTATCAATGGCAAAGGCAACGGGGCTGGTCGACCGTCTGGCCGTGGATGTCGATTGGGCGTTTCCAGATTTGGTGCTCGCCTACCAGGATCGCCTGTACTCCGGAGTGAGGTCCTTCGTCGGTTCCGCCGACGCGGAGGATGTCACCCAGGAAGCGTTGATACGCGCCCATAAGGCGCTGCACAGCTATGACGAGGATCGCATCCGGCAACTCCAGGTGAGTGCATGGCTGTGGACGATCGCCATCAACCTGTGTCGCAATTGGGCGCGCACCCGATCGCGCCGACCGCAGACGGTGCAACTGACGTTCGACCGGCCAAGTGGCGACGAGGCGGCCGACGAGGCGATTGACGTCGTCATGCTCGACGGCTGGAAACAGCGCCTGGCCGGATTGAGTGAGGCACAGCGCGTTGCCGTCGTGCTCCGCCACGTCGTGGGGCTCAGCTATCGGGAGATCGCGGCAGCCACCGAACGCCCGGTGGGCACCGCCAAGACCGACGTGAGTCGGGGCCTCGCGGCCCTGCGCAAGATCATCTCCGAGGAGGGAACCCTATGACAGACGACATTGCCCGCGAGCTCGAAGCCCTCGCGACGACAGCCCCGGATTCGCTGACCAGGAACGTGCTGATCGCGACCCGGACGGGACGGTTCTACGCGACCGTCGGCGGTCCCACCGGCGACCTCCTCATCGGGTGGAGTAGCGCCGGCATCTATGCAGTGGCCCCGATCGGTGAGCTGGCGCGTTTCCTCGAGGTGTACTCGGCCGGCCCGCTGGCGCCCATCCCCCAGCAGTTGCCGACGCCGTGGCAGCGCCAGGTTGCGGCGGCCCTCGAGTCGGGCAAGCTCGGCCGGCTGCCCGTGGATCTGACGGGACTCACCGAGTTCCAACAGGCCGTGCTCCGCAAGACCCTCGAGATCCCGCCGGGTCAGCTGCGTCCCTACGGGTGGGTTGCCCGCGAGATTGGCAAGCCGGGGGCAACCCGGGCAGTCGGATCGGCGCTCAACAAGAACCCGGTTCCCGTGCTCATCCCCTGCCACCGTGTCGGCCGCAGCGACGGCACCGTCGGCCGGTACGCATACGGCCCGGAGATGAAACGAGATCTGCTGCGAGCCGAGGGCCTCGATCCCGACGAGGTCGACGATGCGGCGGAGCGCGGGGTGCGCTTCATCGGCAGCGCCACCACCAATATCTACTGCCATCCCACCTGCCACAACGCCAGGCGCATCAAGCAAACCAACCGCGTTGAACTCCGCACCGCCGCCGCAGCTCGCAAGGCCGGTTTCCGTGCCTGCCTGGTCTGCCGCCCCGCCGCGGCTGCGTAGTGCTCCCCTTGAGTCGAGCTTTTCCGTGCCGATACCATGGAAACGCTCTACCACCGGACACCTATGCCCCTGAAGCCGCAGACGCAGCCTCGGCTATCGCTCACTGAGGCCTATCACGCCACGCAACGTTGGCTGGATCACATCGGCCTGCGCACCGTGACGATCAACGAACCGGCGGACGGAGTCGTTGAGCTGTGCAGCAGCACCCATATCGCCAGGATCAGAATCAACACAGGCCCGGTGAGCCAACGTGCCGTTCTCGCCCTGCTCCGGGTCGCCGAGGAGTCCGACCTGACCCCACTCCTGTTCTCGGCAACCGGCTTCAGCAACGGAGCGATCGGCTTCAGCGCCAGTCAGAACGTCGGGCTCTTCGACCTCGCAGCCGACGGCGAGATCATCCCGATGAACAAGGTGGCCGGCCAATTGATGCCCGAGGAAGCGCTGGAACCGGCGTTCGCCTCGCCGATAGAGGCGGTCGAATCGGAAGGTCCTATCAGCTATTTCGAGGTTCCCTCCATAGAGGATGAGCCGAAGCAAGCGGAATCGATCGAACCAGGGGACCTGAGCGATTGGCGGACCTGCCCTCGCTGCGGATCCACCCACCACCCAGGCACCCGGATGTGCGCCTCGTGCGGGGCCGACCTCTCCACGCCGACCGGGGGCGGCCAGCTGCTCGGACCGCGCGGTGCCCCGGCGGTGGTGCCGAAAAGGGCGCCGGGACCGTCGAATCCACCGAAACGAATCGGGCCGACCCTGCAATGCCGTACCTGCGGCAGCCACGAAATCGAGCTGATCTACCCCGACTGAAGGCGGCCTTGTTCGAGCCGGCGGAGTAAATCCAAAGCCCGGATCGTTGTCCCTGTTATGTCGCAAGCCGCCCTGTGGGATCCCGCCCGGTACCAGCAATACGGAGATCTCCGTCTCCGTCCCGCGCTCGAGCTGTTGTCGCGAGTATCTGCCGGAGCTCCTTCACTTGTCCATGACATTGGAACCGGCGGCGGCGAGATCGCTCGGTTGATGGCCCAGCGCTGGCCGAACGCCCGGGTCATCGGGTCGGATTCTTCCCGCGAGATGCTCGCCAAAGCGGCTGAGGTGGACTCACCGGTCGAATGGCGCTTCCTCGACCTCGGCGATTGGATGCCCACCGCCGAGCACGATGTCATCTACGGCAATGCCGTCCTCCACTGGCTCCCCGACCATGCCGAGCTGCTCCCGCGCCTCGTTGGTGGCCTGGCGCCGGGCGGCGAGTTGGCAGTCCAAATGCCGCTGAGTTGGTGGCAGCCGTCGCATCAAGCAATCCGCGAGACGCTGGGGGACCTGACCGGCCCGGAGGCACAGGCGCTCAATGCGTCGATGGCGGAGCCCAACGTGTATCTGCCGAACCGCTACTACGAGATCATCGAACCGCTCTCGTCGGCCCTCGACATCTGGGAGACGACCTACCAGCAGATCCTGACCGGCGCCGACCCGGTATTCGAGTGGGTCAGTGGCAGCATCCTACGGCCGGTCCTGACGCAGCTTCCCGCCGCCGACGCCGCTCACTTCTCCGACCTGTGCCGCCGGGCGCTGCGTACGGCCTATCCACCCCAACCCGACGGCACAACCCTCTTCCCGTTCCGCCGGCTGTTCATCGTGGCCCGCCGGTGAGGTACCCCATCGCCCCCAACGTGACCGCACCGACACTGGGCGACGCGGCCCGGCTGGCGCTTCCGGCCAGGCGATTGCTGAACCGCAGCCGAATTCGGCGGATCGCCTCGGCTCGAAGCAACGAGGAACGCGACGTTGCGATCCGGCGCTGGAGCACCGAACTCCTCCAGACGTTGGACGTCCGGCTGCAACTGACCGGGCTGTCCCACATCGATCCGCGTCGGCCCTTCCTGGTGCTGTCCCTGCACGAGGGGCTACTGGACGTTCCTCTGCTGTTGCAGTTGCCCGTCCCAATGACGTTCGTGGCCCGGGCCGACCTCGCCGCGGAGCGGCCGATGGATCGATTGCTCGAAGCCGGCCGGCCGATCCTCATCAATCCGGAGGCTCCGAGCGCGCTACGTGTGGTGTTGCGCGAGGCCGAGCGAGCTCTGGGGCAGGGACGATCGGTGGCGATGTTCCCTCAGGGCACCGTCCTCGGAGTCGAGACGTCGTTTCAGCGGGGAGCGTTGGCAGTGGCCGGGCGGCTGGAGATGCCTGTGCTGCCGGTGGTCATCGCCGGTAGCCATCGGATCTGGGAACACCCCTTCTCGCCCGTCGTGAGAAGGGGTCAGCGAGTCCACATGGAGGTTCTGGCCCCGCGCCCGGTCGCAGCCGCCGCCGAGTATCGGGCGCTGGAAAGGGAGATGAAGGAACGGGCCATCAAGAACCCATCGGCGTGGCCGCGCCGCTACCTGCCTGAACGGGACGGGTATTGGGACGGGTACCGCTTTGACATCGATCCGGACTACCCCGCCCTCGAGGAGCAGATCTCGCGACGTCGCCGGGCAGTCGCAGCCGACGGCACGGCACGCGCCACAAGGACGGTCTGAGCCGTCCTCGTGGCGACGGTTCCGGGTGAGGGGAACCGCTGCTCCGGTCGTGTGATCGATGTCGGCTGACTCGATGTCACTTGACCCTGAGCACATTGCGTGACTCATCCAGGCGTCCGATTTGACTCGCATTGGCCTCTTCGACCCAGCGCGGACTGCGACGGGTTACGACACCGGCGAGCGCTAGAACGCGCTGGATCCGATTGACTGGTGTGTGCTGCACGGCTCCCCTCCTTTCTCGATATTGTGAAGCTCTGTGGCACGGTGGCGATAGAGCCGGGCTGTCTCCGAACTGCGGGACGGGCAAAAAGCCGTGTATGTGGCCTATCCCGAAGCTCGAAGACAGCTCCGACCTATCGTCGTGGAACGGTGGGCAATCGAAGCCCGGTCTTCCCAGGAGGCGCAGTCCTTTGAGGCCGTTCCAGACCGGGAAGCCCTTTCGGAGGCGGGTTCTGGCATAAACCCTGTGAAAGAGGCAATCACCCTTGTGAAACAAAAGGGCCGCCCGGTGGCGGCTTCTCTACCAACAGATTGCTGGAGTTATCCGGCGTGGAGGCCGTTCCAGAGTTGGCGAGAAGCCAGAAGATCCTTTGCGATTCGAGTGGCACTGCCGTTGTGTGTACTGCCGCTGTGTGTACTGCCACTGATCGCACTCGGAGCCCACGTGAATGGTGAACCGAGGGTCTTCTCCGTGAAAACGTTCATCATCGTGGTACTCCTCTCTTCTCAACTGCCGGTCTTCTCGACTGCCGGTAGGGGCTTCAAACAAGAAACGCCGCAACTTCCCCTGAGGGGTCGCCACGGCTTCACGCAGTGTCGCATGGATGATTGGAAGCGTCAAGGGTGAAGTTATCCACAGGCCGGGCTGAGGGTTCTCGCCCACGTCTCGTTGTGACATCATGTGGCTATGGATCCATTCACTCTGGGCTTGATCCTGGTGGTAGTGGTGTTGCTGTTGGGTGTGCGAGCAGCCATCCGACATTGGTCCAATCATGCCGGCTCGACAGGTGCGATGCCCCCTTCTCCGGAGTACATCGAGGCCATTGAAGACCTCGATCAGCTGAAGACCGGCTTCAGGTGGGGCGACATCCGCGGTTGACACTCGAAACTCAAGCCAACTTGCATTAACAACGGCCGCTCCGGGCCGATAGGTAGAGGCGACCGCCCGCCAGACCCGGAGCCAGGATTGAAAGACGGCGCCACCAACCAGCTCGTATTGGAGCCCGACCTCGAGGGTCGGAAGGTCAAGAGCGTCGGTTCCATCGGCCGCGCCGCCAAGTTCGTCGGTGACGTGCTCTGGTGGTCGTTCCTCACCGTTATCTTCGCCTCGATCACGATAGGCGTGGCGACAGAGCTGCTGCTCTAGTCACGACTCCCCCAGGTCTGCGAGCCACACGGCCGCGGTCTGGGAGTACGTCATCCATCCGTAGTCGGGATGCTTCCCGGCAGGGACGTCATCATTGCCCACGATCACCAGCGCGTCGCCGAACTGTGCGAACGCCCGGGCGCCCCGCCTCGAGTCCGTCGGATCGAGGGTCAACTCGTCGACGACGTCCCAAGTTGCGCCGCCATCTGTCGACACCCACAAAGTGACGAATGCGGGCAACGAATTAGCCGAGAAGGCGAGCTCGTAGCCTCCGATGGCGAGCAGCCGATCACCGTCCCAGGCGACGTCCTCGAGCCTGACAGGGGCCCCGTGTTTCAGGTAGGCGTACCGACTCGACTCCTCCTCGTCGTCCAAGTCCGTGAAGCCCGGTTCCACCAGGTGCCAGTCGTATCCGTCCTTCGAGGTCCAAACGAGAGTCCCCCCGGAACCCGGATTCCCTGCCATCGAGTTCTCATCGCGCTGCAATCTGGCGCCGACGGCCAGCAGGCCTTCCTCGCCGACGTCCACCGCGAACATGGCACTCCTCCCGGACGTCTGGGAGAAGCCCGACTCCTCGCCGGCCATCGAGTCGAGAAGCCGATCCCACGTGAGCCCATCGGCGGAGAGCCAGACGGCCGGATGAGGCTCGATGCCGCCGCGACCCACTGCCACCAAGCCGTCGCCCGTAACCACAACGTCGTTCATGAACGAGGGCTCCGCGGCGGCCGCAGTATCGTCAGTCACGCCGGCTCGGGACCACCGCGATCCATCGGGCGACACCCAGACCGCGGCCTGCCAGTTGGACTCTCCGACGATCACGATCAGACCGGGCAATTGCACGACTGAGTGCATGACCTGAGCACCATCTCCTCCAAAGACCTCAGCCTCGTGCGGGACGCGCCGCCACACCGTCCCATCGTGAGAAAGCCAGACGGCCGCATCGTGCTCCAGCGCCTTGCCGTCCGCGCCTACCGCCACCACACCAAAGGGACCGGCTGAGATGTCGTTGATGAATTGGTGGCCGGGAGAATCGGCTGCCGCCGCAGAGTCGCCGAAGACGTCCGCATCGTCGGCTACCGGGGTCCACGCCACCCCGTCGGGAGAGGTCCACACGGCAGCATCAGCCGTGTCGGCTCCAGCCGGGCTCACCGAACCGGCTGCGACCAGAGTCGAGCCGGTAGTCGTGATTGCCCGCATGGTGCTCTCGGCGAGCGGAGGGTCGCCGGCGACATCAGGCGTCACGCGCTCCTCCGTCGGCATCGATCCTCCGAGCACCTGCGCGAGCGCGAACCGGATCTGTGGTGGCGGGTCGGGCGTCGCTGATGTCGTCACCGAACCAGCCGCGGAGGTCTGCGTGCCCACAGTGTCTGCGGCGACGGCGCCGGAGTCGACCAGATCCTGAGAGCACCCGCCGAGCAGCGTCAGACCGGCAACGACCCCAACCCATGCTGGGCGAAGCATCGTCTGCCAAACGCTCGATCCTCCAGGTCGGCGGGTTGATGAACTCATGGCGCCATCGTCCGGCATGGGGCGCAGCAGGTCTAGGGGCGAACGCCCAGGCCTGTCCGCTAGCCCGCCGGCCAGGTGAGCACGAGCTCGGAGATGGCCTCGGCCGCATCGATGAGCAGACCGATGTCGACCTGGGCCGGGGTGTCGGCCGCCGAGTGGAAGAGCGATTCCAGCATCTCGTCAACGAGTTCCGTCGTGATCGCCATGGCAGGTCGCCCCCGCATCGCGAAGATAGTGTGGTCGCTCTGATAGAACTCCGGCCCTCTCACGAGGCTGGCGTAGCCGGCGAACGCCGCGGCAACGTGAGCCTCGAGGTCGGAGTCGAGGTTGTAGGTGGAGTACGCGCTATTCCCTCCCCGGTAGCCGGCGCCGTCCAGGTTGAGTACGAGGGCGATCTCCTCGAGCCGCTCCCCGTTGGTCGCGAGCCAGTCGACTTCCCCCGGCGCTGCATAGTGATCCTCACCGTTGACGGCCAGCAGCTCGACGCCGACGGGCAACTCGGCGTATCGGCCCGGCGACAGGATCTGGGCGATCGTGAGCAGCACGATCACGCCTGTCGCGTTGTCCACGGCGCCCGGAGTGCCCGGTTTCGAGTCAACGTGCGCCATGAGGGTTACGCGACGCTCGGAGCGGCCTCGAGTGGCGATCACGTTGCGAGCCCGAGCCGGCCGCCGCTCGGAACGGATGTTCACCGTTGCCTGGGCGCCGGCGAGATCCGAAAGCCCGCGCGCATCGTCCGGACGGAGGTTTGCAGTGGGGATGGTGAAGTCCCCGTCCTCGATGAGGGGGAACGGATCCAGAGCGCCGCACAGCGAGGGGTACTTCCCCGTCACAGCCAGCACGGCGGCGGGTGATGCCGCCTCCAGGGCGGCGACGATCCGCGCGTGTTCATCGGAGCCGTAGAACGGATAGGCCTTCGGCGTCAGCGGCTCTCCGGCGAGTGGCCCCTCCAGCACGAGGATCGATCCCGCCAGGTCGGAGCGTTCCAGATCGACCGCCTCACCGACCAGACGCAACGGACCGCTCGCCACCACCCCCAGACCGTAGGGGCTCGGCGTCAGCGCGATGGATCGGCCGCCGACAACCATCTCGCCGCCATCGGTGTACCAATCCAGACAGGGGAACTCGGGCGAGGTCACCTCCCAGCCCGCCTCGGCGAAGACGGCGGCCGCGTAGCCGGTCGCCTCGAGATTGCCGACGCTGCCCGGGCGTCGGTCGGGCGTGACGGAACACAGGGCGGTCAATTGCTCTGCGGCGCTCGACTCGAGCCGCGCAGACAGATCCTTCGGGAGCATGACGCGACGCTATCCGGGAGCGGCCGGCAGTACGAATCAGAGACACACGACGCGCGGCTCAGCCGACGGGAATCAAAACGCTCTCCAACTGGTTGACAATTGGGTCGGGTGCACCGGACGTCCTCAAGAATCGGCGGCCTACCGCCGATGGTGTCCTTGACAGAGGCGGAGCCGTGCTATGGTTCCGCCCAGCCGCACCGGGTGGAGGCCAGCGAACTTCGCTTCTCCGGTGTTTCACCAGGCTTACGTCTCGCCGGTCGAACCGCCTCTTCGACCGAGACTAGGAACCACGGGCGCCTGTCGCCGTGGACCGGTCTGAGACAGACCAATCCGAATCTCGGGCCCGAGAAGACCTCAAGACGAACGGGCCCAACCGAAAGGAGTGCTGATGACAGCACGACACTATGTAACCAATGACGCAAGCAACCTCCGCCGCGGTTTGCTATACCGCGCCATCACTGCGGGCGGTTCCACGATCGGTGAGTACCTTGGCATGGAAGCGCCCCACGGCGACCTTGCCATCCTCCTGCGCGCCGAGGCCGGCACCCACTCGATTGAACTGACCAACGTAACGTCGATCGAGCCCATCGCCGCCTAACGATCTGACTCCGACCGGGCTCGACTAGTGCCCTCCCGGTCGGGCGTCACTCGGATTCGGGAGCCGCAGCCAGCGGTCGACGGCGACACCCCACACGATGGACAGGACCGCCACGATGGCGAGGACGAGAAGCCATGGAGCGGGTCGCCACCAACCGATGAGAGCAATGACGGCTGCCCCGACTCCCAACGTCGCCGCCAGCGGCCGGTAGATGGATATGAGTCGTTCATAGTCCGCCAGGGTGCGCATCGTGACGATCAACCCAACCAGCGCAACGGCAACGGAGCCGGTCAACACCCACGCCGCGTCAACCGGCGCACGCTGATCGGCGGCGTGTTCGATGAGCGACACAAGGGCGGCTCCCGATGCCGCAATGGCGAGGGTCACCGGAAGATGGCTGACAATCCACACCATGCCGGCCTGTGGTGTCTTCGGAGCCCGCCGGCCCACGAAGTCGAAATACGTCCACCAGATGCCGAAGCCGATCATCAACCCAATCACACCCGTCGCGGTCGTGCGCAGGTTGTGCTCGACCTCGGAGAGCCCGGTGACGACGCCAACGACCACCTCACCAAGCACGATGATGGTGAACAGCCCGAACCGCTCGATGGTCGATTCAGTGACGGACATCGCCAGGCCGTCGACACGGGTCAGCTCGAGAGCCAGCGCGCCCACAACCCATCCGACCAGGAAGATCGCCCACACGATGACTCGGGCGTCGGCGGGGAGCAGTGCGCTGGCACCGATCACAACGACCGATACGAACATGCCGGCAAGATACCGGGCGGTGAGTTGCATGTACTCGGCCGCGTCCTGGCGCCGGACCGTATACCAAAGCCACGTGAGCACGATAAAGAGTCCTGTGTACGCGAGGGCAAACCCGCGACCATCGTCGCCGGCCGCGTGAGCGGTGTACACCCCGAGCAGCGCCAGGATCGCCATCTGCACGAAAATGTAGGTTCGGCTGCGGCCGTCCTCGCGACCGTGCAGGTCCTGATAGATCGATCCGTTGAGCCACGCCAGCCAGATCATTCCGAACACAACGGAGAACTCACCAACGCCGCGCCAGGTCAAGTGCCCCGCAAGGTGGTGAGCCGCCTGGGCGATGATGACAACGTAGATGAGGTCATAGAAGAGCTCGAGGAAACTGACCGTACGGTCCTCGATGACATCGCCGTGGGCTCGTGGCGGCTGCCAGAACCTGCTCTTGAAGATGGTAAACATGACTGCCTAGCCCCCTGCGATCAGGTCTCGGTACCAACGGTAACTGTCCTTCGGGGTGCGAGTCCCGGTGGCGTTGTCGACATGGATAAGGCCAAAGCGCTGCCGGTAGCCCTCGACCCATTCCAGGTTGTCCAGGAGGCTCCACACGAAGTAGCCGTCGACGGGCACTCCGCTCTCCCGAGCTGCCATGACAGCGTCGACATGATCAGCCAGATAGTCGATGCGGCGCTGATCCCTGACCCGGCCGTCCAGCCCCGGTCCGTCCGAGTAGCTGGCGCCGTTCTCCGTGATGTGAATGGACGGCGGTGCGTAGGTCTCGTTGATATGCCGGAGGTAGTCCGTGAGTGCCTGCGGCGTGTTGGGCCAACCCATCTCGGTGTAGCCCTCAGGTGGGTTGCGTCCGGGAGGGACACCGCTGTAGTCCAGCTCATCACCCCGATCGGCGGATATGGGGAGGCTCGTGTAGTAATTGAGCCCGAGGAAGTCGATCGCGCTCGCGATTCCGTCGATGTCACCAGGCCGGTCGGCGGGAATCGTCGTACCGGAGATCCGCCCTCGCTCCCGATACGCCGCGAGCATGTCCTCGGGATATCCCATTCCGAACACCGGGTCGAAGAACCACCGATTGCGGAACCCGTCGAAATGCCGGGCCGCCGCGATGTCCTCATCGCAGTCGGTCGCCGGGTGCACCGGGCGGCAGTCGAGAGCGATGCCAACCCGCTCTGCCCCGGCGGCCCGCAAGACCGGCACAGCCCGGCCGTGACTCAAAAGGATGTGGTGTCCCGCCGCCAGGGCATCGTCCCAGCTCGTCCGGCCAGGGGCGAAGACGCCGTCGAGATGGCCGAGATACGCGGCTACCCACGGCTCGTTGTGGGTGATCCAGTTGGACACCCGGTCTCCGAGCCGGGCGGCAACGGCCGCTGCATACTTGGTGAAGGCGTCAACCGTCGAGCGCCTTGTCCACCCGCCCTCGTCTTCGAGAGCTTGCGGTAGATCCCAGTGGTAGAGAGTCGGAAACGGTTTGATGCCGACATTGAGCAGGCCATCGACCAGGCGATCGTAGAAGTCGAGTCCCTTTTGATTCACCTCGCCGCGTCCGTCCGGAATCACCCGGGTCCAGGCGATCGAGAAACGGTAGGCGGCCACACCGAGCTCGGCCATGAGCTCGACGTCCTCCTGCCAACGGTTGTAGTGGTCGCAGGCCACATCCCCCGACTCTGGCATCCGACCCGAATCGGCGAATCGATCCCAGATCGACTCGCCCTTGCCGTCCACGAACCGGCCGCCTTCGATCTGATATGCCGAAGTGGCGACGCCAAAGGTGAGGCCGGAAGACACTGTCGCCGCCCTACCGGACGAACTGCATGCGCAGCACCCGCTCGTTGTATCCGGCGTCCTTGTCGAAGAGCAGCCGGGCTTCGGCGTCTGATTCGCTGATCTCGACGGCGCGCACGTTGCGAATCTCGGTCGAGTCGGCGACGGCACTCACCGGCCGTTTGTGCGGTTCGAGCACCTCGATCCTCACCTGCGACGACGAGTGGAGCAGGGCACCCGGCCACCGCTGCGGCCGGAACGGGCTGATCGGCGTCAGCGCCAGGATGTTGGCTTGCAGTGGGATAATCGGTCCGCCGGCCGACAGGTTGTACGCGGTGCTGCCCGCCGGCGTCGCGACCATGACACCGTCCGCGATCAAGTCGGAAATCCGCATTACACCGTCGACCCAGATCGCCAGCTTGGCGCTCTGCTGCATCTGGCGCAGGAGCGACACTTCGTTGAGCGCGTACGCGTCGATCTCGGCGCCGGACTCGGAGTGAGCCTTCATCGCCAGCGGGCGGATGATGACCTCCTGGGCCTCGGCGATGCGCTGTTCCAGCTCGTCCACCCGGTACTCATTGAGCAGGAAACCCACCGAGCCGCAGTTCATGCCGAACACGGGGGTGCCCCGGTCGAGCATCCGGTGCAGGGTTCGCAACATCTGCCCGTCACCGCCGAGAGCGACCACCACTTCGGCTTTCTCCACGGAAACCGACGGGTAGGTGTCGCTCAGCTCGGCGAGCGCCTTCTCGGCCTCGGGGGTATCCGAGGCGGCGAAGTGCATCTTGAGCGCGTCAGTCATCGGTGCCCAGACTACGGCGCAACGGCGCCCGGTAGCGACCATTGAACGAGACGCCGAGATCCGGGCGTCCCAACCGCCGATACACCTCGCGAGGAATCCCGATGTCGGCGAGTTCGAGCTCACCCGCCTGAGGGGCGCACAGGCCGTGCTTGGGAGCCGCCAGCGTCATGGTCGTCGTCGCCGCAACGGCGGTTCCGGTCGCCTCACCGGTGGTGGAATCGATCCCGGACGGCATGTCGAGTGACAGGATCGGCACATCCACCGAGTTGGCCCACTCGATCATCTGCCGCGCTCTTCCCCGCGGAGCCCCCCTGAGGCTGTATCCGATGATCGCGTCGATGATCAGATCACCCGTGCCGAACACCTCGGCCGGGGCGACATCATCAGCGACGACGTCACCACCGGCACTGCGGAAGATCCTCAACTGTTGGGCGGCCACTTCGCTGAGGGCCTCCGAGTTGGTGACATGGAGCACGACGTCCTCGGTGCCGTGGTTCATGAGATGACGCCCGGCGGTGATACCACCGCCGCCGTTGCCCCCGGTCCCGGCCAGAATCGTCACAACGCTCTTGTGGTGGCGACCGCCCAGCATGTCGAGCGCCGCCAGCGCCAGGTTGCGCCCGGCATTCTCCATCATCTGATAGAGGTTGGGCCCAGTCTCCTCGATGGCAATACGATCGACCTCGAGCATCTCGGCAGCATCGACCGCCGGCACGGGAACCCCGAACTCATCGGTGAAACTGCACGCTGTCACGGTCGGACGCTAGCCGTCCTCGAGGACCATCCGTCTGTTGTGCATCCAGTGCGTAATAGCACCTCGTGATGCACAACAGACGCGACTACACGTCTCAGTCCTGCGACAGCAGCCCGAGGATGTGGTCGTCCATCTCATCTTTGGCGCGGCTCATCTCCTCGGAGGTCTTGCCCTCCATCAGAGCCGAATGCACTTCGGCGCCATGAGCCATCATGACGGCGTGCACTTCGGCGGCGTCATCACCGTGGGCCACGTAGTCACATCCGAGGCCGGGAACAACATCGCTGCACTGAAGCTGCATCTTCCCTCCAATTCTCGGGGCGGAACGCTCCGCCATCTCAACTATGCCACGGGATCCTTGCGTTCGTTGTGCTTAATCCCGGGTCATAGAGCCCGTTTAAGCACAACGAACGCATCCGACCGTGGCATCATCGCGGCATGGACAAACCTCAGGCACTCATCTTCGATGTAAATGAGACGTTGCTCGACCTGACCGACCTGCGGGGTGTGCTGTCTGCCGCCCTGGGTGGCGGCGAGCGCCTGGCGGAATGGTTCTTTCGGCTGCTCCACGGCAGCGTCGTCGCCAACGCCACGGATAGCTTTCGCTCGTTCGAGACAATCGGTGTCGAAGCGCTGCGGGCCGTCGCCATTAGACAGGGTCGCGAGATCTCCGAGGAGCAGGCGGGCGAACTGGTCGCCGGGTTCCGCTCGCTGCCCGCTCATCCTGACGTGCCCGCCGCACTCGATCGCCTCGCCGCCGCCGGCTTCCGCCTCGTTGCCCTTTCCAACGGCTCTCCCGTCGGCATCCCGGCGCAGCTGACCAACGCCGGGATCGCTGACAGGTTCGAGCGGATCATCAGCGTCGAGGAGGTGGGCCGCTTCAAACCCGACCCGGCCCCGTACGAGAACGCCCTCCACCGCCTCGAGGTCGAGCCCCCGAACGCACTCATGGTGGCGGCTCACGATTGGGATATCATCGGGGCCCGCGCCGTCGGCATGCCCGGTGCTTTCATCACCCGGCCCGGCGTGGTGTGGACCGTCCCGCACCCTCCGCCGGAGCTGACTCCCTCCGACATCGGTGAGCTGGCGACGGCTCTCGGGGCCGGCTAATCCGGTGTCTTGAGGGCGAGGGCAATTCCGACGAGGAGCAGCGGCAGTTGCCAGGCGAGGGCCACCCGGATGTCGCCGACCACTTCCGCCAGGGCACCAACCGCGGGCAGGGCCGCCGCGGTCATGAGGCCTGAAACACCCAAAGCTACGCCTATGGCTGCGCCCGTCTGAGCCGATGGAGCCAGGTGGCTGGCCCACGCCATCACGACGGGGAACTGGCTGAACCCGACAAAGGTGAGACCGCCGACTGCAACGAGCGACAAGGCCCCGTCGGTGACCGCGAAGACGACAACAAGGATCGCGGAGGACACGGCTGCCATCGTGAAGACCCGACGACCTCCCAGGCGGTCGAAAGCCCAGCCGCCGAGAGGTTGGGCGATGGCGCCGAACAGCAGCATCACCGTCAAGAGGATGCCGGCCGTCGTCTCCTGCCAACCCTCGTCCACCAGCATCTTCACAAAGAAGGTGATGAAGCTGCGCCCCACCATGTTGATGAGACCGAACGCCACCGCGACCAGGATCAACCCGGAGGTCACAGCGCCACGCAGCCTCGCGGTCGGCGCCGGGCTCGTCTCGTCCAGTGTCATCCGCAGCATGACGCCGCTCAGGATCGTGGGTATCGCGATCGCCGCCATCGCCAACCGCCAGTTGAACGCGGCGACGGTCAGGACCACCACAGCCGGAGCCAGGAAGTGCCCGGCCGATCCACCCCAGCCGTGAATGCCGAGCATCCGCCCCCGCCGCTCGGGGAATGTCGAGACGATGAAGGCCGTCGCTTGGGGGTGGTACGTGGCCCCGCCGAGCCCGGCCAGCAGGCTCACAGCCACAATGAACCAGAACGTCGGCGCCGCGGCCATCGCCAGGAAGCCGGCCGCGCCCACCATGAAGCCGAATGTCAGCATCCACCGCCGCCGGCCGTATCGATCCGCCGAGCTGCCGAGGACGGGCTGCAGCACGCCTATCAGTACGCTGAATGCAAATGACAGAATGCCGAGTTCGGTGTAGTCGAGATCGAATTCCACCGCGATGGCGGGGAGGAACGCCGGCAACGCGGTCGAGTAGAGGTCATTGACCATGTGCGCTATGAGAAAGACGATCAGGACGGTTCTGGGTCGCGCCGGCATGTGCGTGATACTGGCAGGCAGGACGGCACGAGGATCCTGAATGACGGAATATCCTGAATTGGACAGAGGAGACGATATGCCTCGCCGCAACCGGGTCGACCCATGGGGCGACCTCTACGCCGTGCCAGAACGGGGGATGTTCACCGGAAACCGCGGCTGCCTGGTCGACGATGCGGGGCGCCTGGTGCGCCATCACAACGGGTCGCTGTGGATCACGTGCGTCACCAGTTTCCGGGATTGGCGTCACCAGCTCGACCAGCCGCACACCTGGACTCCGCTGTTCTTCCTCGATGACGCGGTGGCGCTGGCGGCCGGCCATCGACCCTGCGGGCTGTGCCGCCGCCGCGACTACCTGGCATACCAGGCCGCGGTTACGACCGCGATCGGCGCCGACTCACCGGTGCTGGCGGACGAGCTGAACCGCCGCCTCGCTGCTGAGCGGCTCACGCGGGGCCGCGGCCTCGAGCGAGCCGGCGACCGGATCCTCGCGAGCAGGCGCCTCGACGATCTGCCGGCCGGCACAGTCATTCTTCACCCGACCGAAGCGACTCCCCACCTGGTCACCGCCCACCGTCTCCAACCGTTCGGCTTTGACGGATGGGGACCGCCGATCGAGCGGCCCCCCGGACTGAGAGTGCACGTGCTCACGCCACCGACATCGATCGCCGCACTGGCCAACGGCTTCGTGCCACGCCTGCACCCATCGGCACCGGTGGCACCGCCGACAACGGGCGTTCAGATGTCACTAAATGCCTGACCGGGAACCTATCGTGTGCCGAAGAACGTCACAGACCAGGAACCCCACGGGGAAGGTCGGAGGACGCCATGACGACATCTGCTCGCAATCGAAATGCCGCGCTAGTCGGAAGTGGCCTGATCGTCGTTCTGGTCCTCGCTCTGGTAGCCGCAGTGTGCACGCCCGGCGACGACGGTGACACCCCGACAGTAGAAGGAACAACGCCGGTGACCCCGACCACCCCTGACGCCGTCTTGGCCCTCGCCGCGCCCGGCGAGCCCCTGTCGGTGCAGCTCAGTGCCGGTACTGCCCAGAACACGGCCGAGGTCGAACCGATCAAGGTCGTCGAAGGGGAACATCTCGACGACACCGTCGTCGCCTCGATTTTCGATCGTTTGCCCGAATGGCTCCAGCCCGACGAGGACCGCCTCGACTTCAACCGACCGGCCGAGTCCTTGAAGCCGCCGCTCGTGGGCGACACGATCGACGTGCCCTTCCCCGTCGGAACCGACGATGCGCCTCCGACCGTTCCCACGGGCCCGCTGGAGGTTCTGCGATACCAGCCCGAAGGACCAGTCGACGTTGCCCCGTTCATCAGCATTACCTTCAACCAGCCGATGGTGCCGCTGGCCACCGTCGAGCAGCTCGACGCCCTCGAGGTCCCGGTGACCATCACGCCGGAACTGCCGGGCCGCTGGCAGTGGATCGGCACACGAACTTTGCGGTTCGAGCACGAGCCGGATCTGTTCGATCGGCTGCCCATGGCGACCGACTACCGGGTCGAGATTCCAGCAGGCACGGTTTCGCAAACCGGCGGCGAGCTGGCACAAACAGTGACCTGGGAGTTCAACACTCCTCCCATCCAGGTGCAGTCGCTCCAACCGCAGGGCGAGTCCCTGCCGCTCGAGCCGATCTTTCTCGCGGTCTTCGACCAGCGAGTCGACCCGACGGCGGTGCTAGAGACGATCAACCTGACCGCCGACGGAGATGAGCGAGCAATCCGGCTGGCAACCGCCGCGGAGATCGAGAACGACGAATTCGTCGGCAAGCGAGTCGACGGCCTGCTCGAGGACCGGTGGCTGGCCTTCCGCGCCGACGACGCCTTCCGCCCCGACACAGCCCTACAAATCGAGATCGGACCCGGCACCCCTTCCGCCGAGGGCCCCAAACTCACGACGGACGGCAGGTCGTTTTCGGCAAGGACCTATGCGCCGCTGCGCATCAGCGACTGGTCATGTCGAGGCAACGACCGCTGTGAGCCCGGCAGGCAGCTGTACATCGGCTTCAACAATCCACTCGACCTCGAGGCCTTCGACCGCTCCATGATCACCATCGAGCCGGAGCTTCCGGGCATGTCGGTCCTCGCCCAACACAGCTCGATCACTATCCGCGGGGCGACGGTCGGGGGCACCACGTACACCGCCACCGTGGCCGGCAACGTGGCCGACATCTACGGGCAGACCCTCGGTGATGACGAGGACGTGGAATTCCGGATCAACGACGCCAGGCCGTACCTCAACCAATTCAACGACAGGCTCATAACCCTCGATCCCCTGGCAACGAAACCCTCCCTGGCGGTCACTTCAGTAAACCACGACAAACTCCGCGTGCGGCTGTTCACGGTCGACATCGATGATTGGAACTCGTACATCGTCTTCCTGGAGCAGCAATGGGACGAGCGGCGCCACGACCCACCCGCGAACTGGACCGAAGCAGTTGACACGACGATCGACACCAACGCCGACGAGAACGAGCTCACCGAGACAACCGTCGACCTGAGCGAAGCGCTCGACGGTGAACCGGGCCACGTGATTGTGCTCATCGAGCCGACCGGGCGGCTGGCCGACCTGCCGCGCGACGACCGCGACTATTGGAGCAACCGCCCCATCGTCGTCTGGGCGCAGTCGACCACCATCAGCGCCGACGGCTTCTCCGACGACGATGAATTGCTGGTGTGGGCCACCGATCTGCGCAACGGCGAACCCCTAGGCGATGTCGTTGTGACCCTCGCCGGCTCGAACGCGGCCGCAACCACGAACTCGGACGGCCTGGCCCGCCTGTCCAAACCGGCGTCCTCGACCGACAACGGCTACCTACTGGCCCGCCGCGGCGACGACAGCGCTCTCCTCGATTCGACCTGGCACTGGCATGAACCCTCCGACCAATCTCTCTGGTACGTCTTCGACGACCGCCAGATGTACCGGCCGGGCGAGACCGCCCACTTCAAGGGCTGGGTCCGCCGGCTGACGACCAGCGACGACGCCCAGCTAGCGGCTGTTGGGCCTGATGCGTCGGTCTCTTATCAGGCACATGATTGGTACGGCAACGAGATCGCTACCGGCAAAGTTGCCCTCAATGCACTTGGCGGATTCGACTTCGAGGTTGAGATTCCCGCCGGCGCCAACCTGGGCCAGGCGGCTGTCAACCTGACGCTCAAACGCGCCGTCGGGCTGCACAACAGCCATCACCACAGCTTCCAGATCCAGGAGTTCCGCCGCCCCGAGTTCGAGGTCACGACCCGGGCCGAGACGGAAGGGCCGTACGTTGCAGGCAAGCCGGCCACCGTTGCCGTCGAGGCCGCCTACTTCTCCGGGGGACCACTACCGGACGCTCCTGTCGAATGGACCGTCACCACCCGTGAAGCCACGTATGCACCGCCGAATTGGGACGACTTCACCTTCGGCGTGTGGATCCCGTGGTGGTTCGACAACTTCTACTTCGACGATGTCGGGTACGGACGCGGCGTCGCCTACGAGGCCGACTACGGCGGTGACATCTGGCCGCCGGTCGACCCGGGCAAGGTGGAGACGTTTGCCGGGTTTACGGACGGCGCCGGCGCCCACTATCTCCGGATGGATTTTGGGGGCAACGGCGAAGGCCTGCCCACGACCGTCTCGTCTCAGGCGACCGTATTCGACGTCAACCGCCAGGCGTGGGCGTCGGGGATCGACCTGCTGGTCCACCCCGGCGAGCTGTATGTGGGGCTGCGGAGTCAGCGCACGTTCGTCGAGACCGGCGACCCGCTGATCATCGAAGCCATCGTCACTGACATCGACGGAGCCGCAGTCGCCGAGCGCGGGGTCACCGTCAAGGCAGGCCGGCTCGAGTGGCAAATCATCGACGGCGAGTGGCAAGAGGTTCCCGTCGACGTTCAGACCTGTGAGGTCACCTCCGCCGACGAGGCCGTCGAGTGCCGCTTCACGACCGACATCGGCGGGACGTACCGGATCACAGCAACGGTGGCCGATGACGCCGGCCGTTCCAGCAAGACCGAGTTCACCCGGTGGGTGACCGGCGGCGACCGGCGACCGGAACGCAACGTGGTCCACGAAGAGGTCACGTTGATCCCCGACAAGCAGGAGTACTCCCCCGGTGATCGGGCGGAGATTCTGGTGGAGGCGCCGTTCGGCGGGGCCGAGGGTCTGCTGACCGTCAGCCGCAACGGGTTTGTCACCACAGAGTCGTTCAGCATCGAGGGAACCAGCACTGTGCTGACTGTCCCCATCAAGGATGAGTACATCCCCAACGTGCACATCCAGGTCGACCTGGTTGGCGCCACCGGGAGGACCACCGACAAGGGCGACCCGCTTCCCGATGCTCCGGACCGCCCGGCGTTCGCCGTAGGCCGCCTCAACCTGCAGGTCCCGCCGCTCAGCCGCACTTTGGCGGTGGCTGCCGCGCCGGCAGACGCGACGATCGAGCCGGGTGGCACCACCCGGGTCGATGTCACCGTGACCGACGCCGCCGGCAACCCTGTTGATGGCGCGGAGCTGGCGGTGGTTGTCGTCGACGAGGCCGTGCTCGCTCTGAGCAGCTATGAGCTACCCGACCCGATCAGCATCTTCTACCGGCCGATCGACTCGCGGATTTCGAGCCGCTATCTACGGGACTCGATCGAGCTGGCCAACCCGGATCTGCTCGCCGGCGGCGACGATGGCGCCTCGGTTGCCAGCACGACGATGGCACCCGGTGGATTCGAGGAAGCGTCCGCCGATCTGGCGGCCCCGGCAGCGGAACTCAGAGCCGCCGGGCAATCGCTCGGCGACGAGGACGCCGGGCCAGGTGGCGCCATCGATGTCCGCACCAACTTCGACGCCCTGGCAGTCTTCGCTCCCGACGTCACTACCGATGCCGCCGGAAGCGCCACGATCGACGTGCCGCTGCCGGACAATCTCACCCGCTACCGCGTGATGGTCGTGGCCGTCGACGGCGCCGACCAGTTCGGCTCCACCGAGTCGAACATCACCGCTCGCCTGCCTTTGATGGTGCGGCCCTCGGCACCCCGCTTCCTCAACTTCGGCGACGAGTTCGAGCTGCCCGTTGTGCTCCAGAACCAGACGGATGAGGACCTGACCGTCGAGGCCGTGATCCAGACCGCCAACCTGAGCCTGACGGCCGGAGCCGGCCGCCGGGTGACGGTGCCGGCCAACGATCGCATCGAGATCCGCTTCCCGGCCGCCGCCGAGGACGTCGGCACCGCCCGCTTCCGGGTGGCGGCGGTCAGCGGGGCTCTGGCCGATGCCGCCACCATCGCGCTGCCGGTGTACACGCCCGCCACAACCGAGGCGTTCGCCACGTACGGCGTCGTCGACTCCGGAGTCATCGCCCAGCCGGTGCTGGCCCCTGAGGGTGTGTTCCCGCAGTTCGGCGGCCTGGAGGTCAACACGTCGTCTACCGCGCTGCAGGCTCTCACCGACGCCGTCATCTACCTCAACGACTACCGCTACGAGAGCGCCGACGCGCTGGCCTCCCGCATCCTGGCGATCGCAGCGCTGCGGGACGTGCTCGAGGCGTTCGACGCCGAGCAACTGCCCTCGGCCGCCGAGCTCAACGCTCGGGTCGCCGACGACGTCGAGGCGCTCCTCCGGCTTCAAACCAACCAGGGCGGCTTCGCCATCTGGCGCCGCACCAACGAGACAATCCCCTATCACAGCATTCAGGCCACCCATGCCCTCGTCGAGGCCGAAGCCAACGGCTACACGGTGCCGCGCCAGAACCTCGATCAGGCCCTGTGGTATCTGACCAACATCGAAGATTTCTACCCGTCCGATTACGGCCAGAAGTTGCGGGACACGCTGAGCGCCTATGCACTGCACGTCCGGGCTGTTTCTGGAGACCGCGACACGAACAAGGCCAACCAGCTGTACCGCCGGGCGGGCAATGATCTGGCGCTCGACGCACTCGCCTGGCTGTGGCCTGTCGTTGACACCGCGGGCGCCGATGCCGAGATCGAGCGACGTTTCCTCAACCAGGCCACCGAGACCGCCGCGGCGGCGACCTTCACCACCAGCTACGGCGAGAACGCCTACTTGATCCTGCACTCAGATCGCCGCACCGACGGCATCATCCTCGATGCCCTGATCTCCGAGGCCCCGAACAGCGATCTCATCCCCAAGGTCGTGACCGGATTGCTCGGCCACCAGACCCGGGGGCGCTGGAACAACGTGCAGGAGAACTCGTTCATCCTGCTGGCGCTGAACAACTACTTCGACACATTTGAGGCCACCACCCCGGACTTCATCGCCCGGATCTGGTTGGGCGACATCTACGCCGCCGAGCACGAATTCACCGGCCGCACCACCGACCGCGCCGAGACGATCGTGCCGATGGCCGAACTGCTCGAACAGACCTCCGGCGGCGAGAGCAATCTCGTCGTCAGCAAGGACGGCGCCGGCCGCCTGTACTACAGGCTCGGCCTGCGCTACGCCCCCGACGATCTCGATCTCGACCCGCTCGACCGGGGTTTCGTCGTCCAGCGCAGCTACGAGGCGATCGATGATCCCGATGACGTGACTCGCGACGCCGACGGAACCTGGCGCATCAAGCCGGGTGCCGAAGTGCGGGTGCGGCTCACCATGGTCGCCGACAGCCGCCGCACCCATGTGGCCCTCGTCGACCCGATGCCGGCAGGCTTCGAGGCCCTCAACCCGGCGCTTGCCGTCACTCCACCGATCCCCCGGGAAGAGTTCGGGGACGACGGCTTCGGCCCTGAGGTCCGCTGGACGTTCTGGTGGTGGCAGTGGTACGAGCATCAGAACCTGCGCGACGACCGGGCGGAGGCTTTCGCCTCACTGCTGTGGGCCGGCACCTACGACTACACCTACGTGGCCCGCGCAACGACGCCGGGAACCTTCGTAGTGCCACCGACCAAGGCCGAGGAGATCTACGCCCCCGAAACCTTCGGCCGATCCGGCTCCGACATCGTGGTGGTCGGTTCGAGCTGATCTGCTGGGGCTTCAGCAGCACCCGCGACGTGAAGCCGGAGAGCATGTTTGGTGTCGTGCAGCTGGACGAGGCGAGCCACGGAAGGGGGAAGGAGCGCCATGACGAGGTCGATTGGAACCACCTCTGGCTCATCGACGGTGACACTGCGGCCCTCGATTTCCACGACACCCTGACCGGCAGCTTTCAGGTTGCGCAACCAGTCAACTCCCGTGCCGTAGGGCAGCGGGACGATGATGGTTTCCTCCGATCGGTGAGCCGTCAAGGGTGTCACATAGGCCATCCTCGACCGCCTACCGACGTGATGGAGCAACGCGGCGTGCGCCGACCGCCCCGAGAAGAATCGGACCATCACCGGATTGATCACATGCTTGTTGAAGCGCTTGAGGAGGCGAAGCGCTCGGGGGCTGCCGAGGCGAAATGCCCACGTCATCAGCAGAATCTCAACGAACTCCACGACGGCGACCACGCCGAGCACCACGACCAGCACCTTGACCAGCACCTTGACGAGCCTGCGCATCACGCACCCCGGTTCTCTTAGGCCTATCCCCACCTTCAGGCTACCGCCGCGACCACTTCGCGTGAAGCAGAATCCGGCCGAACCGACCCGACCCGACATGGCTGTCGCGACTAGCGACCCGTTGACTCTGCCACGAACGTGGCGACCGCCTCGATGACCCCCGGGCCGGACACCAGTGCGGCATCGTTGTGATCGGCACCGGAGATCGCCACGAGTTGGTCGCAGCCCGGTGCGGCCTCGCAGATCTCCCGGCTCTGCCCGATCGGCACCATGGTGTCGGCATCTCCGGCAAAGACCAGCGTCGGGGCCAACACGGACTTGATGCGCTCGTCGGACGGGAACCGGTCCTTGAGCAGGCTGCCGACCGGCAGCCATGGGTAATGGACGCGTCCAACGTCGGCCATTGAGGTGAACGGCGATCGCAGGATCAGCGCCGCCGGTGGATCGACGGTCGCCAGCTCGATAGCGACGGCGGCGCCAAGTGACTCGCCGAAGTAGATCAGTTCAACCCCGGCCGCCCGTTCTCGCACGAATGCCAGCGCCGCTCTGGCGTCACGAGCGAGCCCGCTCTCCGTCGGACTGCCAGGGTTGCCCCCGTACCCGCGGTAGTCGGTCAGGAGCACGCCCAATCCACGACCGGCCAGACGGCGGCCAAGTGAGGATCGATCGGCTCGGTTCCCGGCGTTACCGCTGAAGACCACCACCACCGGCCGACCCGGCTCCGGTTCGCGGTACCAGCCTTCCAGCGTGAGACCGTCCGTTGTCTCGTAGGAAACGTCCTCCCATCCCACGCCCATGACCGCCACGGAGGGAGCGGCTCGATCGGGGAAGTAGATGAGCCGACGCTGGAGCGCCCACAGACCCATGACCGATGCCAGCACGACGCCGAGCGCGACGAGCGTGCCCAATACCTTCCTCCTCGGTCGTATGGCCATGAGTCACTTCCACTATCGCAGATCCGTTCTTGCGGACATACGCGCCATATCCTGCGGGGAGATCCGCAAGAACGGGAGGGGGGAGGAGATGGAGCTACCTAGCCGCCGTCGCCGACGATCACCGACGTGATGTCGATGGCCTCGCCCATGCCGTCCTCGTCGATCCAGAGGTTCCGGTCCGGCACCTCGGCCAGGCCCGCATCCAGAACACAATTCGCCAGCAGGCGGGCTCCATTGACCGGCGTGATATCAGGTCTGACGGCGGCCGCACAGCCGGGGAATCGATAGGCACTGAAGATGTTCATCCTCTCCGCGAGAGCCTCGGCGGAAATGTCCGCATAGGAGCCGTCCGGGTTCATCGTCGTGAGCGGACCGTGATCGCCTGTGATCATGATGGCCGCATCCGGATACGCCGCGATGTATCGATCGATGGCGTCGAGAACCAGGCGATTAACACATGTGACCTGCGCCCCATACCTACCGCGCCGCTCATCGAGCAGGTCGGACTGAACGCCCCAGATCGCCAGGGGGCCGTCGTCGACTCGCGAGCAGTCGGCGGCCAACCTGAGCGGGAAGTGGGGAAGCAAGAAGTGAGCGAACGTGAACCGCGGTTCATCGCCCGGGGTCGGCCGAACAACGTAGTCGCCAAGATCCTGAAGTTGGCTAATGGACAGGCTGTTGAACGGATCCGCCCAGATCATCTCAACGAGCGGCGAGAAGATGGTCATGCGTCCAAGGTTCCACAGCGTTCGTGCCATCAACCCTTCGCGAATACACCAGTCAATGCTGGGACCGCACTGCGAACCGGCCCACGCGTTCTGGATGTAGGCCGTCTCGTATCCGGCTTGCTCGAAGAGCGGGACCAACCCGACGGAGCCGGTCAGGGCGGCGCGCATCAACTCCAGCTCGTCTTCGGTTATCTCACCGGCCTCGATGGTGTAGTCGAGATTGAGCATCGCGGCAATCGAGCCGTAGGTGAACGGGTAGTTGGCTGTGGCTTCGCTCGCGACAGTGAACCCACGTTGCTCGAGATCCTCGACGAAGCCGGTGATGTCCGTATCGAACAGATCCGCCAGGTCGTCCTGGCGTCCGTATGCGTCGAACACGATCAGCAGCGTATGGGAGCCGTCACTACTGACGGCCTGAGGTTCGCCGTGTGCCGGACCCGGAACCCTGAGCGACCAGTCGATCGAACCCAGCACGAAACACGCCACCAGTAAGGCGCCGCCGATGACGAGGATGAATGGAGTCTCTTCGGCGAGTCGCACCGCGAACCAGATGAGCGCTCCCGCGATCAGAACGGGGACAAGCTCGCCCACAAACGAAAGGCCCACGACATCGGCGATCTCGCCACCGATGAAGGTGAGCGTTCGCCACTGGAAGCCGACCATCACCAGGACCGCGGTCAGGCCCAGAGTCCAGCGTATCGACCGACCGCCCAGCCGCTGCAGCGCCAGGAGAATCGCCGCGGCGCACACCGCAACCACCAGCGTCATGGTGACAAAGATGTCGATGCGCAACGGATGCGGCCGATTGGCCGCGGCGAACCACAGTGCCGGAAGCAGCACAGCGAGCACGACGGGCAGCACCCATAGCACCAGGTGTGTCGCGCCGGCGGCGTCCGGCCTTTGATCGTCCTCGTCCGCCGACGAGACGAGATCATCACTCGAGTTCACCCGTTGATCGTAGAAGGTGCACCGGGGAGCCCCGACGCAATCGCCCCGATTGACGAACCCACGAGGGCTCGCTCAACCCCGCAGGGCGTGCTTGAAGAGGCCCGGCAGGTGGCGGGGGCCGGGGTCGGCGACGAAGCGGGTGATCTTGCGACCGATGTGGTGGGCCCGGCGATTGGTGACAAACCACGCCGGCTTCGGCGACATGTGGAACTGGCCAGAACGCAAGGCCCTCGGGAAGGGCTGGAAGGGGCCGTACACGACCGATTTCTCCGCCTTCGAGAACAGCAGGGTGTTGTGCACGGTGCCGATGCCCCAATTCCTTGATCGTGGCGGGGTGGATGATGATGTCGGCAGACAGGGTTCCCCACAGGCGCTCGTTGCAGAACTCGACCGCCGCCTCCAGATAGTCGGCGGCGTTTGATCCCGGCAGGCTGGTCTGGCCGTACACGGGCCCGAACGCCTCGGTGCGGAAACAGTACTCGTCGGATTCCCAGTCGAGGCCCTTGATGACGGTGACCGGTGAGCCGTTCCCGTGGTGCTCCGCGTCCGGATAGGCGTCGACGAAGCCCTGCTGGCGATCGGCCACACCCGGGTAGTAGCGATGCCGGGCCGGCAGCGACTTGATCGTGCCCGTCAGAGCGTCGAGCAGCGATGCCGACCTGTCCCACGACTCCGGAAGCACCAGCACCTGCGAGGCGACGCAATTGAAGCCGCTGTTGTGGAGCTTCTGGGTGGTCAGGTGCTCGGCCTGAAAGGCAATGTCGGCATCACTCCACGGGCCGGGGACCACGATGGCCGGGGTGACGTTGCCGAGCTCGCTCGTGACCTTCTTCTGGGTGAACGGTTCATTGCGCTTCTTGCGCTCCGCGCCGTCGGGGCCGGTGCCGTAGACGATGGCGTCGTGAGTCTTCTCGCCACCGGTGACGTGAATCGTGTCGATCCCGTCGTGGCGCACGAGGTACTCGCCGACGTCGGCCCCGCCGTAACAGATAGCGAAGTACCCGGCGTCGATCAGCGGGGCGAAGATCGCTTCGAATACCGGGCCCAGGTCATCGATGAGCGGGTGCATCTTGAGGAGACAGACCTCGCCTTCTCCGAACATCTTGGAGAGAACATCGAGCGGGGCGATGCTGGTGATGTTGGCGGCTCCCAATATGAGCCCGACGGCGCCCCCGGGCTCCGCCTCCCGATAGAAGCTCGCCATCGTCGACGTCACGTCGGCGGCTCCCACACCCGGCTCCATCCACACCTCGGCCGAGTAGCCGCTGAACAGCAGCCGGTCGTACATGTTGTGCGGGAAGACCTTCGCTACCACCCGCCCGCCGGGACCGCTGCGCAGCGCCCCCTTCTGTAGCGGGGGGTTCTCGCCGGAGGCCAACGCCTCGAGCGTCTCCAGCTGGAGGTTGATATGGCTGATCAGGGCCCACGGCCCCGAGGCCCACTCCTCACCCGTCAGTGGGGAGTCCAGCGAAACCCGCTTGATGCGCGTTGTGATCTGTACCCAATCGTGATCGCGCTTAGCGGCCTCCCGGCGCACGTCCTCGAGGAGGCGGATCTTGTCCCGAATTGCGAGGCGCGCCCACTGCTGCTTGTGATCTTGCAGACCCTTGATCTGGTGATCGAGTTCGATGGAATTGAACGTGTGTTGCAGAATGGCTCCGGAGTCGCTGATACGAGCGTACACCCGGCCTGCGGGCTGATCCAGACGGTTATCGGTGACATGACAAGGGAGTGCTCATGGCGAGCTTGCACGGCGGACAGATCATTGCTCGGGCGCTGCGCGCCGAAGGCGTCGACACCATATTCACACTGACGGGCGGCCACATCCTCCCGATACTCGACGGGTGCGTCCTGGAGGGCATCCGGGTGGTCGACGTGCGCCATGAGCAGTCGGCGGCTCACGCCGCGGAGGCTTACACCCGACTGACCGGCAAGCTGGGCGTCGCCGTCGTCACAGCCGGGCCCGGCGTCACCGACACGGTGACCGGAGTGGCCTCGGCGTACTACGCCGCAGTGCCGATGCTGGTGATCGGCGGTCGCCACTACATCCGCCAGGAGCTGCGCGGCGGCCTTCAGGAGATGGACCATCCCCGCCTGTTCCATTCAATCACCGGGTGGGCGGCGACCGCCTGGCAGGCCGACCGACTGGCCGACTACGTCGCCACGGCCGCACGCCACGCCTTCACCGGTCGTGGCCGGCCGGTATTCCTCGACGTTCCGTTGGAGGTGCTGGCGGAGACGATCCCCGAGGAGTCCCTCGACTTCGGGACCCGTTACCGAACGAGAGAGCCGGTAGGCGCCGACGTCGACCAGTTGCGGCAGGCGGCCCAACTGCTCGCCAAGTCCGAACGCCCGGTCGTGTTCGCCGGCGGCGGGTTGCGACCGGCTGCTGCCGGCGCCCTAGTGCCCTTCGTCGACGCATTGCAGGCGCCTGTGTACTTGAACGGTGCCGCGCGGGGGGCCCTCCCCCACGGCCATCCATTGCTCGGCAAACGCTCGCGCAAGGTGGCGTTCGCAGGTGCGGATCTCGTCCTGGCACTTGGCGTCGATTGGGACTTCCGCACCGGCTACGGCAAAGCGATCGCGTCTGATGCCACCGTGATCCATGTCGACGCAGACGCCACAAAGATCGGCTGGAATCGGCCCGTCGAGCTGGGCATCGTTGCCGATCCGGCCCGCTTCCTCGAGTTGGCTGAGGGAGAAGCCGCCGCATTCGCACGAGCCGAGGCACCGACTTGGACCACCGAGATCATGGCGGCCGAAGCCTCCGCCAACGCCACCGCGGCAGACGCGGCCGCCTCCGACGAGAGCCCGATCCACCCGGAACGATTTGCTCGCGAGGTGGCGGACTTCTTCGGCCCGGACGCCATCGTCGCCGTCGACGGTGGCGATGTGGTGTCAACCACGGCGTCGTGGCTACAGGTGTCTCACGCGGGTCACGTTCTCGACCCGGGACCCTTCGGCACGCTCGGAACCGGAGCGCCCTTCGCCCTTGCCGCCAAGGTCCTCTTCCCGGAGAAGGTCGTCGGGATCGTCTACGGAGACGGCGGCTTCGGCTTCAACGGCATGGAGTTCGACACGTTCGTGCGTCTCGGCCTCCCGGTGATCGGCGTCGTTGGCAACAACGGCGTATGGGGAAACATCAAAACGATCCACCGCACGATGTTTCCCGACAGGCTGGTCGCCTCCGACCTCGGTATCCGCCCCTATCACGCCATGGTGGAAGCGCTGGGTGGATACGGCGAGTTCGTGGATCAGCCCGACGAGCTGCGCCCAGCCCTCGACCGGGCGCTGGCGAGCGGCCTCCCCAGCTTGATCAATGTTCACGTGGCCGAAGTGATGCGCCTCGGCTCCATCTACTCCATGTAGGGCAACGCCTGCGGCGTTGCTTGCAAGTTTGGCTGGCGCCAAACTCGGGGCAACGTCTCCTCCCCCGTTTGACACGAAGTGGCAAACGTCTGGGGGAGGTGCCCGAGGAACGAGGGCGGAGGGGGAAGCCAAGACGCGACGGACAGCTTGATGCGCGTACGCCGCGCCGGGCGCTGGTCGCGCCACCTCTGCGTGGAGTTGCGCAGCAACTCCCAAGGAACCCGAAGGGTTCCCGCCCACCTCGCCCCCCAATTGTTGCCCGCCGAGGACGGCGTGCAACGGGGGGAGAGACAGCGCCTACCGTGCGATGCGGTAGTAGATGTGGGTGGGATCGGGGGTCTCGAGCTGTTCGAACGTGGTGAAGCCGGCGCCTGCGACGAGTTGCGCGAGCGTGTCCGGGTCCAGACCGAGTGCGCCGAGTCCAAGACCATCTTCCGTGATGGTGCCCGAAGCCAGACAGCTCGACACCGAGTAGCCGTACATCAGCGCCTGCACCGGATTGCCCTGATTCGACTCATAGGTTGGCCCGCACCGCATCTCCTTGACCAGCCACGTCCCGGCCGGGGCAAGGGCGCCGCGGATCGCGGCCGCTGTCAGGTCGGGACGGGCCATGTCGTGCAGGCAATCCAGCGTCATGACCAGATCGAATCCCTGCTCGTCGAGAAGCGTCTCGCCCCCCTCCAAATGGAACTCGACGTTGTCGCGGCCTGCGAAGCGCTCCCGAGCGACCTCGACCGCCGGCCCCGAGGAGTCCATCCCGACGAAGCTGGCGTTGGGATACCGATCGGCCAACCCTTCGAGAGCTACTCCCCCACCGCAGCCGATATCGAGCACCCGGCCACCCGCTTCAAGCTTCTCGACGGTGCCGGACAGCATCGGAATCACCACCGCAGGGAGGAAGTCGCGCAGCCAGGGCGCATTCATTCGGTTGATCTGGCGTGCTTGATCGATGCCCATCTCACCGTAGGTGAAGCCGATACCGGTCTTCATCGAATGCTCCATCCGGTCGTAGTCCTCCCGGCTGAACCCTCCGCCAAATGCTGCAGTGGCAAAGAGCAGGCTGTCTTCATCCACCAGCACCGCCGCCTGCTCATCGGTGAGCGAATAGAACCCGTCGACCGATCGTTCGACGAGTCCCGCGGCCGCCTGGCTGAGCAGCCACTCCCGCAGCCAGCGTTCGTCGAACCCGGTGGCGTCGGCGAGAAGCTCTGAGGTTGCCGGGCCCTGCGTGTATATGGCCTGGTAGAGACCGAGCCGGTCGCCGAGGTGCACCATTGCCGCGACCATTTCGCCCTGGACGTAGTCCCACACTTTGAGCGAAAACGCTTTGGCAGTGTCGAGATCGAACGACAAATGGCTCCTTCCGGCGTGCCGTAAACCTACCGGCTACCGGGGCATGGCCGCCAACTCGTCGAGCAGTGCCCGAACCCGCCGTTCGATTTCGTCGCGGATCTCCCGAACCGTCTCGATGCCCCGCCCGGCCGGGTCGGTCAACTCCCAGTCGATGTAGCGGACGCCGGGCACGTAGGGGCACTCGTCGCCACATCCCATCGTGATCACAACATCGATCCTCTCGAGCATGGCTTCGGTCCAGCCCTGCGGCTGGTACCCGGCGATATCGATGCCGACTTCGGCCATCGCGGCGACGGCAACCGGGTTGATGTGATCCGCAGGGTCACTGCCGGCTGAATAGACGACGATGGCGTCGCCGCCAAGGACGCGCATCCACCCGGCGGCCATCTGCGACCGGCCGGCATTGTGGACACAAAGGAAGAGCACCCGGTGCGTCACGTCCATGGTGAGGATTGTTGCACACAGGGGTCCTCTAGCATCGCGCCCATGATCTCGCTGGCCGGACCTTTCTTCATGTTTGCCACTTTGCTGGTGATCACCGGGGTGCCCAAAGTCACCAGCCCAGGGGGCACGGCTCGGGCGCTCTACTCACTGGGGCTACCGGCGACACTGAATACGGAGCGTCTGATCGGGGCGATCGAGGTCGCCGCGGGTCTGGCGGCGCTGCTGCTCGGCGGTTGGCCGGCGGCGGCGGCGATTGCGCTCGTGTACATCGGATTCTCGGTGTTCATTGCGCTGGCGTTGCGATCCGAAGAGGTGAAGAACTGCGGCTGCTTCGGCGAGAAGGATGTCCCCCCGAGCCTTCTGCACCTGGGAATCGACCTGACAGCGGCCGGGGTGGCGGTCGTCCTGGTGGGCCGACCGATCGGGGCGATCACCACGGTGATGACTGAGACCCCGTGGGCCGGAATCCCGCTGCTGGTACTAGTCGCCCTGGGGGCGGGCCTGGCGTTGCTGGTCTTGAAGCTGGTCCCGGCCGCCCCGGCGGAATCCCCGACATGACCGTCCTCGTTGTTGCCGAAGCCGTCGTCATTGCCCTGCTCGGGATTCTTGTCATCGGTCTGCTGCGGCGAAACTCCGCGATCCTCGCCGACTTGAACGACGCAAACGAAACGGTGCCCGACCCGGCGGGCCCGGGCACCGTTGCCCGCGACATCGCCGGCGTCGGGCTCAACGGCCAGATTGTCGGGATCAACGTGCGTGAACCCGATAGGCCGACCCTGCTTGCGTTCATGTCGACGACCTGTGCGACGTGCAGTCACTTCTGGAAGCGGTTTGGCGAACGCGAGGCGCTGGCAACGCTCGGCGACACGCGGCTGATCATCGTCACATACGGCGACAGCCACGAGCGGCCCGCCGACGTCGCCGAAGTGGCGCCGACCAACATCCCGCTGGTGATGTCATCGATCGCGTGGCGAACGTACAGCATCCCGGGATCGCCCTACTTCGTCATGGTCTCCGGAGCAACCGGGCTGATCACCGCCAAGGGCTCTGCCGCCAACTGGGATCGCCTGCTCGAACTCACAGGACCGGCCGGCGCCGCCTGACCGGGCGACACACCGACCTGCAGGGTCCCCGGACCCGGCACTCCGACCGCCCGATCTGACCTAGGGGACCGACAGCTTGAAGAGGTCGCTGCCCACGACCACGCCCGCACCGTTCTTGATGTGGAGTGTGTACAGATAGTCACCGCTCTCCCAGGTGCACGTCGGAGCGTTCACGTTGGGGATGACGACAATCCGGTAGACACCGTCACCGTGATTGGATAGGCGGGTCGGGGTAACGCCGCATCCACCGGGCCCGACGGTCAGGTTGGACAGAACGATCTTCGCGGGAAGCGAGATGCCTCCATTGTCGGTCGGAATGTCGCCCGAAAGCCCCGTCACCGGCCTCTGGGTTCGCGCATTCGTCACCAGGAAGGTGATGTGGGCGATGCCCTTGGTGTTGGCAAAGGCGAGGCCGCCGTTCACTTCAGTATCGACTTCGAAGCCCGTCACGTTCTTCGGCGCGACCACAGCGCTGGCATTGGTTTGCGCCGTCAGCAACAGCGCAGCAGTCAACGTCAGGGCCACTCCGGCAGCCAACAGCTGGCGCCAGTTACGCATGACAATCGTGTTCACGGTCCCCTCCTTCGGGGTCTAGATGGTCCGACTGTCCCATCATGACTGCCAACGCGGCGTCGCTCAATGGGATATCTGACCCCGGCACCGCGGTCGACTCCGATTCCACAGGAGCCCGCATGAGAACCACACTCACGATTCCCGCGACCCGCGCGTATATTTCGGGGAGACACACCTGGGGAGAATGGGAGGTTGCCATGCGCAACTCGAAAGTCTTCGTCTTTCTCGCGACGCTCGGAATGGTGGTGGCCCTGGTTGGCGCGGTACCGGCCGCGGCGTCGCACGGAGACGCCGGCAAAGCCTGCATCGTCAACTCAATCGGCGGTCCGGACAACCCCTTCAACATTGACACCGCCGAGGGAGCCAAGGACGCTGAGGCGAAGCTCCACGTCGATGTGGAGATACTCGATGCGATGACCGAGACCGAGGTCATCGCCAACATCGACCTGTTCTTGACGGCGGGCGATTGCGACTTGATCATCGGCACCGGTTTCATCTCCGGCGGCTTGCTCGAGCCGTTCATCGCGACCAACCCCGATCAGAGGTTCGCCCTGATCGATTTCGGCTTTGGCGGGTTCTACCCGAACGTCGCTGAGGTGGTCTTTCGGGTTGACCAGTCCGGCTTCCTGGCCGGATATCTCGCAGCTGGACTGAGCACGACCGGCGCGGTTGGCACATTCGGGGGGATCCCCTTCCCGACCGTGACCGCGTTCATGGATGGCTACGCCCTGGGCGTCGAGTGGTACAACTCGGTGTATGGGACGACGGTCGAGGTGCTGGGGTGGGATCCGGATACTCAGACCGGGCTATTCACCTTCGACTTTCAGAACCCCGCAGCCGGCCGGGCGGTGGCGGCCGATCTGTACGACCAGGGAGCTGACACCGTCTTCCCCGTGGCAGGCCCCACCAGCTTCGGCGCCTGGGACGAGGCGGTCGATCGTAAAGCAGCGGGTGAGGAGGTGCGGGTGATCGGCGTTGACTTCGATTGGGCCGGCAGCTTCGGCGATCCCGACCGGGTCATCCTGACCAGCGTGATCAAGGACTACGGCCCGGCCGTGTTCGACCAGATCGCCGCGCTCGTCGACGGCTCATGGAGTGCCGGATTCGGGTTCGTGGACCTGGAGGGCGAGGCAACCGATATCGCTCCGTTCCACTATCTGAACTCCGCCGTTCCCGGGTTTCTCAAGAACGATTTGAAGGATCTCCGTGCCGGCATCATCGACGGCACCATCCCGACCTACCCGTAGCGACGCATTCACCAACAAACGGAGAGGAGGGCGGTTCGATGGCCGCCCTCCTCATATGCCCTATCGGCGTGATGGAGTCAGCCTCAATTCAGTAGCCCAAGGCCGTCGATCAGCTCGGCGAAGGTCGTTGCGATCTTCTTGTATCCCTGGTTGGAGGGGTGGATGTCAGTTTGGGGGCCCGGGGTCACCGGGTCGTAGTCACTGAAGACGAATTCGCTGCCCTGCTTCTCGCACATCCGCGTGTATTTGCACACTGCGCGCACGTTGGTGGGCACGGTGCCGTTCGTGTTGTAGGTCCTGAAGGCCGTCTCCACGTCGGCGACCGGCACTCCGAGAGCCCCGTATACCGCTTCGAGGGTCCCGTTGAAAGGTGTGGTGAACGCCAAAGCCGCCTCGGCCAGGGCCGGGTCGATGAGCCACGAAGCCAGGTTTGGCTGGTAGTAGTTCATCGCCACAATCGGAACGCCCGGCGCTGCCGCCTGGAGCGTGCCGATGATCACCGGCAGGGTGGCGCCGATCTGGCCGAGCTGGGTCGCCAGGCAGGTAGCCACGTCGGGATCATTGGCATCACACGCCAGGATGTCGTTGGCGCCCATAGTGATCGTGATGAGCTCGACTTCGCCGGGATGCGAAGCCAGGTACGCGACCGCAGCATCGAGCTGCGAAGTACCGCCCGGCGGGAGGACGGCAAACGGCCCGTAGCAGAGCGACCCGAACGGTGAGGCGCCGCCGATGCCGCTGACCATCTCCACCGTGTCATCGGCCGGGCAGGCCAGGTTGACGAAGTTGTCGAATCCGTACTCGTTGTGCAGATGCCGATAGAGGCGGTTGGCGTAGCTGTTGTCGGTGAAAGGCGCCGGTTGCTGTGTCCCGGCCGCAACCGAGTCACCCAGTGCCAGGTACGTTCCCCCTCCCTCGTGGCCGTCGGCCGACGCCGGAGCGGCCCCGACGACACTGACTACGAGTGCGGCTGCCACCAGCAGCACGATGCGACGTCGCATTTTCCATTCCCTTCTTCGCTGGCAATGAGCATAGCGAACACTCTCTGCAGTAGCCCGTATACGCAAAGGATCGGAGGCAGCCGACTCAGATGGGGCGGCGCCGCTTGCTGGATATCACACCGGTGTCGAAGCCACCCAGGTGGAGCTTGCCCGAGAATCTGGCATGCTCGATCTTCAGACACCGATCCTGTACGACGTTGAGGCCGGCCGCGATCGCCTTCCTGGCCGCCTCATCGTGACGTAGCCCCAGCTGCAACCAGACCGTCGGTGCGCCGACAGCAATCGCTTCATCGACCACGCCCGGAATGGCTTCCGGGGCACGGAACACATCAACGATATCGGGAACCTCGGGCAGGTCGGCGAGTGTCGGGTAGCACTTGACCCCCAGAACCTCGTCGTAGGCAGGGTTCACGGCGTAGACCCGAAATGGGGTACGCACGAGGTAGGTGGCCACAAAATTGGACGACCGCAGCGGGTTCGCCGAGACACCGACGAGGGCGATCGACTCGGCACTCCGCAGAATGCGGAGACGTTCCTTGGCGGTGGCTTCCGGGACGGCAGCGACGGTCATGTCGACTCCAGTGTGGCATTCAAGGCGCCGTCGAGATCCCGCAGAATGTCTTCGAGCGTTTCGATTCCGACCGATATGCGGATCGTGTCGGCACCGACTCCGGCCGCCAGGCGCTCAGATTCCGGCACCTGCTGGTGGGTAGTCGAAGCGGGGTGGATCACGAGCGTCTTGGCGTCGCCCACATTGGCCACATGCGAGATCAGTTCGAGGTTCTCGATGAACTCGACTCCCGCGTCGTAGCCACCCGCCAGCCCGAAGGTGAAGATGGCCCCCGGCCCTGCCGGCGTGTATTTCTCCGCCAACGGCGTCCACTCGTTGTCGGTGAAGATCGGAAACTTGATCCACGACACGGCATCGTGTCCGGCGAGGAACCGGGCGACGGCCGCGGCGTTCGCGACGTGGCGCTCCATCCGCAATGGAAGTGTCTCGAGGCCCAGCAACAGCAGGTAGGCGTTGAAGGGGCTCAGCGCCGCTCCCACATCGCGCAGCAGCTCCACACGAGCTCGCGTGAGGTAGGCGTACTCGCGGAAGTTCTCCCAGAACGTGAGATCGTGATAGGCCGGTGACGGCTCGACGAGCAGCGGAAACTTCCCGTTGTCGAATGGGAACGTGCCGGCCTCCACAATGACCCCGCCCAGGACGGCGCCATGCCCACCGATGAACTTCGTCGCAGAGTGCACCACGATGTCGGCCCCGTGTTCGATCGGTCGGCACAGATACGGCGTGGCGAAAGTGTTGTCAACGATGAGCGGGATCCCGCTGGAATGGGCAATGGCCGAGTAGCGCTCGATGTCGAGAATGTCACAGCCCGGATTGCCGATCGTTTCGGCGTACAGCGCCTTGGTCTTGTCGGTGATCGCCGCGGCGACGGCATCGGGATCGGCAAAGTCGACAAAAGTCACGTCGATCCCCATGCGCCGCAGAGTCACATCGAGCTGCGTGTAGGTCCCGCCGTAGAGCGCCCTGGCGGCAACCAGGTGGTCGCCGCGCTCCGCGATCGTCAGGATCGAGATCAGCTGCGCCGATTGCCCCGACGCCACTGCCAACGCGCCAAGGCCCCCTTCCAACGACGCCATCCGCTCCTCGAACGCGGCATTGGTCGGATTGCCGATACGGCTGTAGATATTGCCGTAGGTCTGCAGTGCAAAGAGGTCGGCAGCATGTTGGGCATCGTCAAACACGAAGGCCGTTGTCGCATAAATCGGCATGGCGCGCGACCCCGTTTCCGGATCAGGCGGCTGCCCGGCATGGACGGCTCTCGTCTCGAACCCATACTCGTGGTGGTCGCTCATGAAGGCATTCTGCTCTCAATCTCGTTCGTTCGCCGGAAAGCGGTCGCCGCACCGATTGAACGCTCAACCCAGAGGCAGCTCCAGGAGAGCCGTGTCCCAGTGGCGGCCGAGCTTGTGCCCTACCTCGGTGAGCGTGCCGACGGTGCGGTATCCGAGAGAATGGTGGAGTGCGATCGACGCGTCGTTGGGCAGCGCAATGATGGCAATTGCCCTGTGGAAACCGCGCTCGCGGAGCCGCTCGATGAGCGCTCCCAGCAGCCGGGCGCCGATGCCGCGGCTCAGGTGGGCGGTGTCGAGAACGACCGTCGTTTCTGCCGAAGAGCGGTAGGCAGGCTTCGGCCGGTAGAAGCTCGAGTAGGCAACCCCGACCACCTCGCCGTCCCATTCGGCTACCAGGGCGTCGAGCCCGTCCGGGCGAGCCTCCCACCAGGCCAGTCGTTTGGCCAGATCCCACGGCTCCTCTTCGAACGACACATGGTTATCGACGATCGTCCAGTTGTAGATCGTGTTGATCCGCTCGAAATCATCGGGGATGGCGTCACGAATGTGCAGTGAGGCATCCATGGCGCAGAGTCTGGCCGGATGGCGACTCGGCCTCAACAAGTCTCCGGCTACTCGAGTTCGTCCTCGAGGCTCTTGAGGAGGTCGTCCACCGCCCGCGACCCGACGGCCCCGCCATAGCGCGCGTCGAGAGCGGCTCGCATGACGCCGAAAACCTGTTCCTTCTGGGCGGCATCCTTCATCAGCGGATTGTCGATGATCTCAGCCCCGTCGAGCCATGGCTTCGAGTCGTTGACGGCCCACGGCACCAGCACGATCCACGACCAGACGATCCGTGTGTCGGAGACCCGGGCCGGCCGCGCCATACCCACGCAGTCATACGGCAGCGCTTCCCAGCCCATCGTCCCGATGAGATCGGCAGCGCCAGACGGCTGTGGTCGATTGGGGTCCGACATGGGCGCCACGCTACCGCGCCCCGGCGATTACTTCGTCGCCGCGGTCGGTTTGGTGCACTCGACACCCTCAACGGGCCACAGATCCAGCTCCTGGAGTGCCTCCCGCGCCCGGTGGGCGGCCCAGGACTCGGCCAGGATTCCGTGTTCATCCCAATAGGCGTCCAACTGGGCGCGGCTCCACGTGAGCCGTCGCTCGATAGCGCACCATCTTGCGTTGGGATCCGACTCCCGGATCGCGATCAGCGCCATCAAGGAATCGACGCTGAGATCCGCCGTGTAGGCCTCGGCGAATGTGTCGCCGCGAAGCTCACGGTCCCAATTCAGGTTGACGATGAGGGCGTCGGGATTGGCGACGTTGAGGCCGATGATGAAGACCAGGCCGCTGGCCACCAGGCCCAGCGCGAAGGAGGCGTGCCGGTTTCGCAGCACGGTGGCGATGAACCAGGCGAGCACGAAGGCAAGCCAAATCATGAAGATCGACGAGTAGAAGCGCAGCTCGGTGAATCCGAACGAAGTCACGTACAGCCGCATCCGGTTCATGGCGGAGACCATCACGACGCCGGTGAGAACGATGAGAACGATCGCCAACCGGTCGAATGCCGGCGAGCGACGCCGGTCCTCGGGAAGGGTGAGCCAGTCGAAGAGGAGGAGGAGATTGAGCACCAGGAATGCGACCGTGACCAGCTGGAAGAAGCCCTCGCGAGCGTTGTCCGAGTAGTCATGGATCCTCTCCAGCTCGGGGCTGTGCCCGACGATCTGGGTGAGCACAAAGAACAGAAACAGTGCGATCAGCAGCGCCAGGACGGTGATGCCCGTCGTGAAATCGACCTTGTCCGGCTTCACCGTTTCCTCGGGAGCGTCGCCGGGACGGCGCACCGACCGCCACAGACCGGCAATTGCCAGACCGAGAATCGCCCCGATGACGAGTCGCCAGAAAATGCTGCCGAAGAGGATGCTCTGGGCGAACCGATCCAGGTAGTCGCTGAATACCACGTCCGCCGACGCGAACAGCCCGGCGAACACGATCAAGAGCGGTGTCCCCAGCAGCAGACCGACCCCGACTGACCGCAGACGCTTGCGGTGTTGATCGCCGAAGCTTTGCGGCAGATCGCCCGAAAGGAAGTCTCGGGAGCCCATCGCCATCTCCGCGCCGGTTACGAATGGTTGACTCCCGTAGTCGGTGATGGTCCAGTTCGTGAGGCCGCCGGTTCTGTGTAGTTGGGCCAGAACGGCGATCACGGCGATCGTGGCCCCGAGGTTCAAGCTGAGCAGCACCGGCGACGTGCGGATTCCGATGAACGCGGCGACCGCCAAGCCCGCCAGGAGAACTGGCACCGTACCGGCGGGCCGTGGCTCACCGAGAAGTGAGCTCACCGACGCCGCGATGGCCAGGGCGATCCCCATCCCGAGCATCAGCCCGAGACCGGGCGGCTGATGTAAGGCCAGAGTGTCGATGGCGAGGCCGATCACCAGGGCCAGGCCGAGGACAAACCAGGGACGGGCAAATGTTGCGGTCGGGTCCGAGGTATCGGTTGCGGGCTCGGGAGAAGTGACGGTGCTGTCAAGGTGCTGCATGTGGGAACCAACGACTCCCGACTGGTACGAGTTCCCATAGTGGTCGGATTCGCCACTTTGGGCAGCCGGCGCCGGACCGCCGGCGCGGCAATCCGCCGAGCCGGAGTGACTTCGGCCTCTGGCGGCCGGCACCGGGCGGCGATAGGTTCGAACTGGGCTGACACACACTGCCGGCGGGAGGGAGAAACCATGAGGAACCCGTTCCAGCGTGATCTGGTCCTGCTCCACCCTCCCTCTGTCTACGACTTCCGGTCCCGAGAAATCTTCATGGGCCCCATCGCGGATGCAGTCCCGTCCACGAGCGCGTTTGAGATGTATCCCGTGGGATTGACGAGCATCGCCTCGTTCCTGGAGAAGAACCACTACAACGTTCAAATCGTGAACCTGGCCTATCGGATGATGAAGGACCGGAAGTTCGACGTCGACCGGTACCTCGCTCGAATCGACGGCACCGTCTTCGGCATCGACCTCCATTGGCTACCGCATGCACAGGGCGGCCTCGCACTCGCAGAACTCCTCAAGAAGCACCACCCGGAGAGCTATGTCCTCTTCGGTGGCCTGTCCGCGAGCTACTACCACGAGGAGCTGATCCGATACCCGTTCGTGGACTTCGTTGTACGCGGCGACTCGACCGAGGAGCCCGTGCGCCAGCTACTCCAAGCTCTGCGTCGGAAGACGCCACTCGAGGAAGTGGAGAACCTCACGTGGAAGCGGGCCGATGGAACTCCGGCCGTCAACGGGCTTACCTTCATCCCGCAGGACCTCGACTACGTTGACGTCCCCGACTACCGCTACGCCCTCCGATCCGTTTTCAAATACGGGAATCTCGACAACCTCATCCCCTACCTCGAATGGATGCGCTATCCGATAACCATGCTGCTCAACAGCCGGGGTTGCGCCGAGAATTGTGCAGTGTGCGGGGGATCCGTCAGTGCCTACCGCCAGATCTGCGATCGCACGCTGCCCGCCTATCGGTCTCCCGAGAAGCTGATCGAGGATGTCCGGACGATCGCCAGTTTCTCCCGCGCCCCCATATTCATGGTGCACGATCCCCGCATGGGAGGTATGGCGCGCTGCACCGCCTTCTTTGCCCAACTGGCTGAGCTGGACCTGGCCAACGAACTGGTGCTCGAACTGTTCTTCCCCGCCGGCGACCACCTCTTTGAGATGGTGTCGGCAAGCGTCGATAAGTGGAGCGCCCAAATCACAATCGAGTCGCCTGTGGAGCGCCTGCGTCGGATCAACGCCAAGTTCCCCTTCTCCAATGCGGCACTCGAGGACACCATTCAGTCCGCCTTCGACAACAACTGCCAGAAGCTCGACATCTTCTTCATGGTGGGGCTGCCCCACCAATCGTACGATGACGCGCTCGTCGCAGTCTCGTACTACGACTACCTGCTTCATCGATTCGAGCGCATGGGACCTATCCATGCGTACGTCGCACCGCTCAGCCCATTTCTCGATCCCGGCAGCCGGGCCTTCGAGAACGCCGAGTTCGGCTACCGGGTTCGGTACCACTCACTCGAGGAACACCGCCAGGCCCTGCTGCAGCCGTCCTGGAAGGACATCCTGTCGTACGAGACCGATGCCATGAGTCGGGAGGACCTGACCCGGGCGACCTACCACGTTGCTCGTGAGCTCAACCACCTCAAATACCGCCACGGCCTCATCGACGCCGCCACTTACAACAGCGTCGGATTTCGGCTGCGCACCGCCGAGTCGGTGCTCGCCGACCTCGATCACGCGGCCGCGCTGCCTCTCGAGAAGCGAGCCGAAGCACACCGCCGGATCAGGGAGAGGGTACGAATGACCAACGGCTCGACGCTTTGTGGTGAAGATGAGATGAAGTGGCCCTTGTCGCAACGTTTCCATCTGGGGGCCACCTTGGCGCGCGGCCTCGCGGCGGGACTCGGCAACGAAGTAACCCACACTCTTGCGCGCCTGCGCGGGCAGTTCGACACCGCTCCCTACACAGGCGTGCGCGCTGAACCGCACAGTCTGCGGGCCACGGCACTGAGCCCGCCGACGATGGATCGGGAAACGGTCGCCGAGTGAGCGGCCTGCTGATCCGCCCCGAACGCCCGGCCGACAACGCGGCGATCCGGGTGCTCGTTGCCGCGGCGTTCGAGTCGGAGACTGAGGCCGACCTCGTTGAGGCGATCCGGACGTCGGAGCACTACATCGCAGAGATGTCGCTCGTCGCAGAGCTGGAAGGCGAGCTGGTCGGGCACGTCATGATCAGCGGCGCCACGCTCAGATCACGCACCGAAGAACGCCCGATCGTCATGCTGGCGCCGCTCGCAGTCGCTCCGGCACACCAGCGAGCGGGTGTCGGCTCGGCACTGGTGCGGGTCGTGACAGGGCTGGCGGACGAGCGCGGCGAGCCGCTTGTCGTCGTGGAGGGTGGCCCCGCGTACTACCGCCGCTTTGGCTTCGAGCCGGCATACGAGCACGGCATCGAAATCACAGTGCCTGATTGGGCGCCCCGGGAAGCCGGCCAGGTGCTGCGGTTGAGCGCCTACGACGCTTCGCTTACCGGTTCTGTGGTGTACCCGCCGACGTTCGACGCCTTTGCCGAGTGACGCGAACGATCCGGCGACGAGAAGCCGTCCATACGATGCGTTCGTTGTGCTTAAACCGGCTCTATAGGTGGCGATTAAGCACAACGAACGCAAAAGGCTGGCGCCGCGGCGCTACATTCCCCACCAAGGAGGTGGCTGATGTCAGATGTGGCATATCGTTCAGTTGTGAAAATCGAAAGGGTGGCGGGGCCGATGCGCAAAGCGTGGCTTCCCGCCAGAGACGAGCACGTCACGTTCGGTGTGCACAGCGAGGTGGCCGAACACTACGGGGTCGACCAGGACGCATACCCGGCGGATGCCACCACTCTCGACTACGTCATCGCCGCCACAGGTGGCTGACTGACCGGCACCCTGGGAGGCGCGCTGGAGGCGCGCGGCATTGACGCAAGTAACGGAAACCTCACCTCGGAGACCGTGGGTGAGATAGAGAAGGACGGCAAGGTCCTCGTCATAAAGCGGATCCATGTCACCTACACATTGAAGGGTGTCGAGGGCGACGAGGACCGCGAGAAGGCGGAGCGTGCTCACGGGTTCCATGCCGACTACTGCCCGGTGGCACGCAGCATTCGCGACAGCATCGCGATCACAACCGAGCTCAGCTACGCCTGAGCGTACGACAGAAGGATCGCCTTCGATTCGATCGATCGGAAAGGACGATTTGGGCAACGTCACCTGGGACTTCACGGAGAAAGTGGTCGTGATAACCGGATCGGCGATAGGGATAGGCGCCGGTGCGGTCCGGGCCTTCTCCGATGCCGGCGCCCGGGTCTACGGCCTCGATGTCGACTCCACTCGCGGCACCCAGGTGGCAGCCGAAACCGGTTCCACATTCCTGGCATGCGATATCACCGATCGGTCTGCCGTCGTCACCGCCTTTGCGGAGATCGGCGAGGCCACCTCCCGTCTCGATGTGTTGATCAACAATGCCGGCGGCTTCTGGGAACAGCTCACAACCGAAACGACATCAGAGACCGAGTGGGACAAGGTCATCGATCTGAACCTGAAAGGTGTGTTCCTCTGCTCACAGCAGGCGATACCGCTGCTGCGCGAGTCGTCGAGCGGACGCATCATCACGCTCGGTTCGCTGGCCGGGCAGACCACGATGTACCGCTCCTCGCCGCCCTATGCGGCCGCCAAGGCCGGTGTTCAGGCACTGAGCCGGGTGCTCGCCTACGAGTTGGCCGCCGAGGGGATCACCAGCAACGTGATCGCGCCGAGTGCGGTTCTGACCGATCGCATCCTCGAGGTCCGAGGTCCGGAGGAACGGGCGCGAACCCAGGCGACGATCCCGCTGGGCCGCTACGGAGAGGTCGACGACATCGTGCGCTGGATGCTGTTCCTCGCCTCGGAGGAGTCTGCATACATGACCGGCCAGATCGTCACCGTCAACGGGGGCCGCTTCATGGCCTAGTGGTCGGTCGGCAACTCCGCCTCGATCGAAGTTATCAAAGCGGCGACATCGTCCTCCCCATGACCGCTCTGCGCGGCCTCTTCGAGAATCTCCCTGGCCAGCGTGGCCAGCCGGAAGCCGGGCAGTACCTCGGCCGCCAGCCGGAGATCCTTTCTCATCAGATCCACTGTGAACAGCGGCGTGAAGTCACGATCAGCGAGGGGCGCGGCCTTGTAGTCGAGCAATCTGGGCACGGCACCGCGACGCAGAACCTCGAGACCCTGCGCCACATCGAGTCCGGCGGCTTCCATCTCGACGACGGCTTCGGCGATGGCGGCTAGGTGGGCGGTGAGCAGCCGGTTTGTCGAAAGCTTGAGCAGCAGGCCGGCACCGTTGGGACCCACATGGTCCACGGAGGCGGAGAAGCAATCGAGCACCGGCCGCACCCGTTCGAGATCGGCGGCGACTCCCCCAACCATCACCGCCAGCGTCCCCGCCGCGGCGTGGGTTGATGTCCCGCTCACCGGGGCGTCGATGAAGCCGATCCCACGCTCCCTTGCGGCATCCGCGAGAGCCCGCGACGTCGCGACTGAGATAGTCGAGAGATCGACACAGACCGTTCCTCGCGTGACGACGTCGAAGATGCCTCCGGGGCCGGCATAGGCCCGCTCGACGGCCGCCGTGTCCGGAAGCGAGGAGCAGACAATGTCACGATCAGCGAAGGCGGCGGGTTCATCCGCCACGGAGACGGCGGTCTCACGTGCTCGGCGGCGGGCCGCATCATCGATGTCGAAGCCGATGACGTCGTGCCCCGCCGCACGGATGTGCGTAATCATCGGGAGGCCCATACGCCCGAGACCGAGGAAGCCGACCCCCATCAGTGGTCCAGCTCGATCGTGCGGCCGGTGCGCGCCGCCTCGTCGATCGCCAGTGTGATCTGGAGTGTCGTGCGCGCCTCCTCCGCAGTGGTTATGTGGCAGGGGCCGCCGCTGGTGAGGTAATCCAGCCAGGCGCGGGTTTCGTCGGCGACGCGGCCGAACATCGTCCCCGCCGCCCACTCCCCGGAGGTACGGCTCCCCAGAAACGTGAGGTTCAGGTTCTGATCGACGTACTCGTTGGCGTGCCCGGCCGCGGAGTACATGATCTGGTCGCTGTGCTCTTCGCTCACGAGCAGGACGCCATCCGTGCCGAGCAGTTCGAAGCGCACCGCCATGCCGTTGATCGGAAAACCCGCCGGGAGCGAGTACGAGGTCGCCAGCTCGAAGACCGCCCCATCTTCATATGTGAGAAGCGCCACGGCCAGATCATCGACGTCATGCCCCCGTGAGCGCAGTATCGAACCGTGCGATCGGGCCACGACTTCGACCGGGCGCATCGGGTGACACCAGCCGATCATGTCGACGAGATAGGTGAGGATGTCCATCGTCGGCGTCGCCGTCGGCGACCGCTGCAAGATTGCCTCGCCGACGGCAAGGGTGTCGTAGCAGCGGGCCAGCCCCCCGATCACGTTGCCGATCTGCTTGCCGACGACCTGCTCCCTGGCGACGGCATAGCGCTGGGCGTAGCGCATCGAATAGCCGACCCGCAGTTCGACATCGGCGGCGCCCGCCGCCTCGATCATGGCGTCGGCATCATCGAGGTGCAGCGCCACCGGCTTCTCGACGAGCGTGCGTTTGCCGGCACGAACGGCGGCCAGGACCGGCTCGGCGTGGGACCGCTCCGGCGTCGACACGATCACGGCGCCGACCTCGGGGCGTTTCACCACCTCGCTCACCTCGTCAGACCACAGATCGGCGCCCACCTCGGCGGCAAGGCGCTCGGCAGCATCCCGGTCGACATCGGCAATGGCAAGGAACTCGACCCCGGCATGCCGGGCGGCAAGCCGCGCCCGATGGCGGCCGATCTTGCCGGCCCCAACGACTGCGACGCCAACCCCTCCACCGGCCATAGTCCGCTCCTCGATCACGGGAGCGAATGGTACGTTTCCGAATCTGACCTTGCATAATGCACGATTGGCAGCACGACAGCCGAGGCCGGGAGGCAGATCCAGATGACCGACGGCGAGCAACGGCATCCGCTCAGCGGCGTCCGGGTGGTTGAGTTCGCCAATCTCATCGCCGCGCCGTACTGCGGCATGCTCCTGGCCGATCTCGGTGCCGACGTCGTCAAGATCGAGCCGGCTTCGGGAGATCTGGGGCGGGCGTTCGGTCCCTACGTCGATGGCGTCAGCTACTACTTCGCGGCGATCAACCGCGGCAAGCGCAGCGTGGTGATCAATCCGCGGGACGAGCGGTCGGCCCCCTGGGTCCGCCGCCTGTGCCGGGAGGCAGACGTACTGGTCCACAACCTCCGGCATGGAGCGATGGATCGCATCGGTCTGGCGTATGAGGATCTGGTCGCCACCAACCCGGGGCTGATCTACGCCGAGGTCTCGGCATTTGGCAGCTCCGGGCCTGATGCCGCCCGGCCGGGAATCGACATCATCTTTCAAGGCGAGTCCGGGATGATGAGCATCACCGGCTCCCCCGGCTCCGGGATCGGTAAAACCGCGACGACGGTCGGCGACTATCTGGCGGGGACCAACGCGGCGCTCGCAGTCTCGGCGGCACTCGCCGGGCGGGCGACCAGCGGCCGCGGCACGAAGATCGAGGTGTCGTTGCGTGACGGCCTCATCGCTATCCAGTCAACGTGGAATGCCATGTACTTCGCTTCGGGCGAGCAGCCGGGCCGAATTGGAACGGCTTCGTGGTTCACGGCGCCCACAGATACGTTCGCGACGGCCGACGGCCACCTGACCCTCGCCATCGTGAGCGATCGCCACTTCGAGATCCTGTGCGAGGAGCTCGGGCTCGATATCGCCGACGATGCTCGCTACGTCAGCAACGAATCACGCGTCGAACATCGGGACTCGCTGCGCCTCGCCGTTGCCGCCGCCTTCGCCGAGGAATCGACGGAGGTGTGGATCGCGCGACTCCACGCCAGGGGGCTGCCCGCCGGCCGCATCATGGAGATCAGCGACGTGTTTGCCGATCCTCAAGTGCAGCACAATCAGATGCAGGCGACCACCACACTCGACGGTGGTCAGGAGGTGCCGATCACCGGTTCACCGCTGCGGATAGACGGGGGCCCGGCGCTCGCCGATCGCCCTCCGCCCGGCCTGGGAGCCCACACCGGCGAAGTCCTCGCCGAGCTGGGAGCCGGCCCGGCCGAGATCGCCGAGTTGGTGACGGCCGGCCTGGCCGTGATCGCCGAATCGCCTTAGCCCCTCCCTTGCTTCAGCCGGCGATCGTGTCCGGTTCGATGCCGAGACCGGGAGCCGTCGGGACCGGGAACATGCCGTCCTCGATCCGCAGCGGGTTCGAGGTGACATCGTCGCTCAGTCCCTGGTTGGCGGGACTGCACCCGAACTCGATGGCCTTCATGGCAGCCGCACAGTGGACGTTGGCCGCGGCGGCGACACTCGATTCGGCGATCTTGCCGGAGAGGTTCACAGCCAGACCGACCGACTCGCAGATCGCGGCGCCGCGCATCACGCCGGTGATCCCGCCCAGCTTGACGAGTTTCAGGCTGACGCCGGCGACGCCCGAATGGCCGAAGGCGAGAATATCGGCGAAGGAGTCCACACTCTGGTCGGCGCACACCGGGATCGGGGACGACCGGGCGATCCGGATCATCGCGTTGTGATCCCCTTTGGCGATGGGCTGCTCGACAAACTGCACGTCGAGCCCGTCGAGCGCCCCGAGAAAGCGGACCGACTGTGGCTCACTCCAACCCTGGTTGGCATCGCCGCAGAGGACGGCATCCGGCGGCAGCTGGCTGCGGATACCGCGCATCGTCGCGAGCTCGTCGTCGAGTTCTCCGATGCCGAGCTTCACCTTGATCCAGCGGAAGCCGGCGTCGTATTTGGCAACGGCGGCGGCAACATCGGCTTCCGGGTTGCCACTGCCCACCATCGTCAACGCCGGCACCAGATCACGGACCTTGCCGCCGAGCAACTCGTACACCGGCACACCGAAGGCTTTGCCGGCCAGGTCGTACAGCGCCATGTCGATGGCGCCGATCGCAGTTTCGTTGGCGGAGATCATCTTCTTCATCGCCCACCACAGCGCGGCGCGGCGCAAGGGATCTTCACCCACCAGGCGGGGACCGATGAAGTCAACGGCGGCGCGGATACTGTCCTGGGTGTCCCCGGTTATATCGGTTGCCTCGACGCCTTCGCCCCAGCCGACGATGCCGTCATCGGAAGTGACCTTGACGAGAACATTCTGGGAGCGTTCCACCGTGATGTGTGACATGACGATTGGCTTGGCCAGCGGCACCGTCACGGGAATGGCCTCAACGCTGACGATCTTCATGATCTCCTCCGCATGGTCCCAGCCTGCATGGTCCGATCCTGCATGGTCCGATCCTGCATCCTATATGATTGCCGTCGGGTCGAGGAAGTGAGCACGCAGTTCTATGGCAACGATGCCAATACGGGTCGGCGGCTATGGGCCACCGGACACCCCCCACAGCCGTGCCCTCGACCACTTCGCAGCCACCATGGCGAGCCTCGTGGGCGACGCCGTCGAGGTCGAGATCCTCTACAACGTGATGGACTTGAACCGCCCGATCACCGATCTCTTCTCGATGGTGCGTGAAGGCGAGCTGACCTGGTGCTACTTCTCGACCTCATACCTCGGCCATCCCCTCGCCGATGCCATCGAGATCCCCTTCCTGTTCGACACTCTCGGCGAAGCGCACCGGGCACTCGACGGCCGGTTCGGAACGGCGGTAGCCGACGGGATCCGCGCCGACCACGGCTTCGAGATGCTCGGATTCTGGGACAACGGATTCCGCCATCTCACCAACGCCGTCCGGCCCATCGCCACCCCCGACGATTGTGCCGGTCTGACGATCCGGGTTCAGCCGAATCCCGTTCACATCGCATTGAGCGAAGCGTGGGGAATGCACCCGGTCGGAGTCGGCCTGAACCGGGGCATCGAGATGATCGCCGCCGGCGAAGTCGATGCCCAGGAAAACCCCCTGGCCAATACCCATGCATATGGCGTCGACCATCCCTACATCACCATGACGGGACACTTGTACGGCGCCCGGGGGCTGTTTGCCGACGCCGCTCGCATGGAGGCCATGCCGGCCGATCTGGCCGCAGCGGTGCGGACCGCGGCGCGGGCGGCGGTGGAGTTCCAGCGGGCGGCGGCCGCCGACTACGAGCTGGAACTCCAGGAGAGGTTCGCCGCGGAGGGCCGCCACATAGTCGTTCCGAGCCCCGCGCAACGCGCGATGTTCCGTGACGCCGCAGCTGAGGTGGTCGACACGGCGGTCGCCACCGTCGACGAGGATGTTTTTGCACTACTGGAAAACGCAACGCTCGAGGGAGGTATAACGATGGCAAAGTTGATCGAGTTCGCCGCGGCGCCGCGCGTTGAGAGAGGTGATGGCATCACCAGCGTGCGGCTCACCGATCCACCGCTCGAGGGGCAGAATTTCGTCATGGGAATCACCAGCTTCCCGCCGGGAGGCGAACTCCCCCTCCATTCGCACAACACCGTTGAGCAGGTCACGGTGCTGGCGGGCACGGGGATTGCAGAGCTCAACGGCGAGCAATACCGTGCGGTGCCCTTCGACACCACCCACATCCCGGCCGGCGAGTTTCACCGCTTCATCAACGACGGCGACACCGACATGACGATTCTCTGGGTGTACGGCGATACCCAACCCACCCGCACCTGGGCGGCGACCGGCGAGACCGTTGATCAATTCGTCCGCCCCACATGACTGAGACCCGCATCCAGATCGGTCGGCTCGAAGGCTTCGCAGCCGCGATTCTCGGCGGTTTCGGAGTACAGGACGACCATGCCGCGATCACCGCGCGGCGGCTCGTAGAGGCCGACGCCCGGGGCCGGACCGGGCATGGCCTCATCCGCCTCAGTCCCTATGTCGATCGGATCGAAGCCGGCGGGCTCAACCTCTCGCCGAACATACGGGCGCTCCACGAAACCCCGGTGTCTGCTCTGATCGACGGAGACAATGGGCTCGGCCAGGTCGTGATGACCCGGGCGACGGAGCTGGCGATAGCCAAGGCCGAGACCAGCGGCCTTGCCTGGGTCGGGACGGTCCACTCCAACCACGCCGGCGCCGCCGGGATCTATCCGGCGATGGCCGCCGACCGCGGACTGATAGGCATGTACCTGGCCGTGGCCAACGCCAACGGCATGCCGCCGTGGGGAGGGACCGAACGAGTTCTCGGCACCAACCCGATCGCCTTTGCGATTCCGGCGGGCGCCACCGACCGCTTCGAGCTCGACATCGCGACGACGGTGGCCTCGCACGGCACGATCAAGGTCGTCGCCCAGGCGGGCGAACAGATGCCGGAAGGCTGGGTGATCGATGCCGCCGGCAACTCGATCACCGACCCGAAGCGAGCCCACGAAGGCTCTCTGATGCCCATCGGTGGATACAAGGGGGCCGGACTCAACATCGCCATCGGGCTGCTGGCCGGCGTGCTCAACGGCAGCGCTTTTGGCAAGTCGGTGATCGACCACCGGGTTCAAATGGACATCCCGACCAACACGGGCCAGGCCATCCTGGTGATGCGGCTCGATCTCTTCATGGCGCGCGACGAGATCGAAGCGGCCATGCGGGCCAAGCTCGACGAGCTGCGCAACACGGGCGCCGACGGCGGCCGCATCCAACTCCCCGGTGAGCGGGCCGCGGCGCGGATTGCCGACAACACTGCGAACGGGGTGCCGTTGCCGGAGCCGCTACGACTCCAACTGAACGAGCTCGCCGGGCGCGCCGGGATGACGGACACGCTCGGCCAGGAGGGCCCGTCGGGCGCTACCCGTCCCGCAGTGGGGCAACGGTGAGCCGACCGGTCACCCCATGCGTGTCGATCAGGCTACCGACGAGCCCGGTCGCCTTGGCGTCCTCCACGAATGCGCTCAGGTACTCGATACCGGCGGGATCCCGATCCCGCGGGGTTCCCATCGCCTGCTGCACCGTCGTGAAGCTGGCCCCGAGCACGCGGGCGCCCGGGAGGCGGTCGACGTCGGCCATGAGCCGCGGCCTGAGACCGGCCAGGGCGTCGAGGCCATCTTCAACGAAGACGTCGAATGAAGCATCGGCGCCCACCACCCGGACGAGCTCGGCGTGCCGGATGTTGCCTTCGAGCCAGAGGTCGTAAGCGCTGCGAGCCGAGGTGGCGATTCGTTTGCCCGGCCGGTCAACCTCGTCCACGGAGCCCACTTCCGAACCAGCGGGCACCAGGTAGGTGCACTCGATCTCGCAGTATGCGGCTGTGAAGGCGATGTGTTCGGCCCGCTGCGGAGCGGCTCCGATGTTGCCGACGTCCCAGACCCCAGACCGGGCGGCATCGGCGAGCTCGCCCGGAGTAGCGAAGGGCACCAGCTCGATATCGACACCAAGGCTCTCGGCAAGGGCTCGACCCATGTCCGGTGAAACCCCATCGGGGTTGCCGGAATCGTCGGTGCCGGTGACAAGCAGGAAGTTGCGCATGTTGACGGCCACTCGAAGCGTGCCGGTAGGAGCCAGGGCCGCGACGGCGGCCTCACTCGGAATCGTACCCACCATCGCTCGGATCTCCTCGACGTTCCACGAATCGGCAACATAGCCGACCGGACCAACCGAGATCGCTAGCGGGCGCCGCCGTCGTTTCCCTCGACGCCCGTTAGGCGAGGGACACCATCCCACGGCACCAGTTTTCCCCGCAGCAGCGAAGTCTGACAAGATATAGGATCCAACGAGCTGACGAGAGGAACCCATTGAAGACTGCATCCGCCTTCTGTCCCGCGCACCGAAGTGGGCTGCGATGAAGCTGGTGACTTTCGAGAGCTCTTCGGCTACAGGAATCGGCGTACTTCTCGACGATGGCTCGGTGGTCGATCTCGCCGCCGACGCCTCCCTACCGAAGACAATGGTCGACTTCGTCGCTCTCGGCGACGACGGCCTTACTTCGGCCGCCGCGGTCGTCGCCGCCGGCGCCCCCATTCCGGCTGCCGAAGTGAGCCTCCGGGCGCCGATCAAGCCGCACAACAACGTGATGGCCGTCGGACGCAACTACCACGAGCACGCCAAGGAGTTCACCGAATCCGGGTTCGACGCGTCCGAGAAGAAGATGATCCCCGACCATCCCATCATCTTCACCAAAGCCCTGTCGTCGATCATCGGGCCGGGTGACGCCATCGTCGCGGCCAACGATCCCCTGGGCACGCCCGACTACGAGGGCGAGCTCGGGGTGGTCATCGGTCCCGGCGGTCATCGCATCGCCGCCGCCGACGCGTGGAACCACGTCTACGGCTACACGATCGTCAACGATGTCACTGCTCGCGAGCTCCAGAAGCAGCACGTTCAGTTCTTCATCGGCAAGAGCCCGGCGACGTTCTGTCCGATGGGACCGGCGATCATCACCAGGGACGAGATCCCCGACATAACCCGGGCGGTCCTGCGCACGGTGGTCAATGGCGAGTTGCGCCAGGAATCGGCCATCTCGCTGCTGATCTTCGACATCCCGACACTGATCGAGGCGATCTCGGCGGCCGTGATGCTCGAACCGGGTGACGTGCTCGCCACCGGTACGCCCGTCGGTGTCGGTTTCGGGTTCGACCCACCTCGTTGGCTGCAGCCGGGTGACACGGTCGAGGTCTCAGTGGACGGCCTGGGCACCCTCAGCAACCCCATAGCCTGAAAGGTGATCGTCGAGGTCATCGCAGTAGGCACCGAGCTGTTGATTGGACAGATCATCAACTCGAATACGGCCGCCATCGGCTCGCGCCTCGCCGCGGAGGGCTTCGACGCGCACTACCAGGTGACGGTGGGTGACAATCTGGATCGGCTGGCGGATGCGATTCGGACCGCGCTCGACCGGGCCGACGCGGTGGTCATGACCGGCGGCATCGGGCCCACCCAAGACGACATGACCCGGGAGGCGATCTGCGAACTGACCGGAGCCGCCATGGTTCGCGACGCGGACCACGCCGCGATGATTCACGACCGTTTGCTGAAGACCCGCGGCTACGTCGCCGAGAACACGCTGCGAATGGCCGACTACCCGGCCGGCGCCGAACCGTTGCCCAATCGGACCGGGGTGGCCCTCGGCGTTGCGATGCCGCACCACGGCAAGTGGATCTTCGCCCTGCCGGGCGTGCCCACGGAGATGATCCCGATGCTCGAAGAGCAGGTGCTGCCGCGTCTCCGGGAAGCCTCGGGTGAGCCGGCGGTGCTGAAGAGTCGGGTCATCCGCACCTGGGGCTACGGCGAGTCGCAGGTGGCCGAGATCCTCGACGACCTCTACGAGTCGACCAACCCTTCACTGGCATTCCTGATCAATGCGTCCGAAGTGCGGATCCGCATCAGCGCCAAAGCGGCGACGGGAGAGGCGGCCCAGGCGATGATTGGCGGGATGGAGGACATCATCGTGGAACGGCTCGGTGAAGCTGTATTCGCCTACGACGACGACGTGATCGAGACGCTCGTGGTGCGTTTGCTCGGCGACCGCGGTTGGCGGATGGCGACGGTCGAAACTTCGACCCTGGGCATGGTGGCCGGCCGGATCGCGGCGACCCCCGGCGGGGACGCCGTGTTCGCCGGCGCCCGGGTCCTGCCCGCTGCCGGCGCCCCGGCCGATGTCGAAGCACGCGCCCGGGAGCTGCTCACGCAAGCAGATGGGGCCGACGTGACCGTGGCCGTCAGCGAGATCGCCGACCTGGGCGAAACCGCGCCGACCGGGTCCCGGCGCGTCGGAGTGGCGGTTCGGACCCCGGTGGACACCACATCGCGCACGATCGGCTTGCTCGGCGACGACGAACGGGCCCGGCTGTTCAGCGTCCCCGGAGCGCTTCATGCCGTGCGCCTGACCCTGGATGCAGACGGCTCGTCGAGCTGATGGCATAGCCTCGGGGAGGACCAGCTCCTAACCCCGCACGGATGCTGCGTGCGCCCGCTGCGCCATCTCGGGTGTCAGCGGAAGCTCGACCGGGGCGTTGATCTCCGCAGAGAGATCCGCCGCCAGATAGGTCTCCATGGTGAGCCGGGCCAGCCGCGGTTCGACCATGACCGGCCGGTCGTAGGCAACCGCCTCGATGAAGTGGGTGGTCTCTCGCTCCATCGGCCCGGCAAAGGTGTGGTCGACCAGTTCTCCCGGCATGGTCGACAGCGGGAACTGCACACCCTTGTCGACAGTGTTGACCACGATGTCGCGGTGGGTGTCGTCGATGAAGATGGCGCCGTCGGTCCCGATGAACTCGATCCAGGTGGTGGCCGCATTCGGATACCCCGGCGGCAGCGACATTCCGGCCCCGACCGTCACCACGACACCGTCGTCCATCGTGATCATCGTCGTCTGAACGTCCTCCAGGCCGACGCTGTCCTTGCGGACCCCCCACGCCGATTGGGAGTACACCCTCACGGGACGCCGCGGCTCGAGACACCAGAACGCGAAATCGATGTCATGCGTCGCTTCCATGGCCCCCGGCGACAGCTTGATGCGGTTGCCGATCTTGGCGCCGAGCGAGCGCTGGATGTGACGGCTGACTAGAACATTCACCGGATCGCCGAGCTCACCGGCGCGCACCGACCGTTTCACCATGGCCTGCTTCGGATTGAAGCGCTGCGAGTAGGCAATCGTGAACTTCAAGTCCCGCGATTCGGCGGCTTCGATGAGATCGTCGGCTTCGTCCAGCGACAATGCGATCGGCTTCTCCAGCAGCACGTGTTTGCCGGCTTCGAGGGCCGCTTTGGTCATCGGATAGTGCGTGGTCTCAGGTGTCGCCGAGATCATCAGGATGTCGATCTCGGCGATCGCGAGCAGCTTTTCCCAGTCGTCGGTCGCCGACGCCGGAACGGTGAGCTCGGTCATCTCCATGAGCCGCTCCGGGTTGACCTCCGCGATGTGGAGCTCGCGGACCAGCGGATGGCTGGCGGCCGCCACAGCACGAATGCCGCCGCACCATCCGGTTCCGATTACTCCGACGTTGACCTGTCTCATTTTCATGTCCTCCGGGTGAGCGCTCAGCCCTGGATGAGCGCTTCTGGTTCGATGGGTAACTTCACCGGATTGCCCGTCTTCGATGACAAATCCATCGCCATCGTGAGCAATAGGTTGGAGTGGCCCTCACGGGCGGTGGCGTGCGGAGTGTCGAATCCCTTGGCCAGCCGGTTGAACCAGGTGAGGGTCTCTTCCCGCATCGGGCCCCACAGCATGCCGTTCGAGATGTCCCCCGGCGGATAGCTGCCGAGGAAGTCAACGTAGCGGGTGGCGTCCGGTTCGAAGCCGCGGCTCGTGTAGCCGGCCGGTTGCGGGTGCTCGGTCGCCATGATGACATCGCGGTGGGTGTCTTCGATGTCGATGACGCCTTCCGTCCCGACGATCCCGATCTCCAGGCCGTACACGGCTCCGGGCCACACCGAGGGGAGCGCCCAGCTGATGTTCATGGAGAACAGGGTGCCGTCGTCCATCGTGAATAGCCCGAAAGTGGCGTCCTTGGTGCCCCACTCGCCGAGCAGGGTGTCGACGGAGCGGGCATATACCTCCACTGGTGACTTGCCTTCCATGAGCCACATCGACATGTCGAGGCTATGGGTGCCCGATACGACCATCGGCGTGAGGTTGGTCCGGTTCTTCGTCTTCGACAGCGTGGCGTAAACGACCATTCGATTCATGAATGCCCGGGTCACAACACTCGTGACCTGGCCGATCTGACCTTGACGGAGCCGCTCCTTCACCCCGAGGAAGCGGCGCCGGAACCGATTGGTGTATCCGATCACCGCGTCGATGCCGTTGTCTTCGATCGCCTTGAGCACCGAGGCCGATTCGATCGGGTCGGTCGCCAGCGGCTTCTCGATGAACAGGGGGAACCCGTACGCCACCGCCTGCATGATCGGGTCGACGTGCTGGTTCTCGTCCGTGGAGACGATCACCGCGGTGACTTCGGGCCGCGCCAGTAGGGCGGCAATGTCGGTTGTCACGAAGTCTGCTTCGGTGTCGGCCGCCAGTTGCTTGGCCGTCGCCTCGTGGACGTCGCACAACCCAAGCCACGTCACGTGCGGATGTTCGCGGGCGAGCACCGCCCTGATCCGGCCGATCGTGCCGCACCCGATAACCGCGAGCCCTATGCCGTCTGCCATTTGCGTTCCTTCCTCAGTCGGTGAATCCGAGCAAGCGGGCGGCGTTGCCCCCGCTGATGAGATCGATCTGGTCCTGGGAGAGCCCGGCAACCCGCCCAATCAAACCGAGTGGATCGTCCTCCCCCATGTCGTACGGGTAGTCGGTGCCGAGCAGGACGTGATCCGCCCCGTATTTGTTCACCAGGAACTCCACCTGGTCCGGCTCGAACACCATCGTGTCGAAGTAGAACTTCTTCAGATACTCCCCCGGCGGCCGGGGAACGCCCTCACGAACGTCGGCCCGAGCCCGCCATGCGTGATCCATTCTGCCGGCGTAGGCGGGTAGGTAGCCGCCGCCGTGGACAACAACGATCTTGAGATCCGGGTAGCGCTCCATGACACCGTTGAAGATCAGGTTGGCGGTTGCCAGCGTTGCCTCGAACGCATGGCCGAGGACATTGACGAAGTTGTGCTCCTGGAGCCGTTCTTTCGCAGGATGACCATTGGTGTGGACCACGATGACGGCACCGAGCTTCTCCGCTTCTGCCCAGAACGCGTCGAGCCGAGGGTCGGCGATCTCGCTCCCGTTCACGTGGCTGTTGATCTCCAGGCCCCGGAAACCAAGTTCGTTGACGCAGTACTGCAGCTCTGCGACCGCGGCGGCGGTGTCCTGGAGGGGCACCGAGCCGAGCGGGACAAAACGATCCGGATACTTGGACGTGGCCTCGGCCAGCTCGTCGTTGACGAGTCGGGCAGCCCTGGCCCCGATCTCGGGCTCGGCCCAGTAGTAGTACTGGTACACGGACACCGCGACGGCCTGGATATCGACACCCATCACATCCATGTCCTTGAGGCGCTCCTCGAGCGAATCCATCTTGGGCCGAACGTGGATGAGTTGTTTCCGGTTGACCTCGCGAGTGAGCTCGCTGCCGTATTGAAGCGCGACGCGCCCGACGCGCGCCTCCTCCGCCTTCATCATATCCCTGGCCGGGGCACACTCCCGATGGCAATGGATATCGATGACGGGACCATTACTCCGAGTTGCCCTCACCGCGCCACCTCGATCGTGTCGACGCCCGCGCCTCTTTTCACGTCTACCTCCCGATGCCTAAGGACCGCTTGCCAAGGCCCGCGCAGAATGACGCGGCGGCGTTGGCCGACCAAGATTGCATCATATACGATCTGGTGGAGGGCTCAGAAAGTGAGCCGGCTTGACCCGGAAGGACGGCTGAGTTGACCGACACAATCCGAGACTGCATCCCCCCCGATCGCCATCCGCGCTCCCCCCGGCTCGATCTGCCAGCGGGCAGCATCGACACCCACGTCCACGTATTCGAGCCCGGATACGCCTGGTCGCCCGAACGCGGTTACAACCCGCCCGACTCGACGTTGGACGATTTGACCCACCTCCATACGACGCTGGGAATCGACCGCGTCGTCTTCACGCAGCCCTCCGTCTACGGAGCGGACAACTCGGCGATCCTCGATGCAATGAAGAAGCTCAACGCGGCGACCCCGAACCGGGCGCGGGCCGTTGTGGCGTTGGGGCTCGACGTCACAGACACCGAGTTGACGGAGCTCGATCGTATCGGTGTGCGCGGAGTACGGCTCAACACCGACAACAAGGGAGGGATGCCGCTCGAAATGGACGATATCCCGGAGCTGGCCGATCGTATCGGCGAACTCGGCTGGCACCTCGAGTTTCTCTTTCCCGGAAGCCACATCATCGACCTGATGCCGGTGTTCACCGCACTCACCGTCCCCATGTCGATCGGCCACTTCGCCTACCAGCCGGCAACCGCGGGGGTGGCCGCTCCCGGATTCCAGGCACTCCTCGAGTTGATGAGAGCCGGCAACACGTGGATGAAGATCTCCGGAGCCAACCGGGTAAGCGCCACCGATCTGCCGCCATACGACGACGTGGCCCCGCTGGCCCACGCCCTCATCGACGCCGCTCCCGACCGGATCATGTGGGGTACCGACTGGCCCCATCCCAACAAGTATGAGGTGAACCCCAACGATGGCGATCTCGTCGACGCCTTCGGCGGATGGGTCACGGACGAATCGATGCGGCACCGCATCCTGGTGGACACGCCCGCAACCTTCTACGGCTTCTGATGGCGAGGGTCGCGGTAGTCGGGCTGGGGCTGATGGGAGGGGCCCTTGCCGCCAACCTCCTGGAGGAAGGCCACACGGTCGTCGGCTACGACCCGGAGGTCGCGCGCTGCGCCGAACATGCCGCCCACGGCGGGGAGGTCGCCACCGCCGAGAGCGAGGCGGTCGCCACCTGCGAATTCGCTCTGCTGTCACTACCCAACGGCGACATCGTGCGGGAAGTCTGCGAGCGTGGCATCGCCCCGACCGGGCCGCCGGGGCTCCTGGTGATGGACACGACGACGGCTGATCCCGCCGACTCGATTCATGCAGCGACCGTCCTCGCCGCCGCCGGCATCGGCTACGTGGATGCCACCATCTCGGGCAACGCCGCCCAGGGAGCCCGCCGCGACATCATCTTCATGGTGGGTGGGCCTGACAGCCTGGTGGCGCCGGCGAGCGCGATTCTCGAGCCGCTGGGGCGAGCCGTCTATCACGTCGGAGAGGTAGGAGCCGGCTCGCGGGTGAAGCTCGTTGTCAACCACATCCTGTCGATCAACCGCACCGCCGTCGCCGAAGGCCTCGCCGTGGCCGAGAAGGCCGGCCTCGATCTGGCCAAGGTTCTCGAAGTGCTGCGGGACGGCGCCGCCTACTCCAGAGCGATGGATATGTGGGGGGACCGCATGGTCACCGGCGACCATTGGCCCCCGGCGTCGCGCGTGCGCCAGAGCCACAAAGACTCCCGCTTGATCAACGCCCACGCCGAGCGGGTTGGGGCTTCACGAGCGCTCGTCGCCCTGGTCCGAGAAGCTCTTGTCGAGGCCGAGGACGGCGGGCTCGCCGATGCCGACAACTCATCGATTATGGAAGTGATGCGCCGCCGCGCCGGAATCGGCCGCTACGACGCATAGCAATGCGTTCGTTGTGCCTAAAAAGGGCCTATAGGCCCTTTTTAGGCACAACGAACGCACTCAGGCAGCCTGCACCCGGCCGGCCGTGATCCGGCGCAACGGGGCCCATGTCGCGGCCAGCACGCCCATTCCGGCGGCAGCAATGAAGTAGGCCAGGCGATAGTTGGCGCCCTCGGCGAGCTGCGAGCCGGTGGGCGGGCCTACTACCTGAGCGACGCGGATCATGGTGACCCATACGAGCACGGACACGCCGCGGTAGACATCGGTACCGGCGGCCGCCGCAAAAGACTGGGCGATCGGGATGAAGATGCCGAACCCCATTCCGGCGAGCCCCAGAGCAACGCCGATCACCCACGCCGCCGGGGCCATACCGGCCGCGGCAGTGCCGACGGCCATGCACCAGAAGGCGATGGTGAGCGTCCGGCGCGTGCCGAGCCGGCCCAGGAGATTGCTCACCCTGAGAGCCACCAGGATGATCCCGGCCTGGAATGCAGCGAGGATGAAGCCGCGGACGCCGACGCTGACGCCGAACTCGCCGTCGAGGAATAGCGGCGTAACGGTCAGCCCCAGCCCGTGCATTATGAACACCCCGGAAAAGGTCGCCACCAGCAAGCCGGCGTAGTCGTAGAAGGTCCCGGCCCGCTTCATCGCCCGGGCTCCGGCAGCCACGTGCTTGATCGGCGGAGCCACCGCTTCTTTGGGTACATCCGTTGGCATCCGCGAGGCCCACAAGGCCAGTGGCAGCCCGATCAGAAAGATGAGGAAGGCGCGGAACGTGCCGCCGACGGCGAGCAGACCGGCCGCGATCGGGCCGGCCATCGCCACGAGAGTGACACCGGTGATGTTGATCCCCATGGCCCGGGTACGCGCCCGTCCCTCGAACGTGTCGCCGATGAGGACGATGCCCATTCCGAGAATACCCGAGGTGCCGATGCCCTGGCAGAAGCGGACCGCCACCAACCCCCAATACGATCGGGCTACAAAACCCGCGAGGCCGAATGTCGTGAAGATCAAGAGCGCCGTCAGCACCACCCGGCGGCGCCCGAAGCGGTCTGCCAGGTAGCCGATGATGGCGGAGAAGAGGACACCGGGAATCGAGACGGCAGCCTGCACCAGGCCGATCGATGCCCGCGATACGCCGAAGGAATCTGCAAGATCCGGAAGGATCGGTGAAGTGACGGCGAACCCGAGCGTGCCCATCGCTCCGACGGCTACGGCGATCGCCATCCGCTCGTTGGGGCGCCTGGCGATGCCGAGAGGATGGACGAGCGACCGTCGGGCTGCGCCTTCGCGGGGCCCGTCCGGGCTGATTTCCTGTTTCATCGGCCCCCGCTAGTCACCGTTTCGAACGCCAAATCAGCCCCAACTGTGGGTCCGCAGCCATTTCATATAAAATATATGCTCGCGTGGCGGCGCCGATTTGTCAGGTCGGCCGTGAATCAAGACCATGCAGGCGCGGACTCGAACGGAAGGACATCGTAATGGCTTATAGCGAGATCTTGTATGAGGTCCGCGACGACGCCGCCTGGATCGGCATCAACCGGCCGGAGGTGCGCAACGCGTTCCGTGAGCAAACGCTCGACGAGATCGCAGACGCGCTCAATTTGACCCGGGAGGACCCCACGATCGTGGCCGCTGTGGTCTACGGCACCGACGGTCACTTCTCCGCGGGCGGCGACTTCCACGCCATGATGAAGCTCAACAAGGCCAATTCGTACATGTGGAACGACCGCATGCAGAAGGTGGCGATGACCTGCCGCAACCTTCCTATTCCGGTGATCGCCATGGTGGAGGGCGCCTGCGTCGGCGGAGGTCACGAGCTGATGCTTTGGTGCGACCTGGTCATTGCGGCCGACGACTCGATCTTCGGCCAAACCGGCGCCCGGGTGGGGGCATGCCCGACCGTGGGAGCGACCCAGTACATCGGCAAGCTCATCGGGGAACGGCGCGCCAAGGAGATGATCTTCCTGTGCAAGCGCTACTCGGGCAAGGAGGCCGCCGAGATCGGTCTGGCCAACGAATCGGTCCCGGCGAGTGACCTGCTGGCCCGGGTCGAGGAAGTTGTATCCCAGATCAAGGGATACAGCTCGCAGACGATCCGCGCCACCAAGGTGTCGCTCAACTACGACTCGGATGCGCTGTACCCGTCGTGGCAACACGGCATGGAGTTGCTGGCCAACATCTGGGGAACCGAGGAGTCGCTCGAGGGCATGAACGCCTTTCTGGAGAAGCGGCCCGCCGACTTCCACCAGTTCCGGGTCCGCAATAAGGAGTCCCTCGACACGTATGTTGCCGACTTCGACGGCGGCCACAATCAGAGCGAAAGCTCGCGCACCGCGCGGGACGCCTGAAGGCCGCCGCGATGAGCGACGGAGCCCTCGCCGGGCTCAAGGTGATCGACCTGACGAGGGTTCTGGCCGGCCCGCTGTGCACGATGTGGCTCGGCGACATGGGTGCCGACGTCATCAAGCTCGAGCGCCCCGGCTCCGGAGACGACACCCGCTCCTGGGGGCCTCCGTTTGCCGGCACCGAGTCCGCCTACTTCCTCAGCGCCAACCGCAACAAGCGCAGCATGACCCTCGACCTGTCGTCGGAGAAGGGACGTGACATCGTCAAGCAGCTGATCGGCGACGCCGACATCGTCGTCGACAACTTCAAGCTCGGCACGCTTGACCGATGGGGTCTCACCGACGACTGGTATGAGGCCAACGCGCCCCGGGCGATCCGGTGCACGATCTCGGGATACGGCTCATCGGGCCCCAAGGCCGGCAAGGCCGGGTACGACTTCATCCTGCAGGCCGAGACCGGATTGATGGCGATCACCGGTGAGGCCAACGGTGAGTCGATGAAGCTCGGCGTCGCCATCGTCGACATCTGCTCCGGCATGCTCGCCACGATCTCGGTGCTCGGGGCGCTGGCGGCACGCGATCGCACCGGCGAGGGGCAGCTCAGAGATGTGTCGCTGCACGACACCGGCCTGCAGATGCTCGCCAATGTCGCGTCCAACTACCTCGTTTCCGAGGAGGACGCCGGAAGGTACGGCAACGGTCATCCCAACATCGTGCCCTATCGCACGTATCCGACCGCAGATGGTGAACTGGCGCTGGCGGTCGGCAACGACGCCCAATTCGCCCGCCTCGCCGCCCTGCTGGGGCATCCCGACTGGGCCACCGACGACCGATTCGCCCGGAATCGGGATCGCGTCGCCAACCGGGACCTCGTCGATGGCCTCATCCGCGACATCATGCTCACGAAGAGTCGCGCCGACTGGATCGCCCTGCTGGACCCGGCCGGCATACCCTCCGGTCCGATCAACTCCGTAGCCGAGGCGCTGGAGAGTGAACAGACCGCGGGACGCGGCATCATCGCCACCGTCGACCAGACCGCAGCCGGCATCCAGAGGCTGGTGGGCATCCCCTTCCGGATGTTCGGCACTCCGGCAACCGTCCGCCGCCCCCCGCCGACTCTCGGCGAACACACCGCCGAGGTGCTGCGCGAGGAGCTGCAGCTGAGCGATGCCGCCATCGCCGAACTAGCCGAATCCGGAACAACGTAAGTGAGGACAACATGACAGACGAGTGGTGGCCCGAGCTCGGACCGCAATGGCAGCCGACGACGGCCCAGAAGCCTCCCGGCCGCACCATCGACGTGCACACGCATCTGATGGTCGATGCCAGCGCTGAGGTGGCCAATCCCCACTTCAAGCCCGAAATGGACCCGCGGACGTTCTTCTCACCGGATGTGACCAAACGCTATAACAAGGAGTTCCGCAGCCAGCCCCACATCGCCGCCAAGTTCCGTGAGCCTGCGGCTCGCATCGAGGACATGGACATGCAGGGCATCGACATGCAGGTGATCGCCATCGCACCACCGCAGTACTACTACTGGCTCGACTCCGAGGTGGCCCCCCGGGCGATCCACCTCCAGCACGAACGCTTTACCGAAGTGGTCCGCGAGCATCCGGATCGTTTTGTGGCCGTGGCCAACCTCCCGATGGACCATCCCGATCTGGCAGTGGAGGTGATGCGCGAAGCCAAGGAGAACTACGGATTCCATGGTTTCGAGCTGAACGGCGACGTCAACGGAGCCGACTACGACGAGCGCCGGTTCGACGTCGTGTGGGAGGCCGCCGAGGAACTCGAGATGACGGCGATCCTCCATCCGATGGGCTTCACCGACGGACAGCGGATGGACGATTACTACCTGGTCAACGTCATCTGTATGCCCCTGGCCTCAACGGTCGCGATCTCGCGGATGATCCTCGGCGGGGTATGGGAACGGTTCCCCGACTTCAACATGGTGGTGGTTCACGGCGGCGGCTACCTGCCGTTCTACTTCGCCCGCACCGACCACGCCTTTGGGGTCAGACCGGAGCTGCGCCATCACATCGATCGCCTGCCGAGCGAGTACCTGCACAAGCTCCACTTCGATACGGCGGTCTTCAAGCCCGAAATGGTGCGCTACCTGATCGACGAATTCGGGGCCGAGAAGGTGCTCATGGGCACCGACTACCCGTTCGACATGGGCCCGACCGATCCGCTCGGATTCCTGGCGGATGTTCCCATGACCGAACGCGAACGCAGCCTGGTGCTCGGCGACAACGCCGCCCGGCTGTTCAAGATCGACGGCTAGCCGGACGTGCCCCCCGCCATCGACGTTCATGCCCACGCCTCGCCGGCGATTCCCGATCTCGCCGCAATGCGGGAGGTTGACCAGGGGGCCGTGCCCGAAGTCGTCCGCGACGGCGAGATGGTGTTCTTCCGCTATCGCGACGGCACGATCAATGGGCCGGCGCCGCGCGGCATCGTCGACGTCGAGCACCGCCTCGACGACATGGAGCGGACGGGCGTGGCCCATCAGGTGATCAGCGCCCGGCCCCGGTTCTTCACATACGATCTGGAGGCCGAACCCGCGGCCAGGCTGGCGGCGCTCACCAACGATTCGCTCGTGGGGATGGCCTCCACCGAGCCCGCAGCCCTCAGCGTCATGATCAGCCTGCCGCTGCAATCGGCGGAGGCCTCGATCGCCGAGGTCACCCGCTGGGCTCCCAATCCGCTGGTGCGCGGAGTCCTCGTCGACTCCAACATCGCCGGGCGCGACTACGCCGATCCCGAGCTGGCACCGGTATGGGCCGCGCTCGAGGCCGCCGGACTGCCCGTGCTGGTCCATCCTTACCAGGCGGACGTTGTCGGCCGGGAACGGCTGCAGAAGCACTACCTGTTCAACCTCATCGGCAACCCGGCGGATACCACCATCGCGATCGGTAACGTCGTCTTCGGTGGCCTGCTCGACATCTATCCGGCGCTGCGGTGGGGGTTCGTGCACGGCGGGGGCGTCGCCCCGTACCTGGTCGGCCGGTGGGACCACGGCTGGCGTCACCGCGCCACCACCCGGGAGAATATCGAGCACACTCCCCCGTCCGAGCTGCTGCGCCGACTGTGGTTCGACTGTATCGTCCACGAGCCGGCGGCACTACATTTCCTCGCCGGCCGGGTGGGATGGGACCGCATAATGCTGGGAACCGACTATCCATTCGACATGGGCTACCAGGATCCCATGGGCTTCATCGACAGCGCCCGGCTCGAAGCCGTCCAGCGAGCCGCCGTGCTCAATGAGAACCCGGCGCGATTCCTTCGGGCCCGACAGTCATGAAGGCGATCAAGTCGACGATGGCGCTCCTTCTCCTGACCGCGGGGTGCTCCGGCGGGTCCGACACCTTCGCCACCATCGATGATGTGGCTATCCCGACGGAGGCATTCACCGCGCTCCACGTGGACGTTGCGGAGCTCAACGACGATGAGGTGGCGCGCTCGGCACTCCTACTGATACTCCACAATGCCTTTGCCGCCGAGGCGCAGGATGCTCTCGGCATCACGGCCGACGCGTCCCTCGTGGCCGAGCGCTTCGCCGAACGCACGGAGACGTTTCGAGCGCGCGGCGATCTCGACGAGCAGCTGGCGCTGCGCAACTTGACGCCCCAGAGGTTTCAGATCGAGGCCGAGCTCGACGTTCTCCGCGACGCGGTGAGCGCCGCGTCGGTCCGAGACGAGGCACCCGGCTTCGACCTCGACGCCGCTTACGAGGCCTATCTGATGGACAACGCAGAAGTGTGCATCCAGCAAATACAGATCGACGACCTCTCAATAGTCGATGCACTGGTCGCCCGGCTCGATTCCGGAGATCCGTTCTCCGAAGTCGCCAGGGATGTATCGATCGACTCCTTCGTCGATAGGGAGCCCGGCCGGAGCGGTGCCGGAGGCGATTTTGGCTGTTCGGCTCCGATGGCGTTGCCGACCGGACTCGGCCAAGCCGCCCTGACGGCGCCGATCGACGAACCCGTGGGGCCGATTGCCAGCGCCAACGGGGTTCACGTGCTCTGGGTGTACGGCCGGACTGCGGCGCCGCTGGCCGACGTGCGCCCAGCGGTCCTCGAACATGCGATACCGCTCCAGGGCGAGGAGATGTTCCGACTCTGGGCGGTAGACGTTCTGCAGAAGATCGATGTCGAACTCGACGCCGCCTATGGCCGTTGGGCAATGCTGCCCGAGACCGATCCGGTGCCCACCGTGGTATCACCGGACCTCTACGGTTCGATTATCTCGGACGGCTCGTCGTGACGATTGCGGAGCGCTATGCCGACTACGCAACCACCCTGAGCTATGACGATCTGCCGCCGGATGTTGTCGATCACGCCAAGAAGCTGATCCTCGACATCTTGGCGAACGCGATCGGCGGACACGACTGGATGGAATCCGGCCCCTCGATCCTGCGCGGGGTCCGCCACCTGAATCGATCAGGCAGCGGAGCCACTGTTCTGGCCAGTGGTGAGGCTATGGCCCCGGAGTGGGCTGCCCTCGCCAACGGGTCGTTCGCCCACAGCCTCGACTACGACAACCATCACGCCAAAGGGGTCATCCACGCCGGGTCGTCTGTGGTGACAACGGCGCTGGCCGCCGCCGAGGAGACGGCGGCAACCGGCCGGGAGCTCATCACCGCGGTTGTGATCGGCTACGAGATCGCCTGCCGCCTGGCCATGGCGCTCGGCCCCCATTCGTCCCACGAGATGGGCTTCCACCCCACCGGCACCTGCGCCACGTTCTCGTCCTCGGCGATCGTGGGGCGGCTGCGCGGGTTGAGCGCCGCCGAGATCGTCAACGCCATTGGACTCAACGGCTCCCAAGCGGCCGGCTCGATGCAGTACGTAGTCAACGGCGCTTGGAACAAACGCACCCATCCCGGCCTGGCCGCGCACTCCGGGTTCGTTGCGGCCACTCTTGCCGGCGAGGGATTCATCGGAGCCGCCGAGGTGTTCGAAGGCGAGCAGGGCTTCTTCCAGGGCTACGCGTTGCGGCCGACTCCGGAGCGGGCGCTCGAGACTCTCGGAGCGGCGCATGAGACGCTCGAAGTCGCCATCAAGCCGTTCTCGCTGTGCCGCTACACCCACCAGACTCTCGATCTTCTGATTGCCCTTGCCAACGAGCGGGCAATCGACCCGACGGAGGTCGAGTCGATCCTCATCGAGATGCCGACGTACGGCGTGCAGCTGTGCGGTTCACCGATCGAGGCCAAACGGCAGCCGACCTCGGCTGTGGACGCCCAGTTCAGTGGCCCCTACGCCGCCGCCCTGGCGCTGACCGAGAAGCGGGCCGGGATGGATGTGTTCACCAGCGTCCTCGAAAGCCGCATGAGTGACGAGTTCCGCCGGCTGATGGCAATCACCGATGTGCGCCAGGCAGACGACCTCGACGCAATTCATCCCGAGTTCTGGCCGGGTCGGGTGACGATCCAGGTCGGTGGCGAGAAGATTCAGCGCTACAGCAAGCACATGCTCGGCGAGAAGGAACGGCCGATGCCCATGGAAGGGGTGCAGGCCAAGTTCATCGAGCTGAGCCCGAACCACGACGAAGCCACCCGCCGGGCAGTCTTCGCCGCAGTAGATGACCTCGAGAACCTGACCGCGGCCGACCTGGTGGCTCCGCTGCGAAGGAGTTGAGCGGTGGCGTTGAACTCGAGAATCGACCCATCGGAACACGCCCGCCTTCCGTGGCTCATCAACCAGATCGCCTCCGACTTCAAACTGATCGATGCGTGGGCCCTGCCGGCTGAGGGTGACCTCAAGGAGTTCACCGACCTCTGCTCAATGGTCGCCGACCTCGACCTGGCAGACGACAAGAGCTCGAAGCTCGCTACAGCATTGTTCGCAGTGCGCAGATGGCTTGGACAACGATTCGGATGGGACGACGCCCCCAACACCCTCGCAATACCGGGCTGCACCGAAACGTCGCTTCAGGAGCGACTGCCCGACGACCCGGCGATCCCTGGCGGCGAGACGATCAGCAGTACCAGCTTCACGCCATTTCGGTCCGTATATCGGACCCAAGACGAATGGGCGTTGGAGCTGTCCAACACAACGGTGCATGCAGTGATCCACCTGGGTTGGGTGTCCCATGGCGGGAACAGATACCGAGGACAGCTCGGCATCTACGTCAAGCCCCGGGGCCGCTCCGGCGCGGTCTACATGGCGGCCATCGCCCCGTTTCGCCACCTCATCATCTACCCCGCACTGATGCGGCGCATCGAACGCACCTGGCAGGCTCGCACCGGCTAGGCGGACGACTGACGCGCGTCCAGGCAACCTACCCGGACGCTTCCACTTACGATCTCGTCTTCGAGGGCCCGGCGGGAAACTGGCAGCGGGCGTCGTTACGACGACAAATCCGCCGCCGCCGTGACCCGAGCCGCAAGGCTTCGGAGTCCGGGCAGCACCTAACCGGTAACGTCACTCAACAGCACGATGTCGCGACACACGTCGACGCGCAACCGGTAAGGGCCCATGATGCCGTCTTTCGACCACCGGACTCGACACGTGACCTGCACCAGATCGAGCGCTCCGATATCAGAGGGGATCGGGTCCACAAAACCGAAGGGCACCTGGTTGTAGGTGGCGCTGCGCCCTGAGTTATCGACCAGCACGAACTTACCGGTCAGGTCCCACACGCCTTGAATGGAGGGAGTGCCGATCTCGGCGAATGTTGCGCTCCCGACCGGGGTTGCGTCCCTGGCGTCGGCCGCGGCCTTCCACTCTGCCCCCTTCATCAGAAGTGCCAACAAAACAAGAACGAGAACACCGCCGATCATCACCCACAGGAGTGGCCGACGCGCCCAAGCGGCAGCATCCCGGCTCTGCATCGTCGTCCCCGGCGGAGCGTCGGTCATGCTCCGATGATACCCAGCGGCAATACCAACCTGCAGTTGTCACACCTAGAGGCCCTCGGCCCCTATGCACCGTTGCCAGCTTCCTATAAAATGGCAACATGCATTGGGAAGAATCTGCATTTTGGGAGTTCGCGCTGTTCGTTGTCGTCGCCTATGCCGTAGCCTGGCGGCTCGTTCCATGGATGCTCGACAGGCTCACCGCGAGTATGGCTCCTTTCGCGCCCTGCGAGGCCATCGCTTGTGACGCCGACCTCCCACAGGTGCTCAGCCAGGTAGGCGCCCACTTCGGCACTCCCTCACGGCAGGTTCCGTGGGACGGCATCGACCGTCTCAACGTCGGTCCGGCGTCCAAGGGTGGGTTGTGAGGTCCGGGACCTCCGGGACCGGCTAGAGCCAACTACCGGCCCAGGCTACGGTGCGCGCGCCGCAGCTAGCATCGCGGTTCCAAGCACTTTCCCGGGAGGAAACCGTGGCGAAGCCCATTGTCGACCTGCACGCCCATGCGATCGTGCCCGCCGCGCTTGTCGAGATGCAGCGAGCTCAACCGGAGTACGGACCCGTCCTGATCGAAGAGGGGGGCCGCCGCTATCTGAAGTATCCCGAGCGCGAACGGCTCGGACCGCTGCCCGAGGGAATCTTCGAGCAGTCGCTGCGTATCGCCGACATGGACCGGCAACGAGTCGACCGCCAGATCATCGCCATCCCGCCGCCCAACTTCCACTACCACGTCCCGAACGAGGTCGGCATCGATTTCGCCCGCCTACAGAACGACGGGCTCATGTGGCTCAGTGACGCCAATCCGGACCGTTTCCATATATACGGAACCTTGCCACTGCAGGACATCGAAGGCTCCATCACCGAACTGCGCCGGGTGGCGAAGTATCCGCGGCTGCGGGGCATCCAGTTCGGCACCAACGTCAACGGAGTCGACCTCGACGACCCGATGTTCACTCCAGTGCTCGCCGAGATGGAGTCGCTCGACCTCCCGGTATGGCTGCACCCGGACCAGCGATCGATCGCCGGGATCGACCGCCTCACGAAGTACTACCTGCAGAACTTCATCGGCAACCCGCTCGAGTCGACCATCGCGATGGGCAAGATCATCTTCGGGGGCGTCATGGAACGCCACCCGAATCTGCGATTCGGATTTGTCCACGGCGGCGGATTCACGCCCTATCAGACCGGCCGCTGGGATCACGGCTGGGCCCAGCGCACCGAGTCGAAACAGTTCATCGATACGAAGCCGCCGAGCGACTACTTCAATCGGTTCTTCATCGACTCGTTGACCCACGATCCGCTGGCGCTGGAGCTGCTCGGCCGCAGGATCGGCTGGGACCGGGTCGTTCTCGGGAGTGACTATCCGTTCGACATGGCATCCGACGACCCGGTAGCCGGAGTCGAAGCTGTAGCGGTGATGACTGAGAGCGATCGGGCGGCGGTCCTGTCCGGCAACGCCGATCGGTTCCTGCGGCCGCTGCCTGCAGAGTAGGCGCACCATGAGAACGGCACACATCGGCAGCCTCGAGGTCTCTGCAATCGGCCTCGGATGCAACAACTTCGGACGAGCGCTCGATCAGGAGGGGACCAACGCGGTGGTGGCCGCAGCGCTGGAATGCGGGATCACCTTCTTCGACACCTCGAGCAACTACGGCAGCGGGCAGTCGGAAGGCTTCCTCGGCAAGGCATTGGGAAGGCATCGCGACGAAGTCGTGATCGGCACCAAGTTCGGTCAGGTGATCGCCGGAATGGAGGGATCGGGTGGGGCCCGACCCGACTACGTGAAGAAGATCATGGATCGGTCCCTCGCCGGCCTGGGGACTGATCGCATCGACCTCTACCAGCTGCACATGCCGGACCCGAACACGCCAATCGCCGACACCCTGGGTGCAATGTTCGAACTCGTCGAGGAGGGCAAGGCGCTCGAGATCGGCTGCTCCAACCTCGACGCGATCCAGCTGGCCGAGGCACTGGCGATCAGCGGTGCCGCCGGCAAGCCGCGGTTCCTCAGCAACCAGATCGAGTACAGCATGATCAACCGGGAGCCCGAAACCAACGGCCTAGCCCCGCTCGCCGCTCAGGAAGGTGTGGCCCTGTTGCCCTACTACCCGTTGGCCAGCGGGCTGCTCACCGGCAAGAAGCGTAAGGGCGAGGAGGTCGAAGGGCGCCTGAACATGGATCGATACGAGCACTTCCTCACCGACCGCAACTATGACATCGTCGAGGGACTACGGCGCTTCGCCGCCGCCCGGGACATCACACCGGCTGCGGTCGCCCTCGGCTGGCTGCTGGCCCAGCCGACGGTGCCGAGCGTGACGCCCGGGGCAACCCGACCTGAACAGGTCGCGGCGAATGGTGCCGCCGCCGATTGGCGGCCCACCGTCGAGGACCTCGACGAGATCGAGGCCATTCTCGAGGCTGGTTCCGGGTGAGCGACGACCCGGCAACTGTCGAGCCTGCCGGGCCGCAGCCACTGCTCGAACGTGCGGTCGCCGTCATTGAAGCGGTCGTCGATGCCGGGGCTCCCGTCGGGCCCCGTGGCCTGGCCAGAGTGGTTGGAATCGACCGCAGCGCGGTTGGGCGCATCCTGCAGCAGATGACGGAGCTCGGCGTATTCGAGAAGGTGCCCGCCGGCTACATCGCAGGTCCCCGCCTGTTCGGAATCGCCCGGCTGCTCGCCTCCCTCGACACTCTCCCGGACGCGGCGCGCAATGTGCTCGACGACCTCGTCGCGCGCTACAACGAGACTTCGTATGTGTCGCTTCTCCACGGTGACGCGGCGGTGTACCTCTACGAGTCGCCGAGCTCGAATCCCCTGCGGTTCGTCGTTGAGCTGGGGCGTCCGGTGCCACTGCATGCCGGCGCCGCCGGCCGGGCCATCCTCGCCGGCCTGGCGCCGGAGACTGCTCGAGAACTGCTCGGTCCCGGACCACTCGAGACCCTCACCGCATCCACGATTGTGGCGGTCGACGACCTGCTCGACCTGGCGGCAGCCGATCGGGCCCGCGGATACAGCGTCAGCATCGAAGAACGGGTCGAGGGTGGAGCGGCCATCGGAGCCCCCTTCTTCGACCGCAGAGGCGAGTGCCAGGGCTCGGTCGTGTTCACGACACCCCTGAGCCGGCTCGACCAGACGATGCTCGACGAACTGGGGACCGCAGTCGCCGAAGCGGCAGCCACGCTGTCGGCGAGATTGGGCTTCAAGTGAGCGACGCGCCCCGGGTCGGCATCGGGATCGTCGGGCTGGGCCGTTGGGCGCGGGCGCACGGCGCCGCCGCCGGACGAACGGATACCGCCCGGTTCGTGTCTTGTTTCAGCCGGGACGCGGAACGGCGGACCGCGTTCGCCGATGAGTTCGCCCTCGAGAGCTCCGCCGACTCCTATGAGGCGCTGCTGGCAGATCCCGCGGTCGAGGCAGTCATCGTGTCGACGCCGAACGATCTACACGTCGAGATGGCCCTGGCGGCAGCCGATTCCGGCAAACCGGTCCTGATCGACAAGCCGATTTCGGTCGATGTTCCCGGCGGGCTCAGGCTCTTGCGAGCCGCGGCCGCCGGTGCCCGCATCGGGGTGGCCCATCACGCCCGACGCCTTGCCGGTCACCGAACTGCCCAACGCTGGCTGGCTTCGGGTGAGGGCGGTATCGCCCGGCTCGCCCACGCCGACTTCTCCAACGCTCGGGGCGCTCAGATGAAGCCCGATGCGTGGCACCGGCGGGTGGCCGGGGCCGAGGCCGGTGTCCTGATCCAGGTCGGTATCCACCAGGTCGACACCGTGCTGTCTCTCTTTGGCCCCCCGGTTGCGATCAACGCCAGGCTGGGGTACCAGACCATGGGCCCCCTGGCCGACGCCGCTGTGGTGATCATCACGCATGCTTCAGGAACGGTTTCGACAGTCACCAGCAGCTGGACAACACCGAGCCTGTACCGCATCGAGATCCAGGCAGGCGGTGGCAACCTGCGCTATCGGCTCGATCACGGCCATTGGTCCAGCGGTGATGTCGATGACTACGGAACCCTGACCCTCGACCGCGACGGCGAGCCCGAAACTGTGCTGGAAACCGGCAAGGGCGATCCACTCGCCGAACAGATCGAGGAACTCGCCGCCGCCGCCCGCGACAACGGCACCATGGAGGTCGACGCCGCCGCCGGCCTCCGTGCCATGGCAGTCGTCGTGGCGGCGGTCCGCTCGACGGCGGCCGGAGGCGCCGAGGTCGCGGTCGGCGATCTCTTGACATCCGAGGGAGCGACGGCCGCAGAGGTAGCGCTGCTCACCGGGGCGTAGCCTCGGCAGTGGCGAACAGAAGGAGTGTTCATGAACACACAGGACGTGCTGGTTGAGGCATACGGGCGGATTCGCGAGCTGGTACACAAGGCTGCGGGTGGGCTCGATCAGGAGCGGTTGAGCTACCTCCCCGAGCCGGGAGCCAATTCGATCGCGTGGCTGGTGTGGCACCTGACACGGATCCAGGACGATCACGTCTCCGAGATCACCGGCCAGGACCAGGTGTGGGTCACCGGCGACTGGGCAGCGGCGCTCGGCATGGAGCCCGATCCCGCCAACCTCGGCCAGGGCCACCGACCCGACGACGTCGCCGCCATCAGCCCCGCAGACTCGAGCGATCTGCTCGGCTACCACGACGAGGTCATGGACCGTTCGGTCGAATACCTCCGTGGAGTCGACGCCGCCGAGCTGGCCCGCATCATCGACGACTCCTACACGCCGCCGGTCAGCGTCGGAGTACGTCTGGTCAGCGTGCTCAGCGACAACATCCAGCACGCCGGCCAAGCCCGCTACCTGCGCGGCATAGTCGACCGGATCATGTAGCAAGGCGGCCTCAAAAATCATCTCGAACGTGGGCCGACCCGATCAGAACGCCGCCGGCGTCGTAGGCATCCATACGGCAGCCGCAGTCGTTGCCAACGGCGTCGAGGAACATGACGAATCGGTTGGAGGGGCGTTGCCAGGTGACGCGGCCATCGGGCTCGGTGAACACCACGACGGCGGCCTGCGTTGGCACGTTTGCCCAGCTCCAGGCCAGCACGCCGAGCCCACCGGCATTCTGGCCCCCAACGTCTGGCAGCGGATCACGGACGAGGCTGCAACCGTAACCGCCGTTCGCTCCCGAGCACCGCATCTCTTCGCCGGGCTCGCGGCCAGCCGCGGCCCAGAAGTCGGGCCCGGGGCGGCCCACATCTACTCGGTCGATACCTTCGATCGAGTAAGCCCAATCCCAAGAGAAGCTCTCGTCGCTCGGAGACGGGTCAATCTCGATGAGCTCGATCTCGTTCTCTGCCGTCAGGCCGGGAATGAGGCCGATCGGGTTGAAAGTGTCGGAGCTCCTGGCCAACCCAAACACGACAGTTATCACTCCTACGGCAGCGACGACCACGAACCCGGCGGCGAACGCCAGGAGTCGCGACCGGCGCAAGCGGGGCGCCTCCAGCGCGAGGCGGTTGAGTTCCGGCTGTCGCTCATCGACCGCGATGCCGCCACCGGCGTGCTGCAGCGTCGTCCTGATCCGCTCTTCGAAAGTCATTGCGGTTCCTTCAGTCGCTTGCGAAGCCTCTGGATCGCCCGGCTCTGCCTGGTCTTCACGGTGCCCTCGGGGACTGCCAGCGCCTCGGCCGTCTGCTGAATCGACCAGTCGAGGAAGAAGCGTGCCACCACCACCGCGCGGTACTTGACCGGCAAGGCCTTGACCGCTTCCAGAAGCTCCGGTTCCGGCATCTCCTGTTCAACCAGAGGATCAATGAGCAACTGACGAGCTTCCCGGCTGCTGCGCCTCAAGCGGGAACGCCCCCAATTCACGGCAACCCGATATACCCAACCGGCCGGATTGTCATAGCCCGACACCTCGCCCCACCGGGTCAGGGCCCGGGCGAAAGCCTCATCGGCCGCCTCACAGCCCAGATCGCGACCGCCGACCGCCAACGCCACCGCACGCACCATCTCAACCCGGCGGGCGCGATAGAACTCGTCGAAGTCCAAGACGTTCACTCCGGTGTGCCCATCTTTCACCTCTGCCGACGTGTTCTTTGCCATCACTAGGCAGACTCCTGACACGGGCTCCAGGTTTCACTGTTTCGTATGAAAGCTACAGGGCGGAAACACGCCAGCGAGGTTTCTCTCGACCTCCGTCGGTTTTCTTGATTCATACCCCTTCTATTTGTCATAAACGTGGTTTATTATACGAACATATGTTCGCTACTGATAGAGAAACGGCAGAAGTCGCAGTTGAGTGCCGCACCCGAGCCGACTGCAGAACCGGAGCCACTCCATCCGGTGGACGCCTGTGACGAGCTGATCGCGATCCTGGGCCGGATCGACCAGCTCGAGGCTCAGGCCGCGACGGCCCTCGCCGCGATGAACGAAGCGGCCCGGTGGCGCCGGATGGGCTACACGTCCGCGACGGCGTTTCTCAAGCACCGCGCTGCCATGGCGGCGGGCCGAGCGATGGAACTTGTCGCCCGATCAAAGGCTCTCGTCCAGATGCCGCTCACTGCGGCCCGGTTCGAAGAAGGCGAACTCAGCGTCGATCAAGTGGACGCCCTCATCGCCGCCTACAACTTCAACAACGAGGCCTTCGCCGCCGATGAGGCGATGCTCGTCGACCTGGCCGTACAACTCCCCTTCGTCAAAGAGCTCTGGCAGCTCATCCAGTACTGGAAGCAGCGCATCGATCCACCGCTCGTGGAACTCGACCAGGACATGCTCAACAGCCTCCGCGGGATACGCATCCGCCGCGACCGCGGTGTCGGCCGCCTCTACGCCTGCGTCAGCGAGGCCGAACTCGACACGCTCATCAACACCCTCGACCCCGGTCCGCCCGTGCCGGAGGACCATCGCACCCTCACCCAGCGCCGCGCCGACCGGCTCATGGAACTCGCCTCAGCCTCGATGGACCGCCCCCAACTCCTCGTACATGTAAACGTCGAAGCCCTCACCGGCAGCGGCACCATTGGCGACAAAACGCTCAATGCCAACCCACTCGCCGAAACCGAGTTCGGCACAGTGCTCACCCCCGAGGGGGTCACCCGGATTGCCTGTGACGCCTCCGTCTGTCGGATCGTGTTTGGGCCCAACGGGCAACCGCTCGACGTGGGACGCCAGTACCGCCTGTTCCCCGAACCGTTGCGGCGCGCCATCGTCGCCCGCGACCGGCATTGCCGCTTCCCAGGGTGCGATCGACCGCCGCAATGGTGCGACGTGCATCACATCGTCCACTGGGCCCGCGGCGGCACGACCTGCGTCGACAACGGGATCTTGCTGTGCCGTTTCCACCACACCCTCGTCCACGAAGTTGGGTGGACCACCACTGGAACCGCGACCGATCTCCAGGTTCACGACGACCTCGGCCGTCGCTACGCGGCACCCAGCCCCCGAGCTCGAGCCCCCTAGCGGCCAGCTTGGGCTGAATCGCCCAGCCGCACCACCGCATCGAGGGTCAGCCATTCGGTTCCGGACCAGGTGAGAGGATTGATTTCGATCTCGACAGCGCTTCGCTCGGCGATCAGTCCGCCGAGGCGCACCAGGATCTCCGCCAGGTGATCCCGATCCGCCGCTGCTCCGAACCGGGTGGTATCGAGGACCGCGCCTGCGGCCAGCGAACCGATGAGTCGGCGGGCATGCTCGGTATTGACCGGCGCCAACGCCATGGCGACGTCGCCGAGCGCTTCGGCTCCGGCGCCGCCGACGCCGACAGCAACCATCGGGCCGAATTGGGGGTGGACAATTCCCGAGGCGAGCATTTCGATGCCTGCGACGTGGAGTTCGACTCTGGCTCCCTCGATCCGAGCCTGCGGCGCGGCGGCGCTGGCTGCCGCGACTACCGAGTCGAAGGCATCACCGGCAGCCGCCGGATCGGCGATGCCGACACGGACCCCGCCAACCTCCGCCTTGTGCACGATGTCCGGGGATGCCACTTTGACCACCACCGGCCCACCGAGGTCGGCGGCAATGTCGATCGCCTCGGCGCGATCCGTGGCCAGGTCGCCGGCGACGGCGGCCATCCCCAGACCGTCGAGCCAGGCCTTCGCAGCGTGCTCGGAGAGCGTCTCGACGGCCCCCGACGTGGCGACGCGCTTCCCGCCTTCGTCGTAGAGCCCGGCCTGACCAAATCGAATCAGCCCGTCCATGGCCGCAATGGCGGCACGCGGCTCCTCGGTGGCCGGCAGTCCCGCCGCGCGGAGCCGCTGCAACCCTGCGGCGGCAACATCACCGGCCATCCACAGGTGCACAATCGGAGGAGCCTCCCCCAGGGCCGTCAGGGCGTCGACCCGTTGCTCGGTGTGCGCCGGGGGGTGCGCCGACGACACCGCCAGGACGACATCGTGGTGGCGCGAGAAGATACCGACGACCTCGGCAAACCGGTGGGGGCCACCGATGATGGCGCCCATGTCGAGCGGGTTGGCCGTGGTACCCAGTTGGATCAAGGGGGTCAGCTCGCTCTGCACCTCCGGGCTCGGCTCGGGAAGCGTGATGTGGGTGCCCTCCGCCAGGTCGGCGAGCAGGATGGCAACCCCGCCGGAGTGAGTGACGACCCCGACTCGATTGCCGGCCACCGCGCCGGACCGCGCCATCACCTCCGCCACGTCGTACAGCTCTCCCGGCGTCGCCACGAGCGTCACCCCGAGCGAGCCGCAGACACCTTCGAGCACCCGGCGATCGGTAGCAAGGGCCCCGGTGTGGGTCGCCAGCATTCCGGTGCTGTGGCCGGTTCGTCCCAGGTGGCACACCACGACCGGCTTGCCGGCATCGCGCGCGCCGCGAACGGCGCGGATGAAACGACCGCCGTCCCTGACGGTTTCGAGCACCACCGCGATCGCCCGCACCTCTTCGTGGAACGTCAGCGCTTCGATGGCGTCGGCGACATCAATGTCGGCCTCGTTTCCGGTAGAGATCGATGCAGCCAGGCCGCCGCCGCGACCCGCCGCCAGATTGTGCATGTAGCTGCCGGTGCCGCCGGACTGCGTGACCAGGCCCACCGGCCCGGACCGTATCTCGTCGGCGGGGCGATCAAGGCAGGTGAGGAAGCTGGCCGCCAAGCCCGCGACGGGAAGAATCACGCCCCCCGAATTGGGACCGAGCACCCGCACGTCACTCTCGGCAACCGCCGCCCGGACGTCGTCTTCGAGAACGCGGCCGGCCTCACCGACCTCGGAGAAGCCTCCGGCGAAGACGATCACAACACCGGCACCGACGGCACCCGCCTGGCGGACGACCGACGGGACCAAGGGCCCCGGGACCGCCGACACCACAACATCCGGCGGCGCCGGCAGGTCGGCGAGCGTGGCGACAACCTCGAGGCCATCAATCTCGGGCAGCTTCGGGTTGACCCCCCAGATCTCGCCGTCGAAACCAACCTTCCGCAGGTTGGCGAGCACCCGGCGGCCGTGCTTGCCCGTGTCGGCCGAGACACCGACGATGGCGATCGACTCCGGGGCGAGCAGCCGGCCGAGGCCGGTCATCCGCGCAGCTGGGGAATCACTTCGGCGGCGAAGAGGTCCTGGCTGTCGTTCTCTCCCATGTCGTAGAAGTAGAGGATGAACTCGGCGCACCCGGCTTCGACGAACCCCCCAACAGCGTCCACGGCCTGGTCGACGGTCATCACGAAGTGCTCCTCTTCGAATTCGGCGGCCGTGGAACCACGGCGGCGTGCCGCTATCTCGAGCTTGGCATCGAGGTCGGCCCGATCCCGGCCGATCACCGACATCATGTGAATCGTGCGCCCGATTTCGCCGTAGTCGCGCCCGACCGCCTCGCAGTGATCGGCCAGCACATTGGACTTGTGAACAAACGTATCGAGATCGTCGCCGAAGTTGGCGTAATCGCCGTATTTGGCAACGATGCGCAGCGTTCGCTTCGCGCCGCCGCCGGCGATCCACAGCGGGGGATGCGGTTTCTGGATCGGCTTGGGTCGGGTTATCGCTCCGGCCAGCGTGTAGTGCTCGCCTTCGAAGAACGCCTCGTCGCTGGTCCACATCGCCTTGAGCACCTGGGCCGCCTCCTCGAGCATGTCGAGGCGGACCTTGTTCGACGGGTACTCGTAGCCGTATGCGGCGAACTCCTTGTGGGACCAGCCGGCGCCGATCCCGACATCGAGCCGCCCGCCGGAGATGGCGTCGACGGAGACCGCGATCTTGCCGAGGAGCGATGCCGGCCGGTAGAGCACACAGGTGCACATCTGGCCGATCCGGACTCGCTCGGTGACGGTCGCCAGCGCTGCCATCAGGGTCCACGCGTCGAACGTGCTCTCCTGGCTCACGATGGGGTGGGTGTGGAAGTGGTCGTACACCCATAGGGAGTCCCAGCCGGCCGCTTCGATAGCGCCGGCCGTCGCCATGATGTGATCCCATTGCCGATCGTCGGGGATGCCAACGAGATCCATCTTCCAGCCCTGAGGCACCATCGTCCCAAATCGCATTTGTCGACCTTTCCCTTGACTCACTCGCCGTGCCACATTCTGACCACACCCGCTTCGTCGAGCTCGGCCACCCGCTCCGGCGTGTAGTCGAGTCGCGTCGTCAGGACCTCGAGGGTGTGCTCGCCGAGCATCGGAGCATGACGGTTGGGGAACTCCCAGCCGCTCAGCTTCATCGGGCTCGGCTGGTAGTGAACGTCGCCGAGCGTAGGGTGGTCGTAGCTGCGCACCATCTTCCGGTCCGCCAGCTGCGGATCGGCAAACAGAGTCTCGAAGGTGTTCACCGGAGCGGATGGAATGTCGAACTCGTCGAGGATCGCGATCCACTCCGCCTGGGTCTTCTTGCGGAACGCCTCCTCCAGCTGGGGTACCACCCAGTCGCGGTTGGCCAGCCGGGCGGCGTTGTTGGCCGTGCGGGCATCGTCCTTGAGGTCGTCCCGCCCGATCGCATCGCACAGGTTGATCCAGAACTTCTCGTCAGTCGAGCATGGCCACATCGGCGTGCCTCCCCCCGCCGTGCAACTCCCGCCCTACGAGAGCCGCCAGGATCGAGATACAGGCGTAGACGCCGCCGGACATGTCGGCCAGGGGGACACCGGCACGCGCCGGGGACCCGTCGGGATCCCCGGTGATCGACATGTGCCCGCTGTAGGCCTGGATCACCAGGTCGAACGCGGCCTTGTCCTTGAGGGGCCCGGTCTCCCCGAACCCCGTGACGCTGACGGTGATGATCTGGGGATTGACCGTCTTCAAGGTGTCGTGGTCGATGCCGAGCCGGGCAAGCACGCCGGGCCGGAAGTTGTCGACGACGACATCGGCCTCGGCCACCAGCCGATAGAGGATGTCGAGGCCTTCCTCCGTTTTCAGGTCGAGCACGATGCTCTTCTTGCCGCGGTTCATGAACAGGTGGATCGTGCTGTGATCGCGGTAGGGGGCGATGTTGGCGTTGCGGGCCGTGTCGCCGCTATGCGGTTCGATCTTGATGATCTCGGCACCCAGGTCGGCAAGTATCACACCGCCGAAATTGCCCGCAATCACGCCGCCCAGTTCGAGGATGGTGATCCCCTCGAGCATCGCGCCCACGGGCTCAGATCCCCCAGGAGATGGGCACGACATCGCCGCTGTTCGCCGAGGTGTCGACGGCGCGCGATACGACGAGAACGTCGAATCCCTCCCGGCCCGTGGCCAGGATCGGGTCCTGGCGGTTCTGACCGACGCTGTTGATGAAGGCGTGGGTCTCCTCCTGCATGGCTCCGAAGTGCTCGCCGAGGGCCCAATCTCCGGGCATATATGAGCCGAGCAGCGCAACGTTCATCGAGACGTCCGGCGTGTATGGCGCCGGCACCTCTTTGTGCGAGGCCATCATCACATCGCGGTGGTCGTCCTTGACGCTGACAACGCCGTTGCGGCCAAAGACCTCGAAGTCCATCGTCGCCACGTTCGCCGGCCAGAACACCGGCAGCTCCCAGCTGACACCGAGGTTGGCGACCATGTCGTCGTCGAACTTGAGGACGCACCAGGTCGAGTCGAGCGCCCCGTACTCCTCGTGGATGATGCCCTTGGCCCCGGCGGCGTAGGCCGACGTCGGTTTGCGGCCGTCGAGATACCAGATGAGCAGGTCGAACAGATAGGTCATGGTGTTGATCGACGGGGTAGTCGTGCCCGCCCGCGAAATCACAGACCGCGCAACCGCCTGCGTCAGATATATCGTCGCCTTGGCGCTGGTGACATCCCCGATGTATCCCTGCTTGATGTGCTCCTTGATCGCCAGGTAGCGGCGCCGAAACCTCTGGGTGAATCCGGTGTAGACGTAGACCCCGTATTCCTCAGCCGCCGCCAACAGCTTCTCGCCTTCACTCGGCAGGATCGTGAAGGGCTTTTCGATCAGGAGGTGCTTGCCCGCCTGAATCGCCATCATGGCCGGCTCGTAGTGGCTGTCCTCGGTGGAGGCGACGATCACACAGTCCACATCGTCGCGCTGAATGACCTCGGCCGGGTCGGTCGACCAGGCATCGGCGCCGCAGGCGTCCGCCAGGTGTTTCGCCTTGTCCTCGACGATGTCGCATACCGCGAGGAACCTCACGGACGGGTGGCGGTGGGCGATCTGGGCTCGCAGCGTGCCGATGGACCCGGCGCCGATCACTGCCAGACCAACTCCACCGTCGATGTACCTGCTTCGGCTCATAGCCTGCTCCTCCTATCGCGCTTACTGGCCCTGTGCCGAGCGCTGCGCGGCGCTCTCGGCGAGTTCGGCTCTGGCGATCACCTCGCGAGCGACCCGCGCCACCGCGTAGTCGACCATCTTCCCGTCGACGTCAATCGACGCCGAGCCGGCTTCCAGGGCCTTGTCGAACTCCTCGATGATGCGCCGGTGGTGGGCCACCTCTTCGGCAGACGGGGTGAACACGTCGTTGATGACTGCCACCTGTGCGGGATGGATCGCCACCTTGCCGACGTAGCCGAGGCGGCGTGCCAGCTCGCTTTCCACCCGAAGAGCTTCGAGATTGCGGAAGTCCATGAAGACGGCCTCCATCGGATGCGGGATGCCGGCGGCCCGCGAATCCATCAGCACCTTGGATCGGGAATACATGAGCCCCGTGCCCTCCGGGGTCCACTCGACACCGAGGTCGGCCACCAGATCGCCCTGCTCTCCGCCGCCGAACATCATGCACTCGACGCGGCTGCTGGCACGAGCCATGTCGTATGTGTGGCGTACTCCGAGGCCGCTCTCGATGAGCGGAATGATCCCGATTGATCCGGGTTCGTGGCCGTACGCCATCTCGAGCACACGAAGCGCCCCATCGAGCTCACGCACCAGTTCGGCATGCTCGATCTTCGGGATCATCACGCCGGCGAGGCCGGCCGTCCCGACCGCTACAACGTCGTCCCACATCAGATCGGTCTCCGGCCCGTTGGTGCGCACGTAGAGCGGGACCGCCGAGTCGGGAAGGTCGGCCAAACCGGCCCGGGCGGTCGCCTTCTCGTCGGCCGCGACCGCGTCCTCGAGGTCGATGATCACGGCGTCGGTGCCGGATCGGATAGCCTTCTCGATCAGGTCCCTGCGATGACCCGGAGTGAACAGCATCGAACGTACAGGTTGCATGGTCATTTCACCGCCATCGGGTTGAGGGGGCTTCCGACGGCACCGGTGAAGGGCAGCGGAGGCCCGGCATACATGAATTCGTAGACCCCGTCGGCGGCGCAGTCGTCCGCCAGCGGATCGAGGTCGAAGATCTCTCCCATCCAGAGGCCCATATACACGATGAGCACGATGTGCAGCGGCTGATTCACGTCGGGAGTTTCGTTGGGGCGGACCTCGAAGCCCCACGTATCCGAGGCGATCGCGGCAATCTCCCGCTCGGCGATCCACGCTGCGCAGTCCAACCCGGGCCCTGCCGCATCGCCGCCTGCGTAGTCACCCCAGTCGCCTCGGGCCCGCACCTGCGTCATCGCCCCGGTGCGGATGAAGACGTGATCGCCGACCCCAACCTCCACGTTTCCCATCGCGGCGGCCGAGTCGAGGTCGGCCGGTGTGATCACATATCCCTGATCGAGCCAGTCGACTCCCCTGGCTCGGGCGATGTCGAGAAGAACCCCCCGTCCCACCATCGCGTCCGCCGCCTGGGTGACGTCGTTGCGCATCGCCCCCTTGCTCGATACCTGGTCGGCTGAGTACCCGTTGTAGATCTTGTCGCCGTATACGGCATGGCCGAGCGCATCCCACTGAGTGCCGCTCTGGAGGGGCATGATGATGATGTCGTCCGTACCCCTGAAGTGTTTGTCGACGCCGCCGTAGAAGTCGCGGACGGAGGTGCCGGCAATGACGTCCGCCCCGTCGCGAATCATCAAATGGATCGGGTTGAATCGGCCGAGGCCGCCGGTCTGGGGCCCGGCGGAGTCGAAGGGAAGGGCCATCGAAATCGTCTTGCCGGCCCTGACGAGCTTGGCGGCGGCCACTACATGATCCGACGTGACGTGATTCAACGTGCCCCTCTCATCATCGGGGCCCCATCGGCCCCAGTTGGAGAGTCGGTCACAAAGCTCACGGACGGTCTCAATGCTCGGCGTCGCCATCGCGGGCTCCTCATCATCCGGGGTCGCCAGTCCTCAATATGCCGCCGCGCATCGCCCTTCAGGAGTCTGTCTCACCAATTGAGACAGTGGCGCGACTGCGCTAGCGAGAATATGCTCTAGTCGGCGAGCCTGTCAAAGGGCTCGCGACGCCGGCGCTCGGATGGCGAGACGGCCGACGGTTCTTTCGGACAACCTGAAAGGGAGACCGGTAGTGGACGTCGACTTCACGCAAGAACAAACGATGTTCCGCGACATAGTGCGCGACTTCTGTGAACGCGAGATCACCCGTGAATACGTACGAGAGTGCGACCGGGAGCACCGCCCGCCGCGCGAGCTATACGACAAGCTCGGTGCGCAGGGCTGGCTCGGGATCAACATCCCCACCGGTTACGGCGGATCCGGGGGCGGCGCCGTTGAGGTTGCGATCCTGCTCGAGGAATTGGGCCGGGCGTTTCTGGATCTGTCCTTCTGGGTGTTCCGCGCCGTCACCTGGGGAGGCCTGACACTGGGCCGCGACGCCGCGGAGTCGGTCAAAGAGGAGTTCCTGCCCCAGATCGCCGATGGGTCGAAGACGGTCTGTTTTGCCCTCTCCGAACCGCAGGCCGGTTCCGACGCCGCCTCGATTGTGCTCTCGGCAGTTGAGGACGGTGATGACTACGTGCTCAACGGACAGAAGGTCTTCACCTCCGGCTTCAAGGCGAGCGACCTGGTAGTCGTCGCCACCCGCACCTCGTCGGAGGGCCGCAAGCACCACGGGATCACCAACTTCCTCGTCGACACCGACAGTCCGGGGATCAGCTACACGGGCATCGAAACACTGGGCCATTGGCCGCTGGGTACTGCCCAGGTCTTCTTCGACGACGTGCGAGTCCCCAAGGACCGAATGCTGGGAGAGCTTCACGAGGGATGGGCCGACCTCGGCGTGTATCTCAGATACGAGCGGCTCTGCCTGTCCGCCGCCCGCACCGGAGCGGCAAAGGCGGCCCTCGCCGACTCGATCGAGTACTCCCACCAGCGTGAGCAGTTCGACCGTCCGATCGCCAAGTTCCAGGCGGTCGCCCACCGCCTGGCGGACATGCAGGTGCTGACCGAGATCTCCGAGATGTTGGTCTACCGCTACGCATCCCGGCTCGACCGGGACATCGCCACGGTCCGCGACGCCGCCATCTTGAAGCTCTACGCCTGCGACGCATACAAACAGGTCGCCGACATGGGCCTGCAGGTTCTGGGCGGCTACGGCTACACGATGGAGTACGACCTGCAGCGCCACTATCGAGAATCTCGTCTCGGGGTAATCGGCGCCGGAACATCGGACATCCAACGCAACATCATCGCCAAGACAATGGGGCTGTAGAAATGGGCTTGATAACCGACGGAGCCCGGGCCTGGGCGCAGCAGTCGTTTCCCGACTACGAGGTCGAAGTCGGACGCACCGACATCCAACGTTTTGCCCGCGCCATCGGAGAGACCGACCCGATCTACTACGACATCGCCGCGGCTCGCAGTGCCGGGCATCCCGATCTGGTCGCGCCGCCCTACTTCCCCTATGTGATTCGCAACCAAGCGGCCCACCTCGTCGACCGGGAGCGGCTGGCGCCCGACGGGTCGGCGCGCGGCGACGTACCACCGCTGCCCACCACGCGGGCCATGGCCGGTGAAACCGAGATAGAGCTCGGACCGCCGATTCACGCCGGCGACACGATCACCCTGGAGAAACGAATCATGGACCTGTACGAAAAGGAAGGCCGCTCCGGCACGCTGGTGTTCGTCAAAACCGAGTTCACGTTTCGCAATCAGGACGGTGACGCCGTGTTCACCGAACGCTTCACGAGGATCTACCGATGAGCGCCGCCGCCATCGCGGCCGGCACGGAAGTACCGATCGTCGAGCGCTCTCCCGAAGCCGTCGACCTCTTCATGTTCAGCGCCGCGGCGTGGTTGTTGCACCGCATCCACTACGACTTACCGTTCACGACCGAGCACGATGGTCATCCGGGACTGCTGATCCACGGGCCACTGCAGGGCACCTACATGATCCAGTCGGTGCAATGGTGGCTGGGGCTGGATGCGCAGCTGCGCACCATCACCTATCGCCATTCGGCTCCGGCCTACCTCGGCGACCGGCTCGAGTGCGGAGGAACGGTCACGGAAGTAAACGGCGACGGATTCACGGCGGAACTGTGGGTCCGCAAGAGCGATGGCACGATCACGACAAGCGGGATCGCGACGTTCGCCTGGTCCGCTGCGAACGGGAGGACTTGAAGGCATGAAGACGGGTGCAGAGGTACTGGCGCGGATGCTCGACGGCTACGGGGTGACACATGTCTTCCAGGTGCCGGCGGTCCTGCGGCGCACAATGGTCGAGATCGAACGGCTCACCGGAATCCACCGGGTGCGGCCCCACGGCGAGAAGTCGGCGGCATACATGGCCGACGGCTACGCCCGCGCCAGCGGCCGCCCCGGGATCTGTATGGCACAGGTAATCGGCGCCCTCAACCTGGCGGCCGGGCTTCGCGACGCACATCTGGCTCATTCGCCGGTGATCGCGATGACCGGCGGGCGCGACCCCGCCACCAAGTTCCGCAAGGTCTACCAGGAGGTCGATGACGTCCCGGCCTTCGAACAGGTGACCAAGTGGAACGCCACGGTCGACTCCGTGGAACGGATTCCCGACATGGTGCGCCAGGCGTTCCGCGTCGCCACATCCGGCGCGCCCGGCCCCGTCCATCTCCAGTTCCGCGGCAACGAGGGTCAGGTCGATGCGGAAGAGGCCGCAATCAATGACCTGGTCGAGGTGGGCCACGCCAGAGTGCCGGCCTACCGCCCGATGCCGGCCGACTCCACCGGACTGGAGCGGGCCATGGAGCTGCTGGCGACGGCGGCGCGGCCGGTTCTGGTCGCCGGCGGTGGAGTGCGCGCCTCGAATGCCGCGGCCGCCCTCGTCGCGCTCGCCGAGAAGCTGCAGCTCCCGGTTGCCACCTCACTCAACGGCAAGGACTCAATCCCCGGTGCGCATCCGCTGGCCGCCGGCGTCGTGGGCACCTACTCACGAGCATCGGCCAACAAGACCGTGGCCGCCGCCGACCTCGTTTGTTTTGTGGGCACCGAGACCGGTGGCATGACCACCCACTTCTGGCAGGTTCCCCCACTCGGCACCCGGGCGATCCACATCGACATCGAGCCGCAATCGATCGGGCGCAACTATCCCCCGGAGGTTGCCGTTCAGGGCGACGCCCGCACCGTACTCGAGGCCATGGTCGCGCTCGAGGCTCCTCCGATCGACGGCGGTCGGGCGGCGTGGGTCGAAGCGGCCGGGGCTGCCGACGCCGAGTGGCGAGACGAGTACGCCGCTCTGATGCACTCGGAAGCAACCCCGATCCGTCCGGAGCGGATCTGTGCGGAGCTGTCCGAGTTCGTGCCCGACGACGGCATCGTGGTCGTCGATACCGGCCACGCCGGAATGTGGATGGGAGGCATGTACGACGTGCGGACTCCCAGTCAGAGCTACATCCGTTCTGCCGGGCACCTCGGGTGGGCCTTCCCGGCGTCTCTCGGAGCCAAGTGCGGCGCCCCCGGGCGCCCGGTCGTGTGTTTCACCGGCGATTCCGGGTTCTGGTACCACGTTGGGGAAATCGAAACCGCGGTCCGGTGGGCCCTCGACACGGTCACCGTCGTAAACAACAACTCGGGCGGCAACCAATCCAAACGCGGCTTCGACCGCGTCTACGGCGGCGTTCAGACCGAGAAGGGCGCCAAGGATCTGTGGCACTTCACAGACGTCAACTTTGCCGAGGTCGCGGAGAAGATCGGAGCCGTCGGCATCCGTGTCGAGAAGCCCGGCGACCTCCGCCCCGCTCTCGACCGGGCGCTCACAACAACCGGACCGGTCATCGTCGATGTCGTCACCGACATCGACGCGCTGGCTCCGCTGGCAGTGACGGGCTGATCCCCCGGGACAAAGCTCAATCGCTCCAATCGACCCACGATCCGTAGCCGGGGTGAGCAAACCGGTTGGGGATCTCGACGAGGACGGGGCCCCGGACTTCGAGTGCTCGCTCCACGGCGGTGCCGACCTTGGAGAGGTCGTCGACGAATAGTCCCGTGGCTCCGAATGCGGCCGCCAACGCCACAAAATCCGGGGGTTGGATGTCAACGCCGCTGCGGCGCCCGTAGAGATGGTCCTGGTGGCGTCGCTCCACGCCATAACCCTCATCGTTGAATACGAGCACGATCACGGAGATGTCATGCTCCACTGCCGTCATCAGATCCTGGATCGTGAACATCACGCCGGCATCACCGATGATGGCGACACTCGGCGACTCCGGAACCGCGATCTTGCCGCCGATGGCGGCGGGGAGGGCGAAGCCGAGCGTGCCGAATCCGGAGGGCACGAACCACGTCCTCGGCTGGAAAGCCGGCCAGTGCGATCGGGCCCAGAATGCCAGCGTTGTCGGATCGTTGAACACCCGGGCATCGTGAGGCAGCGCCTTTCGTATCTGATTGAGCACGTCGATCTCAACCGGCGTACCCACGGCGGCGCTGATGCGGCCGGTTGCGTCGGCGACCTCCGCCGCCCGCGAAGCCAACTCGGGTGCCCCGATGGCATCGAGCCTGGCGAGCAGCAGATCGAGCGAAAGTGCGGCATCGCCAACCACGCCGACGCCGACTCCGTAGTTGCGGCCAATCTCCTCCGGGTCGAGATCGATCTGGACCATCCGGTCGGGAAGCTGCAACGACCATCCTCCGGTCGGGAAGTAGGAGAACCGTGTGCCGACGGCGACCAGCAAGTCGGACCGCGCCAGCATCTCACGCACTGGCAGCTCGTTCCCCCAGTTGCCGACGTGAAGCGGATGCTCCGGCGGGAGAGATCCTTTGCCCGCCTGCGAAGTCAGCACCGGGGCTCCCAGCCGCTCTGCCAGCCTGAGCAAACCGTCCCCTGCCGCGGCGGCCACCACTCCCCCGCCCGCCCAGATGATCGGTGCTTCTGCTGCGGCAATCGCGGCCGCCGCCGCCGCGATCTCATCGTCGCCCGGCCGGCGCGGTTCACCTACCGCCGGACCCACCGGCACCGCGCCCGTCGACTGGCGAAACGCCTCGCCGGCGATTTCGACGAGCGCCGGCCGGGGCCGCCGATTGAGCAGCGCCGCCATAGCGCTGTTGATTGCCCCGGGAATCTCGGAGGCCAGGGTGACCTGGGAAGCGAAATCCGTGACTGGACGAAAGATCCCGAACTGGTCGCGCAGGTCGTGGAAATAGCCCTTGCCCTTGCGGCGGACATGAGCCGGGTTCTCATTCATCACCTGAAGCACCGCGCTGCTGTCGTTGTAGGCCGTCGCCATGGCGGTGACGGTATTGAGAGCACCGGGCCCACCGCTCGTGACGGCAACACCGACGCCGCCGCCTGAACGCGCGTAGCCGTCGGCCATGAAGACGGCGCCTTGCTCGTGACGCACGTTGATGGCACGAATCCCGGGATGGTCCAGGAATGCGTCGTACACGCCCAAAGTGTCGACCCCGGGAATCCCGAAGAGCGTGCTCACCCCCTCGGTCTCGAGCGACTCAACAAGCAGTTTGGCTCCACTTCGTTTTGTGATGTTTGACCTCCTGGTCGAAGGCATTATGCAGGTTCAACTCTGACCGCTCATGCCGCGTTGTGGGACTCCAGCTTTCGACCCCCCATGTGAAGAAGCATTGCCGACACCGAGGACATCGCGGCGACGAACGACCATGCCAACGAGTAGCCGCCCCGCTCCACCAGCAACCCGAAAAGGAACGGTCCGGCAATGCCGCCGGCGTACATGCCCGTTGCCACTATGCCGGTGGCCACCGCCGGAGCGGTAGGACTGCGGACGACGACGGCGAAGTTGAACAGCCCTGGCCAGCCCCATCCGGTGATGAAGACGACGATGGTGGCGACCGCTACCGGCCAGAGACTCGGGGCGCGACCCAATAGGAAGTACGCGACCGCACCGACACCCGCCAGCCCGGTGAGCAGCGGGAAGTGGCCGGCGTGCCAGCGGCCCCCGACCCACCCCCATCCGATGCGGCCGGCGATGCCGGCGACACTGCCGATCGCCAGCAACGTGCCCGCCACCCCGGGGCTGATACCGGCGGCGACGACAGACTCGACATAAAACGCGGCAATCGAGCTTCCGCCGACGACGGCACAAGCGGCCCCTGCCGCCAGAACCATCAGCGGCGCCGTCGCCACGACGCCACCGGACCGCCGCACCGGCGGTGGCACCGCTTTGGCGCCACGGCCGGACAGCATCAGGGGCAGTGCGATAGCCCCCACCATGACGAACGCCCACCGCCAGCCGACGGTCAAGCCGATGGCCGGAACCGAGGTACCCGCCAACAAGGTTGCAAAGGGGCCCGAGGACTGCTTCAACCCGAAGGCCACCCCCTGGCGGCGTAGCGGCACGTCGCGGGCGACTACCAGGTTCGACGCCGGCATGGCAAAACCGTTGGCCGATCCGGCAACGATCATGAGGATCAGCAGCGCCCCCCACGAACGCCCGAAGGCGGCGATACCGAACATGGAGACTGCGGTCAGGGCCGCCCCCGCGGCGACCCCCTTCCTGCCACCGACCCGTTCGGTCAATCGCCCACCCGGCACGGACATCACTGTCGATGACGCGTAGTAGGCCGAGGCGAGCAGCCCGAGCAGAGCTTCCGAGAAGCCGAGTTCAGCGCGGATGAAAACTGCAAGGGCGCCCAGCAAGAACACCGGGATCGCGCCGAGCGTTATCGACAGGGTGGCGAGCGCCAGAGCCCGCGAAGCGCCGGACTCGACGGGACTGTCCACCCTCACTGCGAGGCGCGATCGAGTACATCCCAAATGCGTGCGATCGCAGCCCGCGCGCCCGGCGCGGTGAGCGCGTCTGCGGTCCGGGGCCGCGCTACGTCGACCTCGACGGTCTCGACGATGTGTGCCGGAGCGCGCGACATCACCGAGACGCGATCTGCAAGCAGCACCGCTTCCTCGATGTCGTGGGTGACCAACAGATACGTTCGGGGATCAAGCTGCCAGTGCGTCTCGAATTCCTCCCGCAGCTGCCGTGCCGCCAGGGCGTCGAGGTGGGTGAAGGGCTCATCGAGGAGCATGACATCGGCGTCGTAGGCCAGGGCACGCCCGATCCCCACCCGGGTCTGCTGTCCCCGCGACAGGGTGCCCGGCAGACGATCGGTGAGACGCCCCAGCCCGACGCGCTGCGCGGTGAAGTCACGCACCTTGGAGTAGAGGCCGCGCCGTGCCTCGTCGAACTCGATCCCGATGCCGAGGTTGCGTCCCACCGTCCACCACGGGATCAGCGTCGGGTCCTGGAAGACCAGCGCCCGGACCTGGGCATGGCGGCGGGGACCGACGAATCGGATCTCCCCACGGGTCGGCTTCTCCAGCCCGGCAAGAAGGCGCAGCAAGGTCGACTTGCCGCATCCGCTGGGACCGACGATGGCGTGCACCGACTCGGACTCGACTCGCAGATCGCAGCGATCGAGCACATGGGTGACTTCACGATTCTTGTCCGAATACGAGAAGCCGACCGAGTCGATGACCACTTGCATCAGCGAATCCGCCCGACCGTCATCCAGGCTTCAACCGGGCAGTATGGGGCTCGAACCAAAAACGACATGCATTCGACATGGTATCTCATGTATATTGCATGATCTCGATCGTATGCGGTGGGCCCGTATCCGATCGCGGTAGATCACCGCAGCTGCGGTGGCTCCGAATAAACAGAGGAGGAAGATCACTGTGAGACGGATTAAATGGTTTGCCGTCCTTGCGGCACTGGTACTCGTGGCTGCAGCATGCGGCGACAGCACCAGCGACGAACCGGCTGGCTTGAGCGAGGCAGACGTACAGGCACAAATCGATGCCGCGGTCCAGGCGGTGCGCGACGAAGCGGCGGCGGCGCCAGGCGGCGTATCCCAGGCGGAGCTGGACGCCGCAGTCGAGAAGGCGGCCGCGGACGCCAAGGCTGCCGCAGAGGCAGCTGCCGCTGACGCCGCCATGGGCGGCGAACCGTCGATTATCAGGTTCGCGTTCGCGCCGGACCCGGCGTGGGACTTCCTCGTCGACACCGGCACGCTCGAGATCTGGGAGGTCGAGAACAACATCAAGATCGTGGCCAGCTCCACGTGGGATGAGTTCACGTACTTCGCTGGCGGTCACGGCGACATCGTGTCGATGGGCACTCAGGAGATCCCGGTGCTCGAGACCGAAACGTCGATCGATACTGTCACCTTCGGCAAGTACAACTTCCAGCGCTCGCCGATGATGCGTCGCGCCGGCGACACGTACGAGACTCTCGCCGACATCCCGGTTGGCTCCAAGATTTGTGTGAGCAGCCCGGTGTCGAACACGGGCTTCTGGACCGTTGCCGCCAACGAGCTGCACGGACTGGATTACCGCGTTGGTGGCGGTGACTACGACCTGATCGTCAACGACCACTTCGTGAACCCCACGAACCTGCTCCGCGGCGACTGTGAAGCCGCAGTCGTGATTCCAGAGGCGGCGGCTCCGCACCTCCGTAAGGGCGATATCGAGCTGATGTACAACGGGCTGATGCCGTTCCAGCTCTACAGCACGTTCTCCGGGATCGACGACGGGGAGAACCACGTGCTATCGAACCTGTTCACCGCTACCGAGGAGTGGTTTGACAGCCACCCCATCGAGGTGAAGGCGTTCCTGGCACTGTGGCAGGAAGGTGTCGACCTGTGGAACGCCAACCAGGCTCAGATCATCGAGTCCTATCCGGAGCACTTCTCGGTGGAATCTGCTGAGGACACCGAGTGGATGATCGAATTCATGGACGGTGACAGCGACTGGTTCGTTGAGTCCGTGTACCTCGATGATGCCTGGGTAGAGGCAGAGGTCCTGATATACGACCTGATGGTGAAGCTCCACCCGGACAACCCGAACGGGCTGCCGGCGGACTACGGCGCACCCCGATTCGAGTCGGTGGCCCCGTAACAGGAACCGTTGACTAACGACTGAGTAGATATCGGGTGTCGGCACTCCGGCCGGCACCCGATATCCGACCACCTACTGAAGCTTGATCCGAACGAGGACGACACATTGTGGTGACACCTGTCATTGAGGAACAGACCAGCCGAACCACCGAGGAGGAACTCGCCAAACAGGCGCGGCGCAAGGAACTCATCAGCCGCTGGTTCTGGCGGATCATGGGCTACGTGGTCTTTCTCGGACTCTGGGAGTTCGCCTCAGGGCGGGTCCTGGAGGAAAACTTGCTCCCGGGCCCGATCCGCGTCTTCCAGACGCTCGGCGATTTGTGGGCGGACGGCACGGTACTGCCCGCCTTCGGGGCCACGCTGACCCGCCTATTCATCGGGTTTGGCCTCTCCTTCCTCGTCGGGACGATCGTCGGCGTCATCTCCCAGAACCGGTGGTGGGACGGGTTCTTCAAAGACGCCACCATCATCTCGCTCACCGCCCCCGGCCTGATCTGGGTCCTGATCACGGCTGTCATCTTCGGCAACCGCATTTACGGCCCCCTGATCGCCATCATCCTCACGACTTTCGGGCTTGTCACGATCAACGTGTACGAAGGAGTGCGATCGCTCCCCAAAGACCTCATCGACATGGGGAAAGCCTTCCACGTGCCGAACGCGGGGATACAGCGCAATGTCGTTCTACCGCACCTGGCCCCCTTCCTATTCACCGGCCTGCGGTTCGGCTTCTCGATTGCCTGGAAGGTAACCGTGCTCACCGAGATCTTCGCTTCATCGTCGGGCATCGGTTTCCAGATGCGGATAGCGCAGACGCTGTTCAAGCAGGACGAGGTTCTGACCTGGATCCTGTTGTTCTTCTTCTTTGCATTGTTCCTGGAGAAGGTCGTGCTGCAAGCCTTCGAGCGACGGTACTTCCGGTGGCGGCAAGCCGTCGAGGCGGCATAGGGGAGATGTCATGGCTGTAACAAATGCAAAAACAACTGAAGAAACCCCAACCGGCCCAACGAAGCGCGCCGGAGGAATCATGACGGTCCTCACCACGCCGAGGTTCGCCCGGCTGTTGTTCCCCGTGGCTGTTATCGCGTTCTGGTATGCCGGCGTGGCGGTCATCAAGGCTGTGTGGCCCTTCGCCGTCGACGTCTTGCCTCTGCCTCAAGAGGTGGTTGGGGCCATGTGGGGTGAACTGATTGATCCCTTCGTCGAAGGCAAGGACGCCCCCACGCGAGACAACGTCTACTTGACGTTTGCGATATCTCTATACCGGCTCTTGGTGGGCTTCCTCATCGCGATGGTGGTCGGCACAATCATCGGCCTCGGGATGGGGCTGTCGAAGGCGGTCGACGCCTTCTTCCACGATTGGGTGATGGCGGTCCTCGCTATGCCGGCGCTGGGATGGGCACTCTTCATCAGCCTCGTCTTCGGGTTTGGCCACACCGGCCCGATCCTCGCCGTGATCCTGACGGGAATCCCGTTCGTGATCGTCAACGTGCGAGAAGGAGTGCGCAACACCCCGCGCGAGCTGTTCGACATGGCCCGCGCCTTCGGGGTGAAGCAGAATCGAACCACCCGCCACGTGCTGGTACCGGCGATGATGCCGTTCTTCTTTGCGGCAATCCGCTACGCCTTCTCCATCGGGTGGAAAGGTCTCGTCATCACCGAGGTGTTCGGAGGTCAGGACGGGGCCGGATGGACCCTCAAGTTCTATTACGACGCCCACCGCGCCCATGGCGTCGTGGGGTACGCCGCATTCTTCATCATCTTTGCGCTGCTGCTCGAGAGGTTTGTATTTGAACGCTGGTCGCGACGCGTGTTCAGGTGGCGACCCGACGCCGGGGCGATGGAAAACGTAGAGCAAGCGTTCGATGTGGCGGGTGCAGAGGGTGCCATGGCGGCTTCAGCCTTCATTACCGCGGAGAACCTCGACGATTTCACAGACGAACATAAGGATCAATAGGGAGTAAATGAATGGCTGATATCAAGGTCGAGCACCTACACAAAGAGTTCGGTCTCGGGGACGACAAGGTCGTCGCTCTCGAAGACGTCAACCTCGAGATCTCAGGCCACGTGTTCGTTTCGATCGTTGGCCCCTCAGGATGTGGCAAATCGACCCTGCTGAACATCATGAGCCAGATCGAGACCCCCACTTCTGGAATCGTTTCGATCACACAGGACAACCGAGAGGCGCTGCGCGGCTACGTTTTCCAAGCGGCTCGCTTGCTGCCGTGGCGCACCGTCATGGACAATCTGCTCTTCGTCCAAGACGACCCGGGCGACGCGGCAACCCAGGAGCGCTGCCAACGTTATCTCGACATGGTGCAGCTCGGCGACAAGACCGAGAAGTTCCCGGGCGAGCTGTCCGGCGGCATGCAGCAGCGGGTCGGAATCGCTCGTGCCTTCTCCGTGGAACCAGATGTTCTGTTCATGGACGAGCCTTTCAGCCACCTGGACGCCATCACCGCCCGCACCCTGCGGGCCGAGCTCCACGAGATGTGGAAAGCGACCGGAAAGACGATCGTCTTCGTAACCCACGATGTCGGCGAAGCCGTCGAGCTGTCCAACCGGATCGTGGTCTTCAGCAAGGGCGGCACGCTCGAAGACGACATCACGATCGACCTGCCCTTCCCAAGAGATCCCGCCGACGAGAAGGTGGCCGTCAACAAGGCCGCCGTGCTGAAGAAGTTCGAGGAACTCGACCTCGTCGCGACGTAGCCAACAGCAACCATCCGGGGGTAGACGGGTGGCCGAGCCGCCGCCGACCTATCCGGGTGTGGGGACTTTTAATGATCGCCAGTAGAAGCCGCAGAAGATGACGAACGACGTAGCCGCGATCGTCGAGCTTGTGGCCCGAACGACGTACTCAGGGCGGCGCACCGTCCACAACTACGTGCTCGAGACGCTGCGGCGCGCCATCCTCGATGGACAGCTCACGAGCGGCACCCGGCTCGTCCAATCGGAGATCGCCGAAGCGCTCGATGTCAGCACTACCCCGGTGCGCGAGGCTCTGCGCGACCTGGCGGCTGAGGGGCTGATCCGGCTGGACGCCCACCGCGGAGGCGTTGTTCAGGAGCTGTCGCTGAGCGAGCTGCGAGAGATCTACGAGCTGCGAGTGCTACTCGAACCGGAAGCGCTGCGACGCGCCTGGCCCCACGTCACCGATGAGATCATCGACGAGGTGGCCGACCTCCACGAGCGGATGAACGGGGTCCTGAGTCCGTCGGACTGGGTTGAGCTCAACACCGGGTTCCACGGAAAGATCCTCGAACTCGCCCCGTCGCCTCGCCTGTTGCTGATTCTCGACGGACTGGTGGCGCCGTGGGTCATGTACGTGAGCGCGGCATTGATGACGGATCCACAGAACCAGCAGCGGGCCGCCGAAGGGCACGATCAGATCCTGGCGGCGCTCCGCCGGCGCGACCTCGATGCCGCAATCGCGGCTTCAATCGAACACCTCGGCATCACGTGGCGGACCCTGGCAGCGTCACTCGAGGAACAGGTGTCACTCTAGGAGCCACCTGGACCCCGGCGTTGGCGCTTCAGCCGACCTCCATGATGACCTTCAATGACGACGTGTCGTTGACCAGGGTGAAAGCCTCCGCGGCGTCCGCCAGCGGCAGGGTGTGCGTCACTATGGATGCGAGATCCAACACCCCGGCGGCGGCCAGCTCAATGCCGCGCTGGTAGTCGGTAGGACGGGCCGCCCGCGGGTTGTGGATCGTCAACTCCTTGTGATAGAGCTGGTAATAGGGCAATCCCTTGTCGCCGCCGGTCAAGGTCCCGAAGACGACAACCTCGCCACCCGTACGCGCCAGCTCGATCGATTGCGCCAGCGTGGACTCGTAACCGGCAGACTCCACTACGACGTCGGCACCGCGTCCGCCGGTCACCTCGGCAACCGTCCTCGCCGCCTCGTCGGGTGCCGCCGTGGCCGCGGCGCCGTGCTCGATCGCGAGCCGGCGTTTCCACTCCGAACGAGTGACGCCGACCACGGTGGTCCCACGGGCCGCCAGCAGCTGGACGAAGATCTGCCCTGAGACGCCCAGACCAACGACCGCCACGACGTCGCCGGGAAAAACATTGACGGCGCGAGCCGCGTGGACACATGTCCCCAGAACCTGAAGCAGCCCCGAGGCCGCATCGCTGATCGCTTCAGGCACGGGCAGCAGCCGCGACTCGGGAGCACTGATGTACTCGGCGAACACTCCGTCGGCGTCGCGCCCCAGGAGACCGCCGTTGAGGCACAGGTTCGGCCTTCCTTCCCAGCACAGGTCACAGTGCCCGCACGCGATGGCGGGATCGACCATGACTCGCTGGCCGACCGGGAGGATCCCGCGGCTGCCTGCCTGCACAATCTCACCGACCATCTCGTGACCCATGACGCGCGGGAAATCAACCGGTATGGCTCCTGCCAGGATCTTCACATCGGTTCCGCAGATACCCGCCCGGTGAATCCGCACCAACGCCTCGCCGGCGACGGCGGGGTCTGCGACATCGGCGACGTCGAGCTCGCCCGGCGCCACGACTCTCACTGCCTTCACCCTGCCTCCTCACGGATTCGCTGATGCGCCCGATTGTACGACTGAAGTATTCGGCCGTTGTGACCCTGAGCGCCCGGGCAAGCCGCATAGAATGGTGGCCGCAACAGGAGATTCCATGACCGATGATCAGCGTTCACTGCGGGACATCGTACTGCCGCAGATCGCGCCCACCAGCAGGCAAACCGCGCACGAGTTCGTTCGTGAGACCTTGCGCCAGGCAATCCTCAACGGGCACCTCGCCGGAGGCACCCGGCTGGTCCAGGCGGAGCTGGCCGAGCTCCTGGACGTGAGCACAACTCCGGTTCGCGAGGCCCTGCGCGACCTGGTTGCCGACGGCCTGGTCCGCTTCGATCCCCACCGCGGTGGCGTGGTCAGCGAGATCAAGGTCGAGGAGATGGAAGAGGTATACGACCTGCGAATGCTGCTCGAAGTGAAGGCCATGGAACTGGCCGCCGAGAACATGAGGCCGGACGTCCTCGACCGGGCGCGGTCCATCCACGTGCAGATGCGATCGGCCCCGCACTCCGCAGAGTGGGTGATGATGAACCGCGACTTCCACATGACCATCTACGAGGCTGCCGACTCGCCGAAGCTGCTGGCAATTCTGCGCGGGCTCATCGACTCTTCCGTGATGTACGTTGGCGCCGCGTGGCAGGTCCACCCGAACCTCCGCGAACAGGGCGGCGCCGACCACGAGGAGATCCTGCGCATGCTGGCGGCGGGCGATGGTGCCGGGGCAGTAGAAGCCATCAAACGTCACATGACGATCCCGCGCACGGTGCTCGCGTTGACGTCGTAGCCATCGGCGCAAAAGCAGCACGTTTCGTATCACACACTCTTGTTGGCGCGGCGGAGGGCTTCCCACACCCGTGCCGGTGTCAGCGGGAGATCGAGGTGGGGAACTCCACGCCTGGCCAGAACATCCATGACGGCGCTGTGAACCGCCGGCGTGGCTCCCACCGTGCCTCCCTCGGCTACCCCTTTGGCACCCAACGGGTTGTACGGCGAGGGCGTGACCGTGTGGCGAGATTCGATGAGCGGGACGTCTCCGGCTGCGGGAATCTGGTACGAAACCATGGTGGCCGTCAGCGGGTTCCCATCGTCATCGAACCGGAAGCCCTCGAAGAGCGCTTGGCCGATGCCCTGAACCACGGCGCCGTGGACCTGACCGGCCGCCAGCATCGGATTCACCACGTTGCCGCAATCGTCAAAGGCTATGTGGCGGCGCAACCGAACCGAGCCCGTCTCGATCTCGACGTCCACCACCGCAATGTGCACGCCAAAGGCGTACGTGGAGCCGGGGCTCTCGAGAGCAACCTCAGCGGATAACGGCTGGCCACTCTGTCCCGCCAGTGCGGCCAGCTCACTCCAGCCGACGACCGAGTCGGGGACGCCGGCCACGCCCAACCCCGCGTCGGGCACGAGCACCAGGTCATGGGCAGACGCTTCCAGGTGGGCAGCCGCCAAGACACGGGCGTGCGCAATCACCTCGTCGGCCGCGGCCGCCGCCGATGAGCCGATCAGCTGCAGCGATCGGGAGGCCGCAGTTGGCCCAATGCCTTCCGGCACGAGCCGGGTGTCGGACTGCAGGACCGCGACCCGGTCCGGCGAGACGTCGAACCGGCCCGAAACCAGATCGGCGAACGTAGTGGCGTGGCCCTGTCCGTGGGAACTACCCCCGATCCGGACGATGATCCTCCCATCATCTGCGACGGCCACGGCGCCGAACTCGCGGGGTGGGGCGATGCCGATATTCGACTCGACATAGATGGAAAGGCCGATGCCCATCTGGACCGGGTCGGCGGCCTCGATACGACGGAGTCGCTCCGCCGTCAGCGCCGGCCAATCTGCGTGATCTAGGGCCGCGTCGAGGGTGCCCTCGTAGTCGCCTGAGTCATAGAGCGCGCCGGTGGCGGTGCGATGCGGCTCATGGAAGGCCGGAATGAGATTGCGGCGCCGCACTTCGACGGGATCCATATCGAGCTCGAGGGCCAGCAGGTCCATCATCCGCTCGATCATCTGGATGCCTTCGGGCCGTCCAGCACCCCGATAGGCCCCTATCGGAGTGCGGTTGGTGACGACTGACTCGGCGAGTGCCTCGACCACCGGGATGTCATACACCCCGGCGCTCAGCTCCATCGCGTAGCTGCCGAGCGAAGCGGCCACGGTTGGATAGGCCCCGGCATCGTCGCGGTAGCGCACTCGAAGACCAACGAGCCGCCCGTCACGCTTGGCACCGAGCTCCGCATACTGCACCTGGCCCCTGCCGTGCACCATGTTGATGAGGTTCTCCGTTCGCGTCTCGACCCATGAGACCGGGCGCCCCAGCTCGAGCGCCAGCGCCGCCACGACGATGTGCTCCGGGTAGGTAACGCCTTTGGCCCCGAAGCCCCCGCCCATCGCGGGCACGGTCACGTGCACCACTTCCGGATCGAGCTGCAGCGTGCCGCTGATCGTCTGGCGCGCCCCCTGCGGGTGCTGGGTCCCCATTGTGATGACCAGTCCACCGCTCCCATCCGGCTCTGCGACTATGGCCGAAGGCTCCATGGGAACCGGGGCAAGCCGCTGCTGCACCATCCGTTGCGTCACGACGACTTCGGCTCCCGCGAGCGGGTCGGAGTCGGCGGAGAGCGCCTTGGTCCAAACCAGATTGGACCCGGCTTCGGGAAACAGGACGGGTTGATCCGGATCGAGTGCAAGATCAGGATCCGTCGCCACTGGAAGCAACTCGAAGTCGACCCACACGTTGCCCGCCCGGTCGCGGGCCTCACGAGGACTATCGGCAAGCACCACGGCAACCGGGTCGCCGACGTATCGGACCACCCCTCTGGCAAGGACGGGTCGATCGAATGCATTGCTGAACAGAGGTACCGCGGCGAGGTCGAGGCCGAGGTCGCCGTCGGTGAAGAGCATCTCCTCGTCGTGCTCAATCGAAGAGATCCGCCCGTGGGGCACGGTCGAGCGTACAAACGCCGCGTGCAGCGTTCCCGGCGGGCAGACGTCCGAAACAAAGGAACGTACCCCGCGGAGTAAATCGGGGTCCTCGCGTCGGTTGCTGCCGACACCGGTCGGCGTGCCGCGGTCTGACTCCGGTTCGGTCACGTCCCCATCCTATGGGATCGCGCTCGGCCTGCAGCTATCGACCACCCCGGGGTCGCCAACTCCCACCCACAGCTGAGCGCTGGAGTCTGCGCCGCGCCCCCGATCGGCGAGCACGATTCGATCCACACCAACGGCCGCAACCTCAGCCTGGACGTAGTCGGCAAGGCGGTGCCAGCACAGCCCGTCGGGCGAGAACCAGGCGAGCCGCCGCCGGCTCCCGAAGTCGCGGCCGAGGATCACGAACCCGAGTTCTCCCACGGCGATATCGGTGAGGGTGACATCCGCCGCTGCCGGCGACCATTCGTGCTCGGACCAGTTCCACCCGTCGGGGGACTCCCAGATGACCGGTTCATCGCGGCCGCGTCCGCCGACCGCCAGATATCGACCCGGCCGGCCGGCGACGTCATAAACGAAGCTACCCGGGGCGAAACCGGCCGCTTCCGAGACGGGCGACCAGTCGCGGCCTTCTGGGGAGGTCCACAGCTGCGGATCACAGACCGGCCACGTCAGATTGATGCCCAGCTTGTTGAGCGGCACGAACGCCACGAGCCCGCCGGGTGTGGCGAGGAGAGGGAGATAGTCCAAGGACCCTTCGAACGGCGGGAGGCAACCATGCGGCTGGGCCGGTGAGGTGAACCGCTCCCAGAGGTCCTCGCTGGGATCCCACCATTCGCCGCGCTCAATCACGAGATCAAACCGCTCACCATCGGGCGAGTAATACAGCTCACCCTCCAACGAGTGAACCAGCATTCCGCCGTCGGTCACGACCAGAGCGGGCCGGCCCGACAGGTAGCCGACGCGGGCGAATGTCGGCAACTCGGTCGGGTCTTGCTCAGTCCACCGGCCACCATCCCAGTCGAGCCGGACGGTGCTGTACTCGCGGAAGGCGACCAGGCCTTCCCCGTCGCCGACAATCCCGAACTGGACACTCGAGAGCGGGCTGGGCGACCACGAGATGCCGTCCTGAGAGGACCACAGTTGGGAGCCTTCCGCCGACGGCCCCGACAGGACCGCGAAGCCCTCGGGGGTGGCCAGAAGGCTTTCGAGGCGGAGCTTCGCTTCGGGGGTCACGCCTATCGCCCACTCCAAACCGCTCCCGCCTCCCGGAAGGCCGTCCGGCAACCCGTCGCCGGCCGGGCTCCCGCCGACGGCCACCAACGCTCCCAGAACGGCAATCGCCAGCAGACCAACGCCGACAACGAACCCACCCGGCCGCGCGTCGGGTGTGATGCCCGGTTCCGGCTCCGGCGACACCGGGTGGACGGCTTCTTTGTCCGGTTCGGACATTCGACTCGATTTCCAATCGTTCGATCGCTGCCATCATCCCAGCAGGATCGGGCGCCTAGTGGACCGTCGCACAATTAATCGCGGCGTCTCTGCGGCCCTCAGCGCCCCTGGCGTCGTCCTCCGCCTCGACGCATCGCACTGATGCGCCTTCGTTGTGCGTCCTACCCAGATGACGCTGATGACTCGCAGACACGCGCCCGCTAACCAGCGCCGGGGCGCGCCACGAGAAGCCTCCCGGCCGGGAGAACTGATAATGGAGGTGTCGCATGGCCGAGAATCTCGCAGGAAAGGTGGCGGTGGTCACGGGCGGAAGTCGAGGCATCGGCCGCGCCATAGCCCAGCGCCTTGCCACGGAGGGTGCCGACTGCCTCATCGTGGCCCGAACGCCGGAGAACCTGGCGACTGCTGCCGACGAGTTGGCTGCCACCGGACGGAGAATCGAAACCTGCGCCGTTGACCTTCGCAGCCTGGAAGGCTGCGAAGCCGTGCAAGGCCGACTGGACGACACGTTTGGTCGAATCGATATCCTGGTCAATTGTGCCGGCGCCACCCAGGCCGGTCCGTTCCTCGACCTCAGCGACGACGTGTGGCAGGACGGGTTCGATTTGAAATTCTGGGGTGCGGTGCGATTGACACGGTTGCTGTGGCCGAGCCTCGGAGAGGCCAAGGGCACAGTGATCAACATCGTGGGCGGCTTCGCCCGTACGCCGGCGGCAGACTTCATGATTGGGGGCGCGGTCAACGCAGCCTTCGCCAACTTCAGCAAGGCTCTTGCCGGCCTCGGTCTGCGCGACGACGTCAACGTCAACACCGTACATCCGGGCCAGACCGTCACCGATCGGCTGGATCAGGTATTCGAGACCCGGGCGGCACAAGCTGGGATAACGCCCGATGAGTTCCAACAGAAGATCATCGAGCGCCAGGGCGTGCGCCGCCTCGGCAAGCCGGATGATGTGGCCGCCCTGGTCGCCTTCCTGTGCTCGCCGGAAGCTCGCCACATTCAGGGCACCGCCATCGGCGTTGACGGCGGAGCGACTTCCGGCCTCTTCTAGTGCTCTGTCGCACGATTGGCGGGCACTAGCGTGAGCGGGTGACTACCGCTTCCGGAGCCGGCTGGCGTCCTCAACGTGAGGTTGAGCTGCTGGCGGGCACCCCGCCCGGCGGCGGCCAGGACCGGGCCGCCCGGGCACTGGCGGTCGCGCTGGAGGAAGCTGTCGACATCTCCGTTACCGTCACCAACGCCCCCGGTCTCGGCGGTGCCAAGGCGTGGGCCCGGCTCGCCGGGCGAAGCGGCGACGGACACTCCTTGGCAATCAGCTCACCAACGTTGATCACCAATGAGCTGACGGGTGTTGCCACCACCGGCACCGACTCTGTCACCCAGATCGCCCTGCTGTGCACCGAATACATCGCCTTTGCCGTGCCTGCCGGATCGCAAATGGCGACCGCGGGAGACCTCATCGACCGGCTCCCCACGCCCGAACGTCCCGATGTCTCTCTCGCCACGGCACGAGGCAACGTCAATCACGTCGCTCTGGCCTACCTGTGCCGCCATGCCGCGACCGAGCCCCAAAACGTGGACGTGCGGGTCTTCGACTCAGCCCGTCACGCCATCGCCGATGTTCTCGACCGGGACCGTGGGGTCGTCGCGGTGAGCGCGGCCTCGGTCCTTCCCGAGATCGGGGCGGGCACTTTGCGGGTGCTCGCCCTGTCCGCTCCGATGCGGCTCGGGGACCCCTTCGCCGCGGTGCCCACCTGGAACGAGCTCGGCGTCGACTGCACGATCGGTACCTGGCGCGGGGTCGTCGGGCCCCCCGGGCTGGCTCCGGCCACCCTGGCCTTCTGGGATCAGGCTGCGAACGCGGCCGCGCTGGCCGCGGCGTGGCGTGCCGCGCTGTCCCGGCACATGTGGTCCGACACCTACCTCGACGCCGCCGCCGCGAACCGGTTCATGGACGAGGAGGAGAAGCGCATGCGCCTGGCGCTCGGCGAGCTGGACCTGCTCGATGGCTGAGATCGTCCTCACCCTCGGCGTTCCCCACACTCCGCTGCTGTGGAATCTCACGAAGCCGCCGGTCCCCGATGACCTGGCGGGAGTTGTGGCGGAGTACGGGCGCTTCCGCACGATGCTGGCGGAGGTACGCCCGGATGCGGTCGTCCTTGTGGCCACCGACCACTTCCGGCAGTTGATGACGGCCAACATGCCGGCGTTTCTGATCGGCAAGGCGCCGCAGATGCGAGGTACCCATCCCAACGAGGAACGGGAATTCGGGATTCCGCCGGTGACGCTGTCGGGCGACCCGGATTTGGCGCGGCTGGTGCTGGGTCATCACGAGCTGCCAACGGGATTCGACTTCTCGTTCTCGGACGAACCCTGGCTGGACCATGCTTTCGTCGTCCCTCTGCTGTACCTCACGCCCGACCTCGACGTACCGGTGGTCCCCATATACACGAACTGCAACGCCCCTCCCCTGCCGAGCGCCCGCCGCTTCGCAGATCTGGGCGGCTACCTGCGGGCGACCATCAATGGCTCCGCGCTGGACCGCCGCGTCGCCGTGATCGCGAGTGGCCACCTGGCATACGAGCTCGGCGGGCCCCGCCAGTTCCTCGGTGAATCGCCCGACGGGGAGTTCGACGAACACGCCGTGTCCTGGATGGCGCAAGGCGACCTCGACGGGGCCGTGGCCGGCTGTGGGTTCGACCGGCTCAACGACGCCGGCAACCTCACCTTCCAGTTCCTCAACTTCATCACCGCCCTTGCTTCCGCCGGGGCGCAGCCGGCGACTCACGCCGCCGGCATCGCCTGCCGGTTCGGAAACGAGCCCTTCTTTGCCTGGAAGCAGAACCGCACATGAGCCGGTACATGGTCAACAAGTTCCTGTGGGAGGTGGAATCCGACAATGAGAGCCTGGCGTCCTTCAAGCATGATCCGGCCGGGTTCGTGGCGGACTGGGAACTCGGGGCCGCCACGCCGCAACCTCCGTACCCCGCGGGCGGCTCACTCACGGCGGCGGAGCGGCAGGCATGCATCGCCGTCGACTACGCCGCGCTGTATTCCATGGGGGCCCACCCTTACCTGCTGTGGCACTTCATCCGCGCCGTATTGGTGCCGGACCCAATGACCGTCGCGGAGCTGAGCGAGGCGTTGAAGCGGGCCATTGCCCCCCTCGACCGGCCCGATTTCACCACCTGACGTCAGGCGAGCACTCGCCGCGGCGAGCCCTCGAGCCAGGCGGCGATACCCGCGACGGCGTCGCCGTAGAAAATGTCGTAGGTCGGTCGGGTGACGTAGCCGATGTGTGGCGTCGCCAGGATTCGCGGCTCGGTGCGGAACGGGTGGTCGGCAGGAAGCGGCTCGTCGGCGAACACGTCGATGGCGGCCCCGGCGATCCCCCCGGATCGGACCTCGGCCAGCAGTGCGGCTTCATCGACGATCTCGCCGCGTGAGGTGTTGATGAGGTAGGCGTCGGGGCGCAGGAGGGCCAGTTCGGCGGCGCCGATCAGCCCGCGAGTGCGATCCGACAAGCGAAGATGGATTGTCACGAAGTCAGACGATCCGAGCAGGCTCTGCTGCGAGACCCGTGTCACACCCACCTCGGCCGCGGTCTCGTCGGTCAGGTTCTCACTCCACGCCAGCACTTCCATGCCGAAGGCCAGGCCCAGACGGGCGACCTGCGAGCCCAGGCGACCGAGCCCGATCACACCGAGAGTGGCATCGCGTAGGTCGCGCCCCAGCCCGATCTGCCAGCCGCCCGACCTCACCGACTCGATCTCCGCCGTCAGTCCTCTGGCGAGATTCTGGATGAGCGCAAACGCCAGTTCGGCCGTGGCGTGGCCCGGGGACCGGGTGCCACACACCGTGACGCCGAGCTCGGATGCCGCTTCGAGATCGATCGAAGCATTGCGCATTCCAGTTGTGATGAGGAGGCGCAGATCGGGAAGCGCCAACAGCAGCTCGCGCCCGAACGGGGTCCGCTCCCTCATCGCGACGATCACCTCGAAGTCCTGCAGCGCCGCGGCGGCGTCCGCCGCGGAGTCGAAGTGGCGCTCGAAGAAGGTCACGTCACAGCCGAGGCTCGGCCAGTCGGCACAGGACGCCGCCACCGCCTGATAATCGTCGAGTACTGCAACCTTGGTCCGGCTCATTGGGTCACGCTAGCGGGAGCCGCCCGCCGCCAGGCCACCGATCTAAGATCGCGAACACCAATCCCTCTCGCCTGGAGCCGCCTGTGGTCGAATCGTCACCGCTTCCCGAAGGAACGGTGCGTGAAGAAGTGGAGCGCATCACGGAGTTTGTTGCTGCCGTATTTGCCTCCGCTGGAATCCCCCGCACACAAGCCGACCTCGTCGCCGACGTGCTCGTCGCGGCGGACCTGCGCGGCGTCCGCAGCCACGGTGTCGCCCGGCTGCCGTACTTTGTCGTCCGCCTCGAGAGCGGGGTGATCAACCCCGCTCCTGACATGAGATTCGATCAGCGAACCGACACCACCGGCCACGTCGACGCCGACAACGGCCTCGGCATGGTCGCCGCCAAGATGGCGATGGAGGAGGCAATGGCCATGGCCGCCGCCCGGGGAGCCGGGTTCGTCGCCGTTACCGGATCGAATCACTTCGGCTTCGCCGGCTATTGGGCGAACCTGGCGGCCCGACGCGGCCTGATCGGCATCGCGATGGCAAACAGCGGCCGACGTACGACACCAACGTTCGGCACCGAGTCGCTGCTGGGAACCAACCCGATGGCTGTGGCGATTCCGGGGGCGGCCGGCGGGACCGATTTCCTGCTCGACATGGCGACGGCAACGGCGGCCGTCGGCAAGATCGAGACGGCGCTGCGTGAAGACCGCCCGATCCCCGATGGATGGGTTTCTCAGTACTCCTCCCCGGCAGCCCTCGATCAACGCGGCGTGCTCACATATGACGCTCCCCTGCTGCCCCTCGGCGGGGAGGGGGACGAAACGGGTGGTCATAAGGGCTACGGCCTGGCGCTCCTCGTTGAGCTGCTTTGCGGGGCCCTGGCCGGATCGACGCTGGCGGACCGGATCCGCGGAGCCGACGGTTCGGCGCCGGCGGCGATGGGGCAGTTCTTCGGAGCTCTCCAGGTGGCGGGCTTCCGGGAACCGAATGATGTACACGCCGACATGGCGAGCACATTTGACACGCTCCGTGCAGCCAAGAAGACGCCGGGTCAGGACCGGGTGTTCATCCACGGCGAGCCTGAGGCAATAGCCGAGGAAGAGAACCGCCGTCTCGGGATACCGATAACTCCGGCGCTGCTCGACCAGATGCGGCGGCTCGACAAGCGGTTCGAGCTCGGGTTCGACTGGTGACAACGCCCGAAACGCTTCCATCCGGCGTGAGCGCCGCGCTGGCGGTGGCAACGCTGAAGCGCCTCGGCATGACCCACACGCTGATCATCCCCGACAGTGAGAGCCGGCTCCTGTTCGATACCCTCAACGCCGACCCGGACGTCATGGTCATCAGCCCCACCCGGGAAGGCGAGTCCATATCCATTGCCGCCGGCCTCTGGGCCGGGGGAGCACAACCCTGGGTAATCATCCAGAACACCGGCCTCATGGAGGCCGGAGACGCGCTGCGTGGCTGTGGAGTCGGCCCCCGAGTTCCGCTGCGCCTCATCGTGGGGTGGCGCGGCTACGCCGGGGCCCGGGCAGGCCGCCTGCCTATCGACTCGGCGTACACCTATACCGAGCCGCTGCTCGCCGCATGGGATCTGCCGACTTGGCATCTCATGAACGATGGCGACATCGACGTGCTCGCCGCGATGGACCAGGCCGCGGCCACGACCTCGCACCCGGCGGCGGTCATCACCGGATACCGGTTCCGGCCATGAGCGGTGCCCCGATGGAACGCCTCGAGGTCTTCGAGCATCTTGCCGAGTTGCGCACCGACGAGATTGTCATCATGACGATGACGGCAACGCTGCAGTGGCCGCTCGTCTCGGACCATCCGCTGGACTTCGACTTCCTGGCTTTCGGAATGGGCCACGCCTCCGACTTCGGGCTCGGGCTGGCACTGGCCCGGCCGGAACGCAAGACGATCGTCTTGAAGGGTGACGGCGGACTCCTGATGAGCCTCGGCTCACTGGTCACGCTGGGGCGGCACGGCCCGGAGAACCTGGTTGTGCTGCTGCTCGAGAACCGCAGCTACGAGATGACCGGCGGCCAGCCGCTCCCCCCAGGTCCCGACTTCGTCGCACTGGCCAGAGCCGCCGGCGTTGAAGGCGGCGGGCTCACCGGTTGCGGCACCGTCGATCGCATCGAGACGCTCGAGGATTTTGCTGACGCGTTACCGCAAATCCTCAGCGAGCCCGGACCCCACTTCGTCGTGCTACCTGTGCAGACCCGGCACCCGCTCCCGCCCGTCAATCACAGCGACCATGCCGGGCGCATCGTCGCGCTCCGCCGGGCGCTCGGTACCGACTGACCGGGCCGTAGAGTTGACCCATGGAGACAATTGCGCTCGAACCGGTCGATTCGGTCCGCATCACCAGCCTGGTCGACAACGTGACGGACACCACGGCGCCGAGCGTCGGCCCCGCCCACCGGACCGGCTGGGGTGTAGGGACGCTGGAGGCGCAAACCATCGTGGGCGGCCACGGCGTTGTTCCTCTCGTCGCCGAGCACGGCTTCTCCGCCCTGGTCGAGGTCACCAAGGCTGGTGTTACCCACCGGGTGCTATTCGATACCGGGGTCAGCCCGCACGGGATGGTCGAGAATATGCGACGACTCGAGGTCGACCCTGGCACGATCGAGACAATCGTGCTCAGCCATGGCCACTACGACCACACCACCGGCATGCACGGCCTGGTCGAGGCGCTTGGTCGCGCCAACCTTCCCGTGTACGTGCACCCGGAGATCTGGAGTCGGCGCCGTGTCGTGATCGAGGGAAGCGAGCCACGAGAATTGCCGACGACGAGTCGGCGGGCACTCGAGGATGCCGGTTTCGAGGTCATCGAGCAGGCCCGGCCCTCGCTCCGACTCGGGGGCTCAGTGTTGATCACCGGTGAGGTCGATCGGTCGGTCACATTCGAGGATGGCTTCCCCGGGCACGAGGCGTTCCACAGTGGTGCCTGGCAACCGGACCCGCTGATCCTCGACGACCAGGCGCTGGTGGTGAATCTTCACGACAAAGGGCTCGTGGTGCTGACGGGCTGCGGCCACGCCGGAGTTGTCAACATTCTGCGGCACGTGACGAAGCTCACCGGCGAGGAGGATGTCCACGCGCTGCTCGGTGGCTTCCACCTCGGAGGCCGCGCCATGCAGAGCCGGATCCGGCCAACGGTGGAAGCGATCGCGACATTCGACCCGACCTATCTGGTGCCCGCCCACTGCACCGGGTTTCCCGCGACCCACGCCCTCGCCGATCGGCTCCCGCATGCCCTCATTCCGAATACGGTCGGAACGGTCTACACCTTCTGAGGGCGGGCCCGGCTGCCCCGCCGGCAATCCTCAGGTCGCGGCATACCGAGCGAGAGCGTCGGCAGTGAACTCGATGCCGTGGCCGGGCACATCGGGGATCGTGATTCTCCCGTCCACCACCGCGAACTCCCGGGTGAGGGCGCCGGCGGGAATCAGCTCGGCGTACTCGGCCATGTAACCCCGAGAGCTGGCTCCAACGAGGCTGATCGAAAGCTCGTGCCACAGGTGGCTGCTCAAAGAGAGATTGAACGCATCGGCGAGGTGGGCGACCTTGGCGAACTCGGTTATGCCGCCGCAGCGGCCGACATCGGGCTGCAGGTACGCGGCCGCCCGGCGGTCGCACATCTCGCGAAAGCCCCAGCGGAAGTAGACATTCTCCCCCGCCGCGGTCGGCACGCGGCTCCGGGCAGCAACCTCGGCGAGGTCGTCGAGCGAGTCGGCGAGCACCGGTTCCTCGAGCCAGGCAACGTCGTAGTCGGCGAGCATGTGTGACGCCTCGATCGCCTCCCGCACCGAGTATTTCTGGTTGGCATCGGCGAGTAGGGTGACGTCCGGTCCGAGCGCGCTGCGGAGGAGTGCGGTGCGCTCCTGGTCACGATCGGTGCCGATCTTGTACTTGTAGGCAGTGATGCCCTGAGCGCGGAAAGCCTCCGCCTCGGCAACGAGAGCCTCGTCCGTGAGTGTGTGCCACCCGCCGCTCCCGTAGACCGGGACTTCGTCGCGAAAACCGCCCAGCAGCCGGTGAACCGGCAAGCCGGCCGCCTTGCCGACAATGTCCCAACAGGCGATGTCGATCGCCGATAGCGCCCACACGCCGAGACCGGCGCGCTGACGCGCCTTGTTGGGGGCCCACAGTCGATGCCACAGCGCCTCCGGGGCGAGCGCGTCCTCTCCGATCGCGAGTGGTGCCAGCTCGTCTCGGATGTAGGGAACCATGGCGGACGCGGCGGCACCACCGAGCCCGGCTGAGAAGCCCCAACCCCGCGGACCGTCCTTGGTGTCGACTGCCACGACGGTGCAATCAACGTGGTCGTATGTGCCGAGCGCACTCGCTATCGGAGGGTCCAGCGGAAGGCGCAAGGCCGTGGCTTCGACATGGCTGATTTCGAGTGACGGCATGGCATCTCGCGATCTGGGCATCCGCCTGCCATCCTAAGCGGGCCGCCGGACTCGTGGGGGTCGCCGGTGCCGGCGTACGATGCACCGGCGACGGTACTACCGGAGGTGGCGATGGACCTGGGCATAGCGGGCAAACGGGCGCTGATCACGGCCTCGAGCCGCGGGCTGGGCAAGGCGTGCGCGACCGCGCTCGCCGCCGAGGGAGTCAACGTGACGATCAACGGGCTCAGCGAGGACAACCTGGCGGCCGCTGCCGCCGAACTCGCAACCCACGGCGTTGACGTCGTCACGGTCGCCGCCGATATCAACACACCAGACGGTAGGGCCGCACTCCTGGCGGCCTGCCCCGATCCGGACATCCTGGTGAACAACAACTGGGGACCACCGCCGGGGCCGTGGGAGTCGTTCGAGTACGCCGACTGGCAGCGCGCGGTCGAGGCAAACATGCTGGCGCCGATCATGATGATTTCGGGGGTGGTCGGCGGCATGCGGCGCAGGCGGTTCGGCCGGATAGTCAACATAACGTCCCAGATGGTGAAGTCACCCTTCTCGGTGATGGGCTTGTCCGCCGGCGCCCGCGCCGGGCTGACCGCGGCATGCAAGGCGCTGTCTCGCGAGGTTGCCGCCGACAACGTCACGATCAACAACATGCTCCCGGAGCGAATCGACACGGAACGCCAGGTGTATATGGCCGAGCAGCGGGCCGCCGCCAGCGGCATGAGCTATGAAGAGGCCCGGGCCGAGATCGTCAGCAGCATCGCCGCCGGACGGATGGGTACCCCGGAGGAGTTCGGGAAAGCGTGCGCGTTCTTGTGCAGCGCCGACGCCGGGTACATCTCGGGCCAGAACCTTCAACTCGATGGAGGGTCGTACCGCGGGGCGTTCTAGCGGCTGCTCTCCGCCTCCGCGGCGGCGTCGGGCTCAGGGCGTTCCCACTCGCGGAAGCGGGGCAGGTATCGCCCGATGACGACCGCTCCGATCGCCGCCGCCAGGCCGCCGGTCCACGCCGCGACACGCGGCCCGAATCCGGCCGCCACGGCACCGGCTTCGGCATCTCCGATGCGGGGTCCGCCGGCCACGACGGCTATCTGCACCGCCGAGAGCCGGCCCCGAAGCCGATCCGGCGTCGACAGTTGCAGGATCGTCTGCCGGAAGACCGCCGAGATGGCGTCGCCGGCACCGGCCAGCGCCAGCAATGCCAGGGCGAGCCAGAGGCTGCTGGTCAGCCCGAAGCCGGCGATGCCGAGGCCCCAGATGACAACCGCGATCGTGGTGGCGCGCCCCGGCTTGACGATCCGACTCACCCAACCCGACGTCAGGCCGACGAGCATTGCCCCTATGCCCGGCGCCGCGAACATGTATCCCACCGTCGCCTCGTTGCCGTTGAACACCTCGAGGCCCATTTCCGGGAACAGGGCTCGCGGCATTCCAAAGATCATGGCGTTGATGTCGATGAGGAATACCCCTTGCACCTCCTGCTTGCTGCGGATGAAGCGCAGGCTCTCTGTGATCGACCTGAGCCCCGGCGGAGCCGAGTCCTCTGGAGGCGGAATCGGCGCCATAAAGAGAACGGTCAACAGTGCGACGCCGAAGGTGGCCGTGTCGACCCAGTAGGCCGCCGCCAGGCTCACCTGGGAGATCAGGACCCCGGCGACCGCCGGCCCGATCGCATTGGCCGTTTGGAACATGAGGATCTGCAGGGCGTATGCCGTCGGCAACAGACGGGACTCCACCAGCCGTGGAATCGATGCCGACCTGGCCGGGGAGTCGATTCCCGAAACGAACGCGTTGGCCGCGGTGAGGACGAACACGGCCACAGTCGACGGCTCGGCGGAGGCAGCGTTGAAGGCCAGGCCGGCGGTGCTGGCGGCAAACAGCACTTGAGCCCAAATCAGAACCATACGCCGATCGCGCGAGTCGGAGGCCAGCCCACCGACAACCGACCCCAGGAAGAGTGCCGGGAACTGCGCCAATCCCAGCAGGCCGACGGCAAGTGTTGATCCGGTGAGATCGAAGACCTGGATGGGTGCGGCCACCAACGTCACCTGACGGCCGAGGCGCGACACCGTCTGGCCGATGAACAGCATTCGGAAATCGCGCGAGGCGCGCAGCGGCGAGACGTCTACGAAGAAGCCCGCCATTACAGCTCAACCGGCCGAACCGAGGCCCGCAGGTGCCACCTCAGCCGACTGCGTCGATTGCGCTCAGGACCAGCACCCCTATGCCGCCGTCGAGCATGTCGACGACCTTGGCACGATACTCCTTGTAGTGGGCCGCGTCGCGATGGGCTTGGAGGGCCTCCTCGTCCGAGTAGATCTCGAAGAGGTGGTAGCCCCCGCCGGCGTCGGCATAGAGGTTGTAGGCCTCACAACCCGGCTCCCGGCGCGTATGGTCCACCATCATCGCCATCAGCTCCCTGAAGGCATCGTGTGCCTCCTCGGTCGGCTTGAAGCTGGCGAATACCGTGACCCGATCCGACATAAGTTCATCTCCTCGTGTCAACATGCCTCGGCGACGCTCATCGCGTAGCCGAGCATTGTGTAATAACCGACGATGGTGGCGAGCTCCACGACCCCGGCCGAGCCGAGCAGGGAAGCTGCCGAGTTGTACGTATCGTCGTCGACGGCGCTTCCTGCCACGAGCGACCTCACAAAGCCGACCAGGGTCTGCTCGCGGACGCTGAGCGCCCCGGGCCCGGCAGCAAGGACGCTAATCGCCTCCTCGCGCACCCCGGCTTGGCGAGCGTGGTCGAGATGCGAATCCCAGACGAATGCGCAGCCGTGGGCCTTTCCGGCCGTCAGGATGGCGAGCTCCCGGTCGGCAGGGTCGAGGCGCGACTCGTACCGCACGACGTGCCCGAGTTCGGCCACCGGTTGTGCCAGCGCCGGAGCGTGTAGCAACACCTCGAACGGGCGCAGCATCTGGCCCCGGCTCTCCACAACCCAGTCGAACACCGCGGCGGTGTCGTCATCGAGGCCGTCACGGCTGGTGATCAATTCGATTCGTGTCATAACCGTCTCAAGTCTCGCATCCACACTGTTTCTGCGTCTCGCCAAGTCTGCCCGGCTCGCTCGCAGCTCCAGTTCCACCCAGTATTCGTATACAAGACGCTAGCCCCTGGCCCATCAAGTGTCTAAGGCTGTGAAGGGAGGTTCATGAAATGTATACAATATGCCACCCAGCGGGAGTTGGCGTTGAGCAACACAAACACCACGGCGGGCCACGACGCAACCCGGCAGATCAGGCGGCGGATCGTCAGCGGAGAGCTGGCCCCGGGGAGCCGGCTGGGCCAATCGCGACTCGCTCAAGAGCTCGGCGTGAGTCGGATCCCGGTGCGCGACGCCTTGCTGCAGCTGGCCGGCGAAGGCCTGGTGGTACTGCGCCCCAACGCCTCAGCCTCGGTAGCTCCGCTCTCGATAGGCGACCTCGAGGAGTTGTACGAGCTGCGCGACCTGCTCGAGCCTCCCCTGTGTGAACTTGCGGTGCCGCGGCTCACAGCCGCCGACCTCGCGGCGATGGAGCGCGAGCTGCGTCGCATGGATGACTCCCTCGACCCCGTAGATTGGCTCGAGGCCAACAACGCTTTTCACGCTGCGATATACGAGAGGGCACCGCGGCCGCGCATGGTCGAGCTCGTCGATCGGATACGCCAGCTCACGGACCGGTACAGCCGCATCGCCCACCAGTTCAACGAGGAGTCCGCTCGCAGCGAGCACCTCCTGATGCTCGAGGCGGCGCGCAATGCGGAGCCGGCTCGGCTGAGCGCATTGGTCCGGGCCCACATTGCGTCCGGCTACGAGACCATGTTGACCTTCCTTGCCGATGCGGAACTCGAAGCCCCGCGGGCCGCAGACGGGCCGCGATGAGCGACATTGCGCCTCCGGTGGTTTCCACTTCATCCGACCGGCCTCGACCCCCCACCCGATTCGTTGCTTATCTGCTGATAGCCGGAGTCGTCTTTGCTCTCGGACTCAACTGGCCGCTGATTTCAATCGGGCTGGAATCAGCCAGCCCATGGTGGTTCGTCGTCCTTCGGGTGGTAGGCGCCGGAATCCTTGTCTGGACTGCGAGCGCTCTGACGGGACGCATCAAAGCCGCCGATCGCCGCGATCTACCGGTGGTCGCGTCCGTTGCCTTGGGGCGCCTTACGATCATGACCGGGATGGTCTACGTGGGAATCCAGTTCGTCGACGCCGGTCGGACCGCCGTGCTGGTGTGGACCGCCAGCCTGTGGACGGTCCCGATCGCGGCGGTGGCCCTCAAGGAGCGCCTGACCGCGGTGCGGTGGGCCGGCTTGGCCATCGGGATCGGGGGAATCGTTGCGCTGGTCGAGCCATGGGAGCGGGACTGGTCTGACGGCGATGTGGTGCTCGGCCATGCCATCCTCCTGGTGGCCGCGATTCTCCACGCGGCGGTATCGGTCCACATCCGCGGTCACCGCTGGTATTCGAGCCCCCGCGACGTCGTTCCGTGGCAGTTCCTGATGGCCACTCCGCCCCTTGTGTTGCTGGCGCTGCTGCTCGAGGGACTGCCTCAAATCGACTGGTCGTGGGGACTGGCCGCCAACATCGCCTACCAGTCGGCGATCGCATCGGCCTTTGCTCTCTGGGCTCAGCAGATGGTGCTGCAGCGACTGCCCGTGACGTCGACCAACCTGTCGCTGATGGCAGTACCGGTCGTCGGCCTCCTCTCCTCCGTGATCGTCCTCAACGAGACTCTCACCGTATATGCCGTTATCGGGGTCGTTGCCATCATTACGGGCGTTGTGACCAACATCGTGGCCGATTCCAAGGCAGGCGCTCCGACCACCAGCCTGACGCCACCGAGCGTCGGCGTCGGAACCCGTGCCGGTGGAGCCGAAGAACGGTGAGGATCCTTGCGTTCGTTGTGCTTAGAACGTGGCTATAGCCCCGTTTTAGGCACAACGAACGCAAGGAAGTGCCCGACCGCGGCGGCCGGGCACTTCCTGTTGCGTCGTTGCGACTGCTTGATTACGGGATCTGGGTGATCCGGTCCTGGGGTCCGGGGGCAACCGGAGAGTTGGCCCCAAAGTAGATCACCAGGGCGTCGAGGTCCACCTCACCACCGAGCCTGTCGGTGCCGTCAACCAGGATGGAGAAGTTGTCACCTCCGTCGGCCATGAAGCTGTTCACCGTCACCCTGTAGTTGGCACCCGGATCGACGATAACGCCGTCGATCATGATGCTCGCCGGGTCGATCTTGGCCCCAGCCGGCGCCGACGCGGACCACTCATACGAGAAGCCGGACGACACCTGCAGGATCCGGTTCGAGCCCGGGGCCGGGTTGTCGAATTGCTGCTCCAGCAACGCTTCAATCTGAGCGCCGGTCAGTGTCATCGTCACCAGGCTGTTGCCGAACGGCTGAACGCCGAACGCTTCACCAAACGTGAACTCACCATCGGCCTCCGGTCCACTCGAAGCGAAGGTGATGTCGTTGCGGATGCCGCCCGGGTTCATGAACGCCACATGGGCCCCGCCGAAGCCGGGATCTGCAGTTGCCGCCAACTGCGCATCGGCAATGATGTCACCGAGTGCGGACTCGCCGGCCGCGTTCCCCGAACGGGAGATGTCGGTGGTCGTGGTTCCGATCACGGCATTCGCCAGCGGTGCCGACAAGGCGTCGTACTTGTCGATGAGCGACGTGAGGACCGGATCGGGAGTGACCCCGTCCTGTAGGTTGGCGACGTTGTTGATCGCCTGCACCGTCAGGTCCTTGGTGACACGGTTCAGAGTGACATCGATGTCCGTGAACAGCCGGCCGCGGTTGTCGGCCATGGTGACCCACTTGCCGTCGATCTCACAGATGAACTCATCGTTCGTGTGGCCGGCGATCACGAGGTCGACTGCATCGTCGAGCAAGGGAACGATCTCTGCGATCGGACCTGTGAGCTCGGTACCGCAGTCGTTCTGCCCACCGTTGGAACGCCCGCCCTCATGGAGGAGGATCACGATCGCTTCGACGTTGTTCTGCTGCAGCTGGGGTACCAGCGCGTTCACCGTCTCTGCTTCATCGTTGAAAGTGAGCCCGGCAACTCCGCTCGGTGTAACGATCGTCGGAGTGCCTTCGAGGGTCATCCCAATGAAGGCCACCTTGACACCGTCGTAGTTACGGATGGTGTATGACGGGAAGAGGGTCTCGCCCGTCTCATCAACCACCACATTGGCCGCGAGGAACTCGAAGTCGGCTCCGGCGAAGCCGTCGCCATCGAGATCACCATCAACGGGGTGGCTGCCGCCGTGGGCCATCCGGAGCAACTCTTCGGGGCCTTCGTCGAACTCGTGGTTACCCACACCGTTGATGTCGAGGCCCATCAAGTTCATCGCCTCGATTGTCGGCTCGTCGTGAAAGAGCGCCGAAATGAGAGGAGATGCGCCAATAAGGTCACCGGCCGACACGAAGATCGAGTGGCCGGGAGCAGCCGCTTCGGCAGCGGCAATGTTGGCCGCCAGGAAGTCGGCACGTCCGGTTCCGCCGAACGAGCCCGACGAAGTCGCGATGTTCCCGTGGAAGTCGTTGATCGCCAGGATCTGGAGGTTCACTTCACGTGAATTCTCCGCCCCCCGGCCGTTGTTGTCGTTCTTGTCCGCACTGGCCGGTGCCGCAAAAACTGCCGCGACGATGGCGAAGACCGCCGTCAGCACCAGCAGCCGACGCGGTGATGTGTACCTGGTTGGTAGCACGCCGAAACCCCTTTCGTAGAGCAAGTAGCACGTACGCCCCCGGTAGCTGAGGCGCCCACTCAGAGTGACGGTAGTCCACCGAGCTGCTCTGTGCCTGGGATGACCCGAATCAGGTAATTGCGGCCACGCCAATGCCCAACATGAGGCCAAGGGTCATGCTGACGAGGGTGCCGATGAGGAAGTACTCCGCAAAGTCGCGGTCGTCGTCGAACTCCTTCGAACGCACGAACCCCTTAGCGGCGATGAGAAACGCCAGGGCGGTGAAGGCACCCTGGGTGACAAGCACGATCAGGACCAGCCGCTCCAGGCGACCGATCAGCTCGCCGCGCGATGCGGCGCTGCTCTCGATGAGCGCCTCGTCGTCATTAGGGATCGCCATCCGGGTGAGAACACCGGAAACCACCCGGGAACCGCCCTCCCACGAGTAGCCGACAGCGGCCGCCAGCAGGACCGGGTAGAGCATGGCTTCGGCCCGGCCATCGAGGGTAGGCAGCCACGACCAGGGCTCGACATTGGTCGGGGCAATCAGAACCGCTGTCGCAAACAGGAACACTGCCGGGATCCCCAGTTCCCACAGCGCGGTCCAGTCTTTCTGGATCGCCCACTCTCGTCGCCATGCCAGCAACGCAGCCAACCCAGCCGCGACGACCGCGATGAGCGAGACCGCGTTCGTGTCGCCCGTGACAAGGAGAAGCGAGATGGCAATCGTGACGCCGGCCCGGACGATCGGCTCCGATTCCTCCCTGCCTGGCAACCCACGAATCGGCATGTACTGGGCGACCACCCATCCGAGAACGAGCCAGGCCCAACCGAGCAACTGATCGGACCCGGACGGCAGATCCAGGTTCATGATGCGGCCTCGAACCCGGGGCGAGGCGAATCCAGCCAGGCCGCCTCCAGCAAATCGGCGAAGGCCGCCTCTAGGTCGGCGTGAATCTGCCAGGCAGCGGCTGCCGCATGCTTGGAGATGTTCTGGCGCGTAACACCGAGCTGTTCGGCAATCCGAATCTGCTCCTGCCCGGCCCGCAGGCTGCGCACCACTGTGCGCTGGGCGGCCGTCCAGCCTGTTCTCTGGGCGTAGAGCGTCCGGGCGATGGCACCGAGCGTGGCGTCCCATTGCCCGCCGAACCCGATGAAGTCACCGCCGAGATGGCCTCCGGAGGCAGCAGTCTCGATCGCTCGGCGGGCGCGGTGATAGGCGGGACCATCCACTTCGTCTGAGGTTCCCGGCACCAGCGGCGTGTAGATCTCACCGACGCCGACCCCGATACGAACATCCACGTCCGGCAGCGCTGTCGCCAGATCCCATAGGATCGTCGAGAGCATGGCGGGGGCGTAGAGCAACCCTTCGAATTCATCGCCGCGTGACACCACAAAAGCGGCGGCAACTCTCGGGTCGATGTTCCATCGGGCAATCAAGTCCCCGATTTCGCTACTGATCCCGGTCCGCGCCGCGCGGTCGAGGCGTTTAGAGGCAACGATATCGCCGATCACGGCGAGATATGCGGGTTCGTCCATGTCATCCTCTACAGGTTGTCATCCTGCATTGTAACCGAAAACGGTTGACAAGAGAAGAGGCAACTTATATTGGTTGACAGAACCGAGGTCAGCCTCATCTGGTTGACGCGACCGTCGGCGATCCTGACACCAGCGAACTCCAGATTGACGGAGGTGCACCGCCGGCTGAAGCGTGCCGCTCGTCCTAGGGCTGACAGCTCACCAGTCGACCGTCGGGGTACAGAACGGTCCCATCGCACGACTTCATCTCGTTGGAGCCTATCGCCCGGACGAACCCCGCTAGCTGCTGGAGCGATTGCCGGTCGGCTTGCGGCGTCGCACAGCCTGGCTGCCGTTGCCGCTTCTCGACTGTGAGTTCCCGCCGGAGCGGGAGCCAGATGAGCTGCCCTGGTAGCCACCGCCCGATGAATTCGGCTTGCGGCGCCGGTTTCCGTTGGTCGACCCGCCGCGTGATCGACGCGACCCGCCGCTGCCCTGACCCCCGCCGCCATAGGTGCTCCGGCGCGAACCGGAATTGCGAGACCGGCTGCTGCCGTTCGTTGTGGTCGAGCGATTGCCGTCACGATCGGACACGGGCTCACGGCGGTTGCCGTCGCGGTCTTCGGCCGCCGAGACGCGCCGATTGCCATCACCGTCGTTCGCCGCGGAACGTCGCCGATTGCCGTTGCCACTGCTGTTGCGATTGCCGCCCTGAGCGCTTCGCGAACGATTGCGGTTGTTGGGCTGCCTGGAGCGGCCACCAGAATTGCCACTGCGTCGCGACCCGCCGTTGGAGCGGCCGTCACGGGACTGCGGCCGATCGGAGCGGGCGGAGCGGCCGGATGAGTCAGACCGCTTGCCGAGTTGCTCGCCACCGCCGTTGAGCAGGTCATCGATCACCGGCGAGTTGATACCATCGCGCAGGCCCAGGTGGTCCTGGAGACGGCCGGCGGTGCGCACCTGATCCCGCTGGACCAGCGACACAACGTGACCGCCGGCACCGGCCCGCGCCGTGCGCCCGGAACGATGCAGATAAGCCTTGTGATCCTCCGGCGGATCGAAGTGCACGACACACTCCACGCCGTCGACATGGATCCCGCGGGCGGCGACATCGGTCGCAATGAGGGCTTCAGCCTGGCCGTTCTTGAAGTTGCGCAGGGCCCGATCCCGCTGCCGCTGCGAGCGGCCGCCGTGGATTGCCTCTGCCTTCACACCGTTCTGGCCGAGCTGCCTGGCCAGCCGATCGGCGCCGCGCCTGGTCCGAGTGAACACGAGTGTCGAACTGCTGGCTCCGACAACATCGGCCACGAGATTGAGTCGGTCGGTATGTTCGACGCGCCAGAAGTGGTGCCGAGCATCGCCTGCATCGTGCGAATCCTTACCGACCTCGTGGCGTACCGGGTCGTTCTGATAACGCTTTGTGAGTTGAGCGACATCGCCGTCGAGAGTCGCAGAGAACAGCACCGTCTGGCGATCGTCCGGCGTCATGTCGAGAAGCTGGCGCACCTGGGGCATAAATCCCATGTCCGCCATGCGGTCGGCCTCGTCGATAACGACGTAGCGCACTGCATCCAGCGTCAGGTCGCCCTGCTCGATGAGATCGATGAGGCGCCCGGGGCAGGCGATGAGCAGATCGACGCCGTTCTTGAGCTTCGTACGCTGCGGATGGTACGAAACGCCGCCGTAGACGGTGAGCAGCCGCAGGCCGCGGCCGGCGGCAACGGGTGCCAGTTCCGATCGGATCTGCTCGGCGAGCTCGCGGGTCGGCGACAGCACCAGCGCGCGTGGACGCCGAGGCTTGGCTTTCTTCAGCGTCGCCAGCAGCGGGAGCCCGAAGGCCAGCGTCTTGCCGGAGCCGGTCGGAGCCCGGCCGAGGACGTCACGGCCGGCGAGAGCGTCGGGAATCGTCGCGGCCTGGATGGGAAACGGTTCTGTGATGCCCGCCTTGCGCAGAGGCGAGACGAGCTCATGGGGTAGGCCGAGGTCGGCAAAGGTCTGTGACACGTTGGTCTCCTGGTATATCAATCTGGGGCTCGCGCCGTTGGCTGCGAGCAATCAGTTCTGGTGGCGCACGAACCCGGAGCCGCGCGTTGTGCGAGGGCGGGCGGGAGAGACGAGGCAACCAAACCCAGGAGCGATGCCGTGATCCGCAGCGGCAGTGCGTCCAGTGACGCCGGCCTCGCCGTGCAGCGGCAGGGCGCAACAGTAGCCGAATCCGGAGGATGTGCGAACTTCGGCGCCGGAGGCAGTGCCGCGGAGTAGCCTCAGCAGCAATGGACCCTGTCGCCATCCCGGACTCCCATCGTGACCTGCTGGAACGTCCGATCAACGCCACGCTGGTCACGGTGATGCCGAGCGGTCAGCCTCAGGCGACCGTCGTCTGGTGTGGCCTCGACGGACCCTATGTGATGCTCAGCACGATGCAGGGATTCCAGAAGGAACGCAACATGCGGGCCCGGCCCAAGGTAGCCCTCGTCGTAGTCGATCCCGACAACTCCGGGCGTTGGATCGAGGTGCGGGGCACTGTGGAGTTCGTCGACTCCGGGGCCCTCGCCGACCTCGACGCCCTCACGGTTCTCTACACAGACGTGCCGCACTACTTCGGTGATGTGGTGCCGGCCGAGATGGCCGAGACGGAAGTCCCCGTAACGTGCCGGATCACACCAACGCGCGTCAGGGCGGAGGACTTCTGATGACGGCCGCGATTCCCCAATCCCATCACGACCTGCTCGAACGGCCGATCTGCGGCGTGCTCGCCACGATGCTGCCGAGCGGGTTCCCGCAGGCAACCGTGGTCTGGTGCGGGTTCGATGGCACCAACGTCCTGGTGAGCACCACTGCCGAACGCACGAAGACCAAGAACATGACGGCACGGCCGCTGGTATCGATTCTGATCGCCGACCCCGACGATGGGAATCGGTTTCTCCAGGTCCGAGGGGAGGCAGAGGTCACAGAAGACGGCGCACTCGACATAGTCGACCGATTGACCGCCGCCTACACGAAACACGACCGTTTCTACGGAGGCCTTGTCCCCGCTGAACAGCAACACGAGGAGACCCGCGTCTTGTGTCGGATTCGACCCACCCGGGTCACCGTGGACGCAGTCCACACCTGAGTACAGCGTCAACTGTCGGCACGCTGCGCTGTTGGGCGACTGATCAACATCTCTATTGCATAACCTAGGGCCTTTTGGCATCGTTTCGGTCCCCGGCGGTCGGTGATAATCCGCCCGAAAAACGGCCAAATGGCCCGGGATGGATCGCCCGATGTCGGTCACTATGGGGCTGGATATCAAGCCCTAGCCCCACTTGGCCGATCACAGAATCGACCACGGGAAGAGCAACAGAGTGACCGTAGATCAAGCGTCCCAAATCGCCGCGTTGTTCACGCTGGCCGCGCTGCTCGGCTTCATCGTGATGGCCATCGGGCTCATCGGCGGGCGCTACTCGGAGAGGCTGGCGGAGTTTCGTGACTGGGGCGTGAACGCCCTCGGACCTTATGCGATGTGGTTTGCCTGGACTGTCGCCGCCGTATCACTTCTCGGCAGCATCTACTTCTCCGAGGTGGCCGACTTCCCACCCTGCAACCTGTGCTGGTACCAGCGAATCGCGATGTATCCGCTGGTGGTGATCCTTGCCATCGCCGCGACACGCAAGGATGTCGCCGTCCGCCGGTACGTGTATCCGCTGATCGGCATCGGGATGATATTTGCGACCTATCACCACTTCCTGCAGCTGTACCCGAGCATCGAGACGGGAGTTTGCGGAACAGATGTCTCCTGCGTCAGCCGTGACATCTGGGAGTTCGGATTCGTATCATTTCCGTTGATGGCGCTTGCCGGCTTCTTGGTGATCGCCGCGTCACTCGCAGTGGCCGCGCGGTATCACTCGCAAACTCGTCTAGCCTCGGCGCACTCGCCTGACTGAAAAGGGAGCAAGGTGGAACAGAAGAAGTCATTACCGATTGTCCCAATCGTCTTTGTCGTCATTGCAGCCGCACTCGTCGCGGTTGTACTCCTTGGCGGCGGGTCGGACGTCACGGACGAGGCCATCGCTTACGGTCCGGTTGAGGTCACAGGCTCCATCGCACGCCTCCCCGAAGGCGGGGCCGATCCTGCCCTGGGTGCTCCCATGCCGGAGGTGGTTGGAGCCGACTTCGCCGGCAACGCCGTGTCGATCGTCAACGACGGCCGGCCCAAGCTGCTTCTGTTCCTGGCGCACTGGTGACCAGGCTGCCAGTCCGAGGTCTCGGACTTAGCGCCCTACTTTGAAGACAACGGCCTGCCTACTGATGTCGACTTCATTTCGGTCAACACCGGAGTTCAGGAGAACCGGACGAATTACCCGCCGAATCAGTGGCTGGAGCGCGAGGGATGGACGGCACCAGTGATCGTTGACGATGAGATCGGCTCGGTCTCGGACGCGTTCGGGCTCACCGCATTCCCGTTCTGGGTGGCTATCGACAGCACCGGGACCGTCGTTTTCCGAAACGCCGGAGCGCTCCCGATCGACGGCTTTGAGAGCCTGGTCCAATCCCTAGCCGCGACCTGATGCGCACGAACGTCGATCGACCGGGAAGGAGGCACAGAGGCCGGCCATGACAGTGGCTTTCTCCGTCCATGTCGTAGATGGCGAGGGGATCTCGGTCCCGGAGGTCGAGGTCGGAGCTCGTTACCGTTACCCGACCGCACCGCGGACCTGGAGCACTGAGGTCACGGATGGTGACGGCTGTGCCCGATTCCGTGACGACCACGCTGAACCACCGACTGAGGTGTGCCTCTTTGTCGGTGAGCAGGACTGCGGCACGCAACAGCTGGTTGACGGTGCCCAGTTTGTGCTCGAGATGTGAGGGGATTGCGCCATCCGTGACAAACCGGCGTAGCCTTCCCGGATGACGCATTCCGTTTCCGAGCGACCGACGCCTGGAGCCCCCTCCCCGGACCCGGTCGTCCGGCGCGTCCAGGAGCGCTATCACCGATTGCTTGCCGAAGGCGCCGACCCCCACGAGTGGCCATATGCCTGGCGCACCGAGCTGAACCGGGGCGGGTTCCGTGCCGTCGATTTCCTGATGCGCGAGATCGTCGACACCGGCAAGTGCATCGGCTGTGCCTCTTGCCTCACCATCTGCCCGGTGGACGTCTTCGACTACGAAGACGAGCGGCCCGTGGACACCCGCACCGAAGCCTGTGTCTACTGCGTGCTCTGCGCCGAGGTGTGCCCGGTGCTGCGACCGGTGGACAAGGACCTGCCCCGGATGCTCGACTTTCGCGATCCACAGATCGACGAGGGGTACGGCACCTACAGCTACGCGATGTACACCCGATCCACCGACTCCGAGATCCTCGAACGGGGTCAGGACGGCGGCATGGTTTCGACCCTGATGATCCACGGGCTCGAGACGGGGACGCTTGGCGGAGCCGTTCTCGGAGACGTCCTGCCCGACAACAACCAGATCGGCAAGCACACCCTGGCGATGACCCGCCCCGAGGTGCTGGCCTGCGCCGCTTCGCGATACACGTACTCGGCGAACACGATTGCCCTCCAGGAGGCGATGCGCCGTGACATCAAGCCGCTGGCCGTCGTCGGCGTTCCCTGCCAGGTCGACGGAGTTCGGTTGCAGCAGAACTCCAGCATCCGCCTCGAGATGGCCAACTGGTACCGGGACAACATCTCGCTCGTTGTCGGGCTGTTCTGCTCCGAGGCCTTCACCCACGAGTCGATCATCAAGCTCGGCGAGATGATCGACGTCGCTCCGGAGCGCATCGACAACATCAACATCAAGGGCAAGGTCGTCATCCGCCTCGACGACGGCGAGGTCCGTGAGGCCTCCCTCCGGAAATACCGGGACTTCGCCCGGCCGGCCTGTCTCTACTGCCTCGACTATGGGGCCGAGAACGCCGACCTGGCCGCCGGGGGCATCGGCCTCGACGGCTGGACCTACACCCTGGTGCGCACCGCGGAAGGCCATCGGGCGCTGCAGGCGGCCATCGACGACGGCTGGCTGGAGACCCGGCCGCTCTCTGACGAGCCCCGCGGCGAATTCCTGATGAACCGCCTCTCGGCGGCCAAGAAGGTCAACCGGCCCCTGCCCGCCCAGATGCCGACCCACCAGGAGCGCGAGAAGCTCGGCTGGCTCGATCCGAAGACCTTCTACACCAAGGGCCCCGGGGCGCCGCCCGCTCCGCCCGAGGACGGCGAGGTTGGAGCGAAAGCATGACCCTGGAGACTCAGCGGAAACTCAACGACATCAACGTGATGGTCGCCGGCCAGGGTGGCGACGGGTCGCTGACCGTGGCCAACCTGCTCGGCGTTCTCGTCGGGCGCAGCGGGTTCCGGATGTTCACCTCCCGCGACGTCGCTTCCCGCATCAAGGGCGGGCACGCCGCCGCGCTGATGCGTGCCTCGATCGCGCCTCGCGGATGTATGGGAGACGCCCTCGATCTCCTGGTGGCCTTCGACGAGGAAGCCGTCGAACGAGGGGGGCCGTGGCTCGCCGAGAACGGCTTTGTCATCTTCGACTCTTCTGGCGGTCCGGCGCCTCGAGAACACCTGCCGGCCGGGGCCACCGTCTACGAGATCCCGTTCGCCCGCTTGGCGGTGCGCGACCTGCGCCGGGATCTGTTCAAGAACAGCCTCGGCTTCGGCGTTGTGGCCCGGATTCTCAGCGTGCCGGACGACGAGGCGGCCGACGTCCTGAGCCGCCGCTTCGCTCATCTGCCGCCACGGGTTGCCGAGGCCAACCTCGGCGCGTTGCGCGCGGGCTTCGCCTATGCCGATGACAACGGGCTCACTGAGGGAGCCGGCCCGCTCACCCTCGATCGGGCTGCCGCCTCGGACCGCATCCACATCAGCGGCAACGAAGCCGTCGCCTTCGGGTTCCTGGCGGCCGGGGGACGCTTCTTCACCGGATACCCGATCACGCCGGCCACCGAGATCCTCACCTGGCTCGAGCGCATGCTGCCGCGATTCGGTGGTGTTGCCATTCAGGCGGAGGATGAACTGGCGGCCGTCAACATGGCTATTGGCGCCGCGATGACAGGAACCCGAAGCATGACGGCAACGTCGGGGCCCGGCATTTCGCTGATGCAGGAAGGTGTCAGCCATCTCGGATCGGCGGAGATCCCACTGGTCGTCGTCGATTGTCAACGCTCCGGTCCCTCGACCGGTATGCCGACCAAACCTGAGCAAAGCGATATCAACATGGTCGTCCACGGCGGCAACGGGGACTTTCCCCGCATTGTGCTCGCCCCCTCCACGCCCGACGATTGTTTCGAGCTTTCCGTCGCGGCGTCCAACCTGGCGCAGCGCATCCAGGGCCCGGTCTATCTGATCCTCGACCAGGCCGTCTCCCAGGACTCAGTTACGACCGCGCCGTTTGCCGTTGATGCCGTACAACTCGCGGCGGGAAAGCGCCTCGACGCCGACGATCTGAGCGCAACCAGCGAGTACCGGCGCTATGCCGTCACCGACGACGGCGTCTCGCCCTGGGCCGTTCCCGGCACCCCCGCGGGCATGAGCCTCGTCACGGGTAACGAGCGCAACGAGTGGGGTCAGGTCGACACCGCGGCCGCCAACCGGGTGGCGATGGTCGACAAGCGGGCTCGCAAGATCGCAGCGGTTAGAGACGACCTGCCGCTCGGCCGACGCTGGGGCGACCCCGACGCGACCATCGGCATGCTCGGCATCGGCATGGAGTTGGGGGCAATGGCGGAGGCTACGGAGCGGCTGGCGGCGCGGGGCTTCCCCGTGAGCGGTTTGCAGCCCCGAACGCTGTGGCCGGTCCTCGATGAGACGGTCGAATTCATCCGCGACCATGAACGGGTCTACATCGTCGAGCACAATGCCGAGGGTCAGCTGAGCCATCTCATTGCGTCCGTTGGAGCGCCCCACGATCGGCTGCGCTCGATCCTCAAATACGACGGCATCCCGTTCCGGCCGGGTGCGCTGGCCGCCAGGATTCTCGATGCCGAGGGGGTGGCCCGATGACGACGACTTACCAGCCCGCCATCCCGATCTGGTGTGCCGGGTGCGGCCACTTCGGCGTTCAGGCGGCGATGAACGGCGCGATCCGGACGCTGGAGATCCCGCCGCACGAAACAATGATCCTGGCCGGCATCGGCTGCAGCGGCACGGTGCAGAACAACCTGGGGACCTACGGCTACCACGCCCTCCACGGCCGGGTGCTCCCAACGGCCGCCGGTGTCCATCTTGCCGGCCATCTCGTTCATTCGTTCCGGCGCAACGCCTCGTTCACATACGTGGTGATGAACAACGGTGTGTACGGACTCACCAAGGGGCAGAACTCACCGACCTTCCAATCCAACGGCAGCGCCGCCCTCGAGTTCGACGCCATCAGCCTCGGCCTGTCCATTCCGTCGACAACCTTCCTGGCCCGCGGCTTCGCCCGCTGGACCGACCAGCTCGATCGTTTGATGCTGGCCGCGGTGGAACATGCCAGGGCCGGCCGCGGCTTCGCCTTCATCGAGGTGCTGTCACCGTGCGTCACCTACAACGACACCTACCCGGTGTGGGAGGCATCGCTGCACGACCTCGACGCCGACGGCGACCACGACCCGGCCGACCGGGCCGCAGCTTTCGCCAAACTCACGGCGCTGGCTGAGACCGGGCGAATGGTCGTCGGCCAGATCTACCTCGCAGACGATGCCGGACCCGCTGATCCGCTCCCCCGTCCCGCTGCCGAGGACACTTCACCGACGACGAACGCCCAGGCATACGCCGAGCTCCTGGGCAGATACCGGGTCTAGCGGTCCGTCGGAGGGCGCACCAAGGGCCGGGGGGCGGTTGTCGGGGCGGTCCCTTCTATGTGTCTCCCCGGCGGGGAGAAGGGCCCCGCCGGTGACGCAGTCGCCGAAGCGGGTAGAGGGGACCATTGTCGGGCACGACTCAGTCGCCGTCCGCCGGGCCGGCTCGAATCTGCTGGCGAAGGAGGTCGCGGGCGGCGGGGGTGGTCCCTCGTATGTGTCTCCCCGCATGGGAGACGAGGGGGGTTTGGGTGAGGCCCCACCTCCGAAGCGCTGTGGTCCTGCCGCAAGCCAAACGTCCCGAGCCGGGTCCCGCCGGTGACGTAGTCGCCGAAGCGGGTAGAGGGGAGCAACGGCAGGCACCGACGCGGTTCGGTCGCCGCATGTCCGGCGGACTCGAATTGCTGGCGAAGGGGGCGGACTTGAGGTGTGGTCGGATGTTTGGGGTGTCTCCGGATTCGGGTCTTCGTGGCTCCCGTCAGGGTCGAATCACAACTCAGCGAGATTCTTGTGGATTCCCGAGATTTCTTTCTATATCAGCCGATTCCGGCCGGTTTGTGTCACACCCGGTTGGCATTATGGGAACCATGTTGACCCTATCAACAGAAGCCCAACAAGTCCTCGAGGAGTACTCGTCGGTGGACTCTATGGAACAAGAACTAGTCCGCCTCGAAGGACTCA